>CANQIX010000016.1 GCA_947624105.1 uncultured Clostridia bacterium
GGAAACAGTTATAACAAAAATTATTTGGACTATGTTTGTGTAAATTCTCTTGGAGAATTGATTAAACCTGAATTTCTATCCCACCACTTTAAGTTAATCCAAAGAAAACACGGACTTAAAGAAATTCGCTTTCACGATTTGCGCCATTCATGTGCAAGCCTAATGCTTGCAAACGGCGTGCAAATGAAACAAATTCAAGAGTGGCTTGGGCATAGCACTTTCAATACAACTGCGGACACCTACGCACACCTAGACTATTCAAGCAAACTTTCAAGCGCAAACACTATTTCAAACGCACTATCTTTTGAAGAACAAGAAATCACGAACGCTGACCAACAAGAAATAGACAAAGAAATTGCCGAACTTGAACGCATGCTTGAAGAAAAAAGGAAGTTGAAAAAGAAAAAAGATTTTGAGATGTAAAAAACTGACACTAAATATTGAATATGAAAATTATCTTAATTATAATTCTTTCAGTTGAAGAAGTCGAGCATTATCGGCTTCTTTTCAATTGAAAGGAGATAAAATGAAAACTTACACTATTAAACAAAACAAATATTTAGACAGAGATGTAAAAGGCTATTACAATTGCGATTATATTGGATATCAAAAGCCGGGCAATCCAGACTTCATAAATCATTTGAAGAATATGAGCAGACAAAAAAGCGAAACCGATTTGGTAGAAGATTTTGTTGTTGCAGCCGACAAATTGACAAACGATTTGAAAACTCTTGCAAAAGACAAAGAGATGTCAAATATGACAGTTTGCACCATTCCTAGAGCAAAACCGGACTCTAATTATTTACAAAGTCAACTCATGTTTAGAAAAGCAGTATCAAGCAGTGTCGACAATATTGGCTTAAAAAACGGCACAAATGCAATAAAAAGAGTAAGAAATACCAAAACTACGCACAATTGGCGTCTTGAGAATAATTTTGGAGATGATCCTATAAGGGCATCACAAAGGACACTTGTGTTATAGATAAAAATTTTGTTGAAGGCAAAAATGTTATCTTGGTGGATGATATTTACACAAAAGATGTAAATGTCGCTGAAGATTGTATCCAAACTCTGTTTGATTTTGGCGCAAAAGATGTTATACTATACACAGTTGCTAAAACTAAGGATTGAGATGTATTCACAAATTGCGTTAAAAATTTATAGTGCCATATGCGAAGGGCTTATCACTTCCAGAAGTTTGTTTTGGAAGAATTTCTCGACTGAAGAAAAGATAAATGCGTTGGACATTAACACGGACAAATACGAACAAAAACTCAAAAGCTCAGATTTTGACATTGTGTGTTGCTTTGACGAAAATTTTCCAAAGATTCCAGAGTCGGTGCCAGAAAAAGATAGACCATTTTTGTTTGCTTATCGTGGAGACTTGTCGCTTTTGAATGAAATTGAAAACAATATTGCAGTAATTGGCGTGAAAGAGTCAAATGAAGACATTGCAAAGCGTGAGAAAAAGATTGTTTCAAAGATTATTGAAAACGGATTTTGTGTCGTTAATGGCTTGGCGGATGGGTGCGACACAGCGGCACACACTGAATGTGTGAAAAACTCTTGTAAAACTATTGCGTTTTTGCCTTCAACACTGAACAAAATTTATCCGCCAAAAAATTTGGAGTTGTCGCAAAAAATCGTTGATTGCGGCGGGCTTATTGTGAGTGAATATGTGACCGAGCCGAAAAATCGTGGCGAAGGGATTTCGCGATTTGTTGAACGCGACCGCTTGCAAGCCATGTTTTCAAAGGCGGTTGTTTTAATTGCGAGTTATCGCTATGGCGAGGGTGACAGTGGTTCTCGCCATGCCATGCAAAAAGCAAAAATTTATGGCAAGCAAAGGTTTATGATGTTCGACAAACAAAAAGACTGCGGCAAATCAATTTTTGGGCTTAATCAAGATTTGTTGGATGAAGATGTCACAATTTTGACGGAAAAATCAATAAAGGATTTGGTTTTAAGATGAATTTGGTTGTAGACTTAGATGATACTTTGGTTTATACAACATTTCTTAACAACGACGCCTATAATTTTGCGCTTGAAAGATATGGCTATCCTAGATTGGATTGCAAGAACCACATAACTAGAAAAAATCTCTCCAATGTTAAACGCGAAGATTTGCAAAAAATAATACAAACAAAACAAGATTATTTCTCTTTGAAATGGCTGCCGTATAGGACAATTTTAAACACGCAACTATTGGATAAAGTTAAACAAAATGGCAAAGACAAAACTTTTTTGTGGACCAAGGCAAACCTGAAAAGAGTTCAAGATGTTTTGGGATATTTCAATCTAACAAAATACTTTAAAGCGATTATTCACGATGACAAAACAGACTTTTTAAATTCTATTGTTAAGTTCCAGAAAGCCTTTGTTGATGATACTATTGTTATTTACGAAAATGAAAGCAAAAACATATCTTCAGTTAATTACAAAATTATAGATGAAATAAAAACCAGCCTTTTTGATGTGAAAGGCTATTTGATAAATATATGAAAAGTGCCAAAGTATTTTACTTGCCTTTGGCATTTTTTAATACATAACGTCACATATGAACACAAAACAATACAAAGCAACATTAAAATTTTCGTTAGAAATCCGTTAGAAATTCGTTAGAAACTTTTGGAAACGAACAAATTTGATAGACAAGCATAACAGTCAAACTTTGGCTCACAAGATTTTTCCGTTAGAAAATTGTTAGAAAAGATTTGAAAACAAAATTGTTATAAAAAAATACCGAATAATCGGTATTTTCTTGCTTTTATTGGTGCTGGAGGAGGGGGTCGAACCCTCATGAAGTTGCCCTCGCGGGATTTTGAGTCCCGTGCGTCTGCCATTCCGCCACACCAGCATATCTTTGCACTCATTGATATTAACATATCCAGAAAAAATTTGCAAGTGTTTTAAAATTATTTTGGACAAATTTCCTTGCACTATTTTTTTTAATTGGGTATAATATTTGCATAACGTAGGTAAAACAAAATGATGTTTAAAAAATTCTTTAATAAAAACTCTTCGCTTGTGAAAGAGTATGCCGAGAAGTTTAATGTTTTACCATCAACAATGTATCTTATTTTATCGCGTGGATTTGTTACGGAAGAACAGATTGCTGAATATTTATCGATGGGGAATTTGCTTGACCCATTTCTTATCAAAGGTATGAAGCAACTTGTTGAAAGAGTTCAACTTGCTAAAAAACTTGACGACAGAGTGTTAATTTTTGGAGACTACGATGTTGATGGTATAAGTGCAACGGCAATTATGCTTAAAACATTAAAACGACTTGGAATAAACGCCGATTTCTATCTGCCAAATAGGTATGAGGACGGATATGGCTTAACTAACGAGGTTGTGGACAAAATTGAAAAGAAATTTTGCCCTGACTTAATCATTACCGTCGATTGCGGTATTTCGTGCTATAACGAAGTGGAGTATATCAAATCGAAGGGTATCGATGTTGTGATAACCGACCACCACGAGATTCCAGAAAAAATTCCAAATACGCTTGTGCTAAATGCAAAACTGCCTGACCAAGACTATCCATTTAGGGAACTCTGCGGAACGGGACTTGCTTACAAAATAAGTGAGGCACTGCTTGGGCAGAAAAAGGCGGAAGAATATCTGCCAATCGCCGCAATAGCAACTATTGCCGATATCGTGTCGCTGACCGGAGAAAACAGAAATATTGTAAAACGTGGGCTTGCTAGTTTTGACAAACTTCCAATTGGGCTTAGACAACTTTTTAAAGAGAACAAGGTTGGGCGTATGGGGAAAGCGGAAGACAGTTTGATGCTTTATATGAGCGAAGATATGGTTGTGATTAAGGAATATCTTAACAAAATCGCAAAGCACAACGCTCGCAGACAAGAACTTTCTAACAAGATAATGGAAGACTGCGAAAAAGCAATCAAAAAGATGGATTTGTCTAAGACGCGTGTGATTTGTTTGGCGTCGAAGAAATGGGATCAAGGGGTGCTTGGAATTGCCTGTGCGCGCCTTGTTGAAGAGTATAACAGGCCGGTGTTCTTGTTCTCGCAAGTGGGAGAGATGTTGCACGGCTCTGGAAGATCGATTGACGACATAAACATACACGAACTTCTCTCTTCGATGCAGGAGATTTTGGAGACGTTTGGCGGGCATACGATGGCGGCAGGGCTTACCCTTAAGCGAAGTGAATACGAAAGTTTTTGCAACCGCGTAAACTCGTTTGTGTTTGAACATATAAACGACAAAGTGTTTATTCCAATTCGCTATTACGATTTAGACATCAAACTCGAAGAGATAACCGACAAGTTTTTGGAAGAACTTAAACTTTTAGAGCCTTATGGCTGTGGAAATCCAAAGCCGTTGTTTAAAATAACAACCGAATCGCTGACAATCCAACCAATGAAATATAATCCACTGCACTGCACGATAAAAATAGGCGATTTAGAACTTGTTTACTTCAACTTTGTAAAAAGTTATAACCAACTGTTTTTTGCAAGATACAAGTCGTTTATCTTTGAATTTCAAGGAGGCGGCAAGAAGGGTCTTGTAAACGATTTTGATGCCGGCTCGTTCATTGTGGATAGTGCACATACTTACACATATCCAGTTGTTTTTGAACAACTTTTATACGACGAAAACGACGTTACTTTTTCTTACTATCCACCAGCCGATTTGATTAAATTTGTTGCCGGAACGGAAAGTGGAGTCTATGGAACTTGCTTTGTAACGTATTCCGCTTACGATTTTGTTTCGTTTTTGAGGAATTATTCAAAGGATAGTTTATTCCACGTTGGAATCTATGACGACTATTGCGTTGGATACAACAGTTTGTTGCTTTCGCCACGCGGAACAGATTGGGCGAAGAATTTTAGCAAGATTATCTTTCTGTCGCCGGTGCTTGACACAGGCTATTTAAGTGCAATACAAAAAGTGTCTAATGCCGAAATATTTGTTCCGCTTGAAGCAAAAGAAGACAAAACAGTTTACAACAACCTTAACCTATCGCGCGAGGCGTTTGGAAGGGTGTTTAAGGCGCTTACAAGCCACTCGAAAGAGGTGTATTATTCGCCGGTAGATTTTTACGAGGCAAAACTTAAGGGAAAGGTGTCATTTGAAACCTTTTATGCGGCATACTTAACTTTTATGCAACTTGGATTTATCAAGAGAAACTCGGAAGTTGCATTTAGTTTTGTCGAAGTGAACACATCGAAAAAACCACTTACGGATTCGGAGTTTTACAACAAGATTTCTTTGATTAAAAACACTATGACAAAGAAAAAGTAGGAGATAGATATGAAAATTACGTGTCAAAATAAGGACTTTGAAAAAGATATGCAAGACCTTGTCAATCTCTTTTATGAAGAGAGCGACACTCCTTTTTCTATCCAACATTTTGACACTGAGATTGATGATACTTTAACAAGTAAAATTGTTATTGACGATGGGGAAAAGCAGAAAGAGTATATAAAATTTTATACAATTCAAAAGAATTTGCCACCACTTAGGTTGAAAAGCGTTATGAAAGGACACGTAAAAAATCACCTTTACACTGTGCTTTCAAGCATAACAAAAAAGACACTGCCTTGGGGCTCGCTCACTGGGGTAAGACCGGCAAAATTTGCTAGGGAGATGGTTGACCGCAAGGAGATAAAAGAATATCTTGTAACTGAGATTTTGATGAGAGATTTTTATGTGCAAGAGAAAAAGGCAAAACTTGTTACGGAGATATTAAAAAATCAAAAATGCATCATAAAAAACGACAAACTTTTGGACTTGTTTATCAACATTCCAATCTGTCCAACCAGATGCAATTACTGCTCGTTTATTTCAAGTGAACTCTGCACAGTTGCAGACAAAGTTGAAAGTTATCTTGACTGCCTTTTGAAAGAACTTAGGGCGGTTAAGGAACTAATAAACGACAAGGCGTATATCGTTCGAACGATTTATATCGGTGGTGGCACGCCAACGGTGTTAAGCGCAGAGCAACTTGAACGACTTTTAAATGAACTAAGTTACCCGGTTACAGAGTTTACTGTGGAGTGCGGCAGAGCGGACACAATAACGCGAGAAAAACTTGAAGTGCTTAAAAGGCACAACGTTACAAGGATATCGATAAATCCACAGACCTTCTGCGAAACAACTCTTAAACGCATAGGCAGAAAGCAGACAAACAAGCAGATTTTTGATGCCTACTTGTTGGCGCTTGAATATGGTTTTGATGTAAATATGGATATGATTGCCGGCTTGCCAAACGAAAGGCTTGGCATCTTTAAGCGTTCAATCAAAACACTGCTTGAACTTGCACCTGAAAACATAACAATTCACACTCTCACCATCAAAAACGGAGCGGAACTTAAAAATGACCAGTCAGGCATATTTGAGAACGATGTTCCTAAGATGATAGATTTTGCAGAGGAAACTTTGCAGGAAGCGGGGTATAAGCCATATTACATTTACAGACAGAAACACCAACTTGGTGGGCTAGAAAATGTTGGATATTGCCGCGACAAAAAAGTTTGCATATTTAATATCGACAGTATGGAAGATGTTTCATCTGTGATTGGCATTGGCGCTGGGGCGATATCGAAGAGAGTGTTTAACATTGAAAACAGAATTGAAAGAGAGCCAAATTGCAAGTTTATTCAAGACTACATTCAACGAATCGACGAGATGATTGCTAAGAAAATTAAGTTTTTTGAGTAAATTTTAAAAATATCTTTACTTTTTTTGGCGTTTAAGGTATAATACCAAAGTCGATAAGCGTTGCAAAGTGTTGTGGACACCTTCGACCCTTTGCTTTGTAACTGCCGATTTATATAAATGGAGGAAATTATGGATAAGACAAGAAAATCTGAAATCATCGCACAATACAAACAAGGCGAAAAAGATACAGGTTCTGTTCAAGTTCAAGTTGCTATTCTTACTGAAAGAATTAACGAACTTACCGAGCACTTAAAGTCAAACAACAACGACAATCATTCAAGACGTGGACTTCTTAAGATGGTTGGTAAAAGACGTGGACTTCTTCTTTATCTTAAAGACAGAGATATTGAGGCTTACAGAAAACTTGTAAAAGATCTTGGAATCAGAGAGATTAAGTAGTTTAAAGGGAGATTTGTTCTCTCTTTTTTCTTTGCTTTGACAAAATAAGTTGAAAAAGTTTATAAAAACACCTATTTCTTTTAATGAAGATAGGTGTATTTTTTATACAATTTTTCTGTGAAAGTTGCAGCACTCATCTTGCAAAATTTTGTGATTGCCTACCTTACGCTTAGGCTAACAATGGCGGTGTATGGCATTAAGGGGCAATACCTTTTTCCTATGTCGGCAATTTTTGCGTGCTTTGATATATTTTTGCCCTATTTTCATCTTCCGGGCGCAGCATATTTTGTCGAAAAGATGGTTGTTTGGGTGTTTGTTGTCAGTTTGTGCTTTAAATACCGAAGACTGCCGACGTTTTTTAAGATATACGGAACTTGCGTGATAACATACTTTTTATTTGTCGGCATAAACGGATTTTTGCTCGAGGTGTTTGGCGGAAGTTTGCCGTTTGTCTGTCTTCCACTTTTTGTTGTCCTATATTTTGTTTTGCTAGCGATGTTAAAAGGGGTGAAACGGAGAAAGGGGACGTTGGCAAAATGCGTCGATGTCGAATTGTTCTACAATGGGAAAAGTGTCTTGTGCAAAGGGCTGGTTGACACCGGAAATCTCGCAGTCGACCCGATAACAAACACGCCTATCTGCTTTATTAGTTTTGAAGTTGCAAAAGAACTTAAAGAGAGTATAACGCTGGCGGACATCTTGACCAAAAAGATAGATGAAACCGATTTTAATCTAGGGCACTTTGTCGGCATCAGTTCGATTGGCAGGGGAGAGCGCGCGTTCGCCTTTCAAATCGACAAAATAAAGATTGATGACCGCGAGATTTACAAACCTATCGTTGCTTTGACACTTCAAAAGTTTACAAACTTTGACATAATTTTAAGCAGCAATTTATGTGAGGAGGGCGTATGAGTCTGTTTCTAAAAATCAAACTATGGATATACAAACTGCTTAGCAGGGAACTACTTTCAAAAGAACAACTTTTCTACATCTGCGGAAATCAAGCACTGCCAAGCCCATTAGAGCCAGAGGAAGAGCAGATGCTTATCGAAGAATCGCAGAGCGGAAACACGCAAGCAAGAGATAAGTTGGTGGAGCACAATCTTCGGCTTGTGGTGTATATTGCCAAAAAATTTGAAACAAGTGGGCTGGAACTTGAGGACTTAATCTCGATTGGCGCGATTGGACTTATTAAGGCAATCAAAACTTACAGCCTTGACAAAAACATCAAACTTGCAACCTATGCAAGCCGGTGCATTGAAAATGAAATATTGATGCAACTAAGAAAGAACACCCGTGCAAGGCGAGAGTTAAGTTTGGACGAACCACTCTCTTCAGACGGCGAAGGCAACGAACTTTTGCTTGCGGACATCATTCCGGTTGATGAAGACAGCGTGTCAAAAGGGGTGGAAAGCAGTTCGGACAAGAAGATTTTGTTTAGTATTTTGAGCAAACTTGACGTTAGAGAGCAAAAGATAATGATCTACCGCTTTGGACTTAAAGGCGAGGAAGAAAAAACGCAGAAAGAGGTTGCAGATCTTATGGGTATAAGTCAAAGTTATATCTCTCGCATCGAGAAAAAAATATTAAATAAATTAAAAAGAAAATTAGAAAAACAGGATATTATTTAATAAAAAATATATTTTTTTGTCATATATTATCGAACAAGAATAATTATTTTTTACTAGGAAAGCATATTTATTATCTTTAATAAAAAAATAATTAAAAAATAATTGTTTTTGGAGGGTATATGATAAACAGAGTGTTTATTTCTGGTGTCAACACATCAAATCTGCCTAAACTTAAAAACGAAGAAATGCAAGAACTTATTAAAAAACTAAAAGCAGGCGATGAATTTGCACGCGAACAGTTCGTTGTGGCAAATCTTAGGCTTGTTTTGTCGGTTATTCAGCGTTTTTCAAGCCATGGCGACAAATCGGACGATATGTTTCAGGTTGGGTGCGTTGGGCTTTTAAAGGCGATAGACAACTTTGACGAATCACTTAACGTAAAGTTTTCGACCTATGCCGTGCCAATGATTGTCGGCGAGATAAGGCGATATCTAAGAGATAACAATTCGGTGCGCGTAAGCCGGTCTATTAGAGATATTGCTTATAGGGCGCTTAAAGTTAAGGAAGAGATAATAAAAAAGGAAAACAGAGAAGCGCCATTTGAAGAGATTGCCGCGGTTTTAGATATTCCAGTCAATGATGTTGTGTTTGCGCTTGATGCAATAAGCGACACTGTTTCGCTTTCTGAACCGGTGTATAGCGATGGCAACGATGCAATTATGGTTATGGACCAAATTTCAGACGACAAATGTAACGACATCAACCTCATCGAGCAGATGACTCTTAACGATGCAATAAAAAATCTCTCAGACAGAGAGAAAGAGATTTTGCTTATGCGCTATTATGTTGGAAAAACGCAGATGGAAGTTAGCGACGAGGTGGGAATTTCGCAAGCGCAAGTGTCTAGACTAGAGAAAAATGCACTAAAAACATTAAAAAAGTTTTTCGATTAGTCATTTTATGACAAATTTCAACATATATTTTACCAATGGAAACTTCATTTTTAGAATTGAGATGCAAGGAAGTTATAAATATTGTTGATGGGAAAAAACTTGGGCATATTGTCGACGTTTGTTTTAGTCTTGAAAGCGGCTGCGTTACGGGAATTGTGCTTCCGGGGAACACAAGTTTTTGGAATGTCTTTAAAAACGGAACGGAAGTTTTTATCACGCTGGCACAGATATTAAAAATCGGCGATGACACTATTCTTGTCGAACTCTATGAAAATCAACCAAACGTTCCTTGCATAACTTGTAAAACAAAAAAATAGACACAACTTGTGTGCCTATTTTTTTTTGTAACTTACATTTCGGTGATCAACTTAATGAAGTTTGTAACATCTTTAAATTGTCTGTAAACAGAGGCAAATCTTACGTAGGCGATTTCGTCAGTCTTTTTAAGTTGCTCCATAATCATTTCGCCAATTTTTGTAGATTCAATCTCTTGGGCGAGGGAATTTTGAATTTGCTTTTCGATTTCGTTGGCAATTTCGTCAATCTTTGCCATACTTACAGGCCTTTTTTCGCAGGCTTTAATCATTCCCATCTTAACTTTTTCGATATCAAAAGGTTGACGCGAACCATCTTTTTTGATAACCAAAATAGGAACTGTTTCAACAGTTTCGTATGTAGTAAAGCGTCTTCCACAATTTAAACATTCTCTTCTTCTACGAATTGAGTTGGATTCGTCTGTGCTTCTTGAATCCAAAACCTTACTTTCTTCGCATCCGCAGTAAATACACTTCATCCCTCTTCTCCTTACAGCATAATAATAACACAAAATATTGTAGTAAATCAAATAAATTGACACTATATTTATATGTTTTTTAATTTTTTAGACGCCAGACGCATATTGTTTTATATGACTACACTAGACAGTGCAAAATTAAACAAAAAATATAAAATAACAAAATTTTTAACACTAGACGAAAAGTTGTGCCGACGCATTTTGGAACTTGGTTTAACAGTTGGACAAACTGTAAAAGCGCTTGCAGAATCGTCGCTTAAAAAGGTTCGGCTTGTGGAAATTAGGGGATATGTTGTGAGCATAAAAACCTCAATTTTAAAGTCGATTTGTGTAGAGGAGATGTAGTGGAAAATATATTGCTGGTTGGAAATCCAAACTCTGGAAAAACAACCCTCTTTAACAGCATAACAAGGGCAGATGAGCACGTTGGAAATTGGCACGGCGTTACTGTTGAAGACAAGCGAAAGACCTTTGATGGAGGAAATTTTTGCCTAGTGGACACGCCCGGCATATACTCTCTTTCAGCCTTTTCGTTTGAAGAGGAAGTTTCAATCAAGATAATCGAAGAGGGGCAATATAAAAAGATAATCAACATTTGCGACCTAAACAACTTGCAACGAAATCTCTATCTCACGCTTTGTTTGATTGAGGCAGGTGCTGACGTTGTGGTTGCGATAAATGAGATTGACAAGAAGAGCAAATACAAGGTAGACACAAAGAAAATGTCGCAACTTTTGGGCGTAGATATTTGTTTAATAAATGCACAAAAAAATATTGGAACAGACGATTTAATTAAAAAAATCAAAAAAAATACTAAAAATACCGAAAATACGGCACTTTATTACTTAAAAAATATCGATTTTTCAAATATTAAAAAATATTTTTTAAATAAAAATAAAAACGAAATTATGCAGTGCTGTATTAAGGCGTTTGAAAGAAATAGGCAATATTTTTTAAACGCCGGCTTTAGCGATGATGAGGTTGAAAAACTGTTTACCGACCTTCCGGAGAACAGTTTGCAAATCATTGCAGAAGCAAGATACAACTTTTTGGACGAAGTTATAAAAGCATCGACCATAAAGAGCGAATTTGTGTATGGGAAGAGCAAGTTAGACAAAGTTTTGCTTAACAAATATCTGGCGTTTCCGTGCTTTCTTGCTGTTTTATGTTTGATTTTTTACCTAACGTTCTTTTCGCTTGGCAAATTTCTGTCAAATGGGCTGTCAAATCTGTTAAATGTTATGTGTTCGCCACTGCTTAACTTCTTAGAGGTGCACACCGGCAGAGGGTTTGTCTATCTGCTTATCTCTGATGCGCTGCTTGGCGGACTTGCAACACTGCTATCTTTTCTGCCACAAGTTGTGCTGCTTTTCTTTTTCCTATCGCTACTAGAAGACAGCGGCTACCTATCGCGCGTTGCCTTTGTGTTTGAGGATATTTTTGGGCTTGTTGGGTTGTCTGGCAAGAGTGTCTATACACTGCTTATGGGATTTGGCTGTTCGACTTCGGCAATTATGACGGCGCGCAATATGGACAACAAAAATGGGAAGATAAAAACGGCGATGTTGTGTCCGTATATGAGTTGCACGGCGAAGATTCCTATCTACACCATAGTTGGCGGTGCGTTTTTTGGTGCGAAAAATATCTTTGTGATTTTGGGACTATATTTTCTTGGAGTTATAATTGCGCTTATCATTTCAAAAATTCTCGATGCCACACTGCTTAAAAGCAAAGAACACACCTTTATTCTTGAATTTCCGCCCTATCGCGCTACCTCATTTAAGCGAGTTTTGAAAATTCTTTGGAAGAATGTTAAATCGTTTATAATTAAAGTTGGCTCTGTGATGATATCGATGAACATAATCGTCTTTATCTTGTCCTCTTTTAACTTTAAATTTCAGTTTGTTGAGGGCGGAGAAGGAAGCATTCTTCAAAGCATAAGCAAATTTATTGCGCCGATATTTGAACCACTTGGCTTCAATAATTGGGCGATTGTTTCGGCGCTTTTAGCCGGCTTTGTTGCAAAGGAGATTGTCGTATCTTCGATTGCAATGTTCAACGGCATAGATGCATCTGCAACAAGGCTTATTTCGGAGTCGATAATACTAAGTTCCAGCGTCGTTTATTTTTCAAGCAAGTCGAGTGTGCTATCCTTTTTGGTGTTCTGTCTGCTTTACACTCCGTGCCTTGCATCAATCTCGATGTTATCGCAAGAGATTGGCGCAAAATGGACGGCATTTGCAGTTGTTTTGCAACTTTCGGTTGCGTATGTTGTCAGTTTTTTGATATACAACATTTCACTGCTATTTGAACTTTTTGGCGGAGTTGTTGGCATCTATATTGCCGTTTTTATCGCAATTTTGCTTGCATTTACCTGCATAATTAAGAAAATATTAAGCAAAAAATGCGCATTTTGTGATAGTTGCAACAAAAAGTGCAAAAAGAAGCGAGAAAAAAATTAACATATAACAAATTATCGCTTGTTAGTTACAAAAATGTTTGATTTAATTTTTTGAATATGGTATATTCTAGGTATGGCGAAACCAATTGTTGCGGTTGTAGGAAGAGCAAACGTAGGGAAATCCACCTTCTTTAACAGAGTTTGCGGAAAGAGAATAAGTATTGTTGATGATGTTGCTGGGGTAACTCGCGACAGAGTCTATGCTGACGCAGAATGGTGCGGCAGAACTTTTTCTTTGGTTGACACCGGCGGAATCGAGTTGAAAACCGAAGATGCCTTCCAGAGCGAGATAAAGGAACAAGTGGACCTTGCACTTGACACTGCAACTGTTATTATTTTTCTTGTAGATGGCGCAAGTGGAGTAACATCGGCAGACGAAGATGTGGCAAAACTCTTGCGCAAGAAAAAACTTCCTATTGTGCTTGTTGTAAACAAACTTGACAACTTTGATTTGACAAATCTTTACGATTTCTACTCTCTTGGTGTGGGCGATCCTATGCCAATTTCTTGTTCTCAGGGCAAGGGGATAGGCGATGTTTTAGATAAGGTTGTTTCTTACTTTCCAGCAGAACAACAAGACGACGAAACTGACGGCATAAAAATTACCTTTGTCGGCAGACCAAACGTAGGAAAATCCTCTCTTGTCAACAAACTTGTTGGGCAGAAACGTGTTGTTGTAAGCGATATCGAAGGAACGACAAGGGATTCCATCACAATTCCGTTTAGGTGTAACAAAAAAGACTATTATCTTGTTGACACGGCAGGTTTGCGCAGACAACGAAGTGTTGAAAGGGCAAGTGTCGAAGGGTATTCGGTGCTTAGAAGTATGTCGGCAATCGACAACAGCGATGTTGTGCTTATTGTTTTTGATGCCTCGGCGGAGGTTTCGGAACAGGACGTTAGAATTGCCGGATATGTTCACGAGGCCGGCAAACCAAGTGTTGTCGTTGTCAATAAGTGGGATTTAAAGACGATGGACAAAACAAAATACACCGAAATGCTTAAGATGAAGTTGTCGTTTATGGACTACTTTGAAGTTTGCTTTGTTTCGGCACTCACGGGCAAAGGGCTCAGCGAGATAATGGAAAAGGTTGACAAGGTTTATGAAAATTCTTCTCGCCGTATAACGACCGGCGTTTTGAATGAGATTTTGCAAGATGCACTCTTAAATTTTCAACCTCCAATAAAGGGTGGCAGAAAACCAAAAATTATGTATGCAACTCAAGTTAGTGCCAATCCACCTCGATTTGTCTTTTTCTGCAAATTGCCTGAACTTATAAATTTTTCTTACCAAAGATATCTTGAAAACCAACTTCGCGAAAAAGTCGATTTTTCTGGAACTCCAATCCAACTCTTGTTTAAAGGAAGTGATGATAAGTGATATATTATTACCTAAGTTTAGTTGGTATTGCACTTGTTGCATACCTTATCGGTTGTTTTAATTTTGCAAGGATATTCACTTTTGGACTAGCAAAAAAGGATATTACGCAGGTTGGAAGCCACAACCCAGGAACGATGAATGTGCTAAGAACTCAAGGATTTGGCGAGGCAGTGCTTACACTTGTGTTTGAAAGTTTAAAATCGGGCTTGCCTGCGCTTATTTCTTACTATGTTATGGAGCACTTCTTTGCAGGTTCTGGAAATTTGGCGTTCTTCTTAGCAGGCGTATGTGCAGTGCTGGGGCATTGTTTTCCAGTGTTTTACAAGTTTAAAGGCGGAAAAGGAGTTGCGTGCACCTTTGGTATGTTTACCTTCCACCCAGCGTTTTGGTGGGTGTCGCTTATCGCGTTTATTGTGTTGTTCCTTACAATGATGTTCTTGATTAAAATCGGTTCGCTGATTTCCTTCTTCTATATCTTTATAATGTCGACAATCTCTACGATATATTTCTGCGTAAACAAGATTCCAAACCTCATTTTTGTGCTTGTTTTGATATGGCTTAATGTTTTGCTAATTTTGATTATGCACAGAGCCAACATCAAACGCCTTGCAAAAGGAACGGAAGGCACAGTTGACCTTCTTGGGAGAGTAAAATCGTCCTTCAACAAGAACAAAAAAGACGGCGCAGAGGAAAATACCGAAGTAAGTAAAAAAGAAGAGAGCGAAGATAACAAAGCAGAAAATGCTGAGGCTTCCACAACAAATAGTGCCGAAGAGAAGACGGAAGATAGCGACAAAGAAAAACCACAAGAATAGTTAGATATCAAATTTAAAGCATCAGTTCTAAATGATGCTTTTTTTTCATACCTTATTATAACTTGGAGGTTATATGGAAAAATTGCAAATCTATGAAGATATCAAAACCCGCACAAATGGGGACATATATGTTGGCGTTGTTGGCCCAGTTAGAGTGGGAAAATCCACCTTTATCACAGAGTTTATGAAAAAACTTGTGATTCCAAATATTGCAAACGAAAACAACAGAACAAGAACGATTGACGAACTTCCTCAAAGTGCAGACGGCAAAACGGTGATGACCACGCAACCGCGATTCATTCCAAACGAGGCGGTGAAAATCTCTGTGGCTGGAAATGTCAACTTGAAAGTGAGAATGATTGACTGTGTTGGATATTTGGTAAGCGGAGCGATGGGTGTGGAAGAAAACGAAAAGCCCCGACTTGTGAAGACTCCGTGGAGCGACCAAGATATGCCATTTGAAGAGGCGGCAGAACTTGGAACGAAAAAGGTGATTGAAAAACACTCGACGATTGGAATTGTTGTAACGACCGATGGAAGTGTAACAGACCTCAATCGCACCGACTACGTTGGGGCGGAGGAACAGATTGTTGCCGATATGAAACGTTGCGGAAAACCCTTTGTCGTTGTTTTGAACTGCAAAAATCCAGCAAGTGCCGACAGCAAAAAACTTGCGCAAAGTTTGACAGAAAAGTATGGTGCGTCTGTGCTTGCAATGAATGTTAAGGAACTTAAAGAGGGCGATGTAGATAAAATATTTGAAAAAATATTACAAGAATTTCCAGTTACAAGCATCAAGGTGAATATGCCAAAATGGCTCTCCGCATTGCCATATTCAAACGAAATCATAAAGGAAGTTGTGCTAGAAGTTAAGAATTTTGCAAACAAAGTTTCAAAAATTGGAGATGCTGGCAGAGATGCCGTCATATTTACCGAAAGCGAAAATTTTGACCCAATCACTTTTTCGAGTGTAGAGATGGGCGATGGAGTTGTGAAATTTAGTGTCATTCCAAAAGAAAATTTGTTTTACAGAGTGCTGTCTAGTGAGTGCGGATTTGAAATTAAAGACGACTTTGAACTTGTTTCGTATATCAAAGATTTGGCAAAAGCGAAAGTGGAATATGACAAACTAAAACAAGCGCTTGACGAAGTTGAAGAGTCGGGATATGGAATTGTTATGCCAAGACAGGAAGAATTTGCCCTTGAACAACCAGAAGTTGTTAAGCAAGGCAATCGCTTTGGGGTGAAGATAAAGGCGGTTGCTCCAAGTTTGCATATCATAAAAGTTGATGTTGAATCTGAGGTTACTCCGCTTGTTGGAACGGAAACGCAAAGCCAAGATTTAGTTGCATATCTTAACAACCAATTTGATTCAAATCCAGAAAAAATTTGGGAGACGAATCTGCTTGGAAAATCGCTTTCTGAACTTGTCGGCGACAACATTTCGTCTAAAATTGTGATGATGCCGGCAGACGCACAAAGGAAGATGCGAAAGACTCTTTGCAGAATTATAAACGAAGGCAAGGGGGGAGTTTTGTGCATTCTTTTATAAAAATACAAAAAAAACGCGTTTTTAACGTAAAAAAACGAAAAAATTAAAGAATTAGGGCGTTATTGTCCTAATTTTTTAAATATTATCAAAAGTTTTTATTAAAAATCGTTTTGCCTTAATTTTTTGTTATGATATATTAAATTGTGGAGGAAGGAATGGAAGAGAAAGAAAAACAAACAGAAACAGAGGAACTTGTAGAGAAGTTAGTTTATAAGAAAAAGAATATTTATGAAAGTGCTGACGGCGAAGAGATTAAAAAAATCTACGATTTTGCCGAAGGGTATATGAAGTTTTTGGACAACTCAAAAACCGAACGCGAGGCGTGTGAATATTCCATTAAACTTGCAAGGGAAGCAGGCTTTAAGGAGTTTAAATTTGGCGACAAACTTAAAGTGGGAGATAAGAGATATTTTGTAAACAGAAACAAAAGCGTTGTTGTGTTTAGCATAGGCAAAAACAACCTCGAAAAGTATGGTGTTAAATTGCTTGGCGCACACATCGATTCTCCTCGCCTTGATTTTAAGCCAAATCCAGTATATGAAGACAGCGGATTTTGTTTTTTAAAAACACACTACTATGGCGGAATCAAAAAATACCAATGGACGACAATTCCACTTGCAATTCACGGAACGGTTGTTTTAGGTGATGGAAAAGTGATAAATGTTAAAGTTGGGGAAGATGAAAGCGATCCAGTGTTTTACATCAACGACCTCTTGCCTCATCTTGGGCAGGAGCAGATGAGAAATTCTGGTAACAACATAATAACCGGCGAACAACTCAATGTGGTTGTTGGAGGATTGCCTTATGTTGACAAAAAGGCCAAAGACAAAATAAAACTTAACTTTTTATCAATTTTGAACAAAAAATACGGCATAACAGAGGCAGATTTTATGAGCGCTGAACTCTGTGTTGTTCCGGCATACAAGGCAAGAGAAGTTGGGTTTGACAGAGCATTTATCAGCGCCTATGGGCACGACGACAAATCTTGCTCTTATCCAGCACTTCAAGCAGTTTTAAACGCAAAAAGTTCCGACACCGTTATCGCTATGCTTGTTGACAAAGAGGAGATAGGTTCAGAGGGCGTTACCGGAATGAAATCGAGAGTCTATGAAGACTTATTAAATGAAATTTGCGATGCTTTTGGTGCACGTAGCCACATTGTTAGAGCAAAATCGAGATGTCTTTCTGCCGATGTAACAAGTTGTTTCGATCCAAACTTTACCTCTGTGTATGAAAAGACGAACGCATCAATTATCTCTTGCGGAACGACAATCAACAAATACACTGGTGCAGGTGGCAAGAGCGGTGCAAGCGATGCTTCGGCAGAGTTTGTTGGAGAGATTAGAAAGATATTCACTGACAACAACATTATGTGGCAGGCTGGGGAACTTGGGAAGGTTGATGTTGGCGGTGGTGGAACGATTGCAAAGTATGTTGCTGACTTAAACATCGACACGGTCGACATCGGCGTTCCTGTTATTTCGATGCATTCTCCTTATGAACTTATTTCAAAAGCGGACCTCTATTCAACCTATAAGGCCTTTTCAGCGTTTGTAAAATAAATTGAAATATGTGATAAAAAATTGCAATTCTATTGCAATTTTTTTGTTGTCTATGCTAAAATAAAATTAGGTTAGACCTCATAGTAAAACAGGATATTACAGAAACCTCCTAAGTTTCAGTTCTGGGTTCGAGTCCCGGTGGGGTCACCAAATTTTTTTATCGAAAATATCAAAAAAATAGGCAAAAATGCAGTAAAAAATCAAAAAAATAAGTGTTTTTCACTTATTTTTTTGTATTTTTCAAATATTAAATACTTTCAATTTGGTAAAGTTTTTTATACGCCTTGCAGTTTTTGAAGAGTTGTTTGTGCGTGCCGGTTGCCTTAATTTGTGAGTCTTCCATATATATAATTTTGTCTGCGTTTATGATGGTTGAAAGTCTGTGGGCGACAACAATTATGGTGTGGTCGTTTCTAAGATTTTCGATTGTCGCTTGAATTTTTGCTTGGTTTTCATTGTCTAGCGAGGAGGTCGATTCGTCAAAAATTATTATCTTTGCATTGTTCAAAAAGGCACGTGCAATTGCAAGACGCTGTTTTTGTCCGCCGGATAAATTGATTCCGTTCTCGCCAAGCATAGTGTCATATCTATTTTTGGTGGTCATAATGAAGTCGTGAATTTCACTCTTTTTGCAAGCAAGTTCAATCTCTTCGTCTGTGGCGTCTGGATTTGCAAGCAACAGATTGTCTTTAAAGGTCATATTGAAGATGTATGGCGACTGTTGAATATAGGCGATATTTTTGCGCAAAGAATTTTTTGTGAGGTCTTTTACATCAACTCCGTCAATCAAAATTTCTCCGCTGTCAGCATCATAAAATCTGTTGATTAAACTTAAAATTGTGCTCTTTCCACAGCCGGTTTTTCCTACGATGGCGGTGATTCTGTTTGCTTCCATTGTGCAGTCTATTCCATTTAAAATCTGCTTGTCGGCCTCGTATGCAAAGTTGACATTGTTAAAGGTTATATTGCCTTTCAAGTCCGCAATTTCGACATTCCCAAACGATTCGAGTGGATACATTGTTTCGTCGAAGAGTTCCATAATTCTGCTTGCGCTAAGTTCGACATCGGATAGGCTGTTTCGTATATCAAAGATGCAGTTGAAGAAGGTGAAGATGTAGTTTTTGTGCGTCCAGAAGAACAGCAGATTTTCTGGTGATGCAAGCCCATATATTCCGCAATATGCAATAAGCAGAGTTATCACAAGGGTGTTCAGCGAACCGGTGAAAAAGGTAACGGTGTTTACGCGTTTTCTCCACCAACAACTTACAGAAAATTGCGCGCTTTGAAGTTCGTCAAGTTGTTCGATGTATTTTTCGTTGAGGCGGTTAGACATATTTAATCCCTTAAGGTCGTTTGCTCCACGAATTGCCTCTAAGTTTGTGTTGGCAACCTTTTCGCCTAATTTTCTGTTGCGGCGTTCGAGAGCGCGGCGCTTAGGGAATAGGTAGTTCATTACAATTATTTCAACAAGGAAGAACGCGGTGCAGACGATCCACAAAAGTGGGGTAGAAACAAGCAAGGTTATTATGTATGCAGAAGATGTTACAAAGCGGCTTATCATACATGTTGATACCATTGTTGCAACCGGAGCGGCAATGCAAGCAGA
>CANQIX010000017.1 GCA_947624105.1 uncultured Clostridia bacterium
CCAAACTGGTGAAATAATTGTTGATGCTGCTCCGCCGTTTGCAAGAACTGGATATCCTGCAAGCACGATGATACCGCTTATTGTTAAAAGTTTGTCGGTAACGGTGTCAAAGAAGTTTCCAAACACTGTGCAAAGGTTGAGTTTTCTTGCCAAATGCCCATCTACATAGTCAGTTAGGCACGCAATTATAAACACTATGCACGCAACAAGTTTTCCGTAAGGAATGAAATCTGCCAGATAGAAAAATATAAACACTGGCGTTAAAATAAGTCTTAAAAGTGTGATTCTGTTAGGTAAGTTCATTATTTACCTCTCCTTTAAAATATTCTCCGTCGAAACTGTCAAATTTTACATTGTAAAACTTGCCTTTCTCCATACTTCCATTATCCACAATTTGAACTCCAAAGTCAACTGATGGAGATAAAAATTCGGTGTGTCCAACAAAATAGCCGTTCTCTTCGTCAAAATAGTCGATAAGTGTTTTGTATGTCTTCCCCAAAAGTTCTGCGGCGTTTTCGTAAGCAATCTTATTTTGAAGTTTTGTGATAACTTTATATCTGTGGTTTTTAATAAATTGACTATGCTGCTTTTTGATGTAATAACTTGCAGTGTTTTCTTCGTTATAGTATGGGAAGAAGCCGGCATAATCGAATCTAGTTTCCTTTAAAAACTCACAAAGTTTCTTAAATTCCGCTCTCGTTTCACTTGGATAACCAACGATAAATGTCGAACGAATCTTTATGTCTTTGTACTCTTCCTTGATAAGTTTCAAAAGTTCCCTTGTATCCTGCTCGCCAAGGCGTCTGTTCATACTTTTAAGAAGTCTGTCATCAATATGTTGTAGTGGTATGTCGATATATTTGCATACCTTTGGCGACTGCTCGATAAAGTCTAAGAGTTCCTTTGTCGTCTTTTCTGGGTAGATGTAGTGAAGTCTTATCCATTCGATTCCATCTATTTTTGACAACTTTTTAAGAAGTGGAATAAGTCGGTTCTCTTTATAGAGGTCTTCGCCATATCTTGACACATCTTGCGCAACAAGGATAAGTTCTCTAACTCCCAATTTTGCAAGGTATTTTGCCTCGTCTATGATGTCGTCCATTTCGGCAGAGATGTATCGTCCTCTAATTCTTGGAATCGTGCAGAACGAACATCCATTATTGCAACCATCGGCGATTTTTAGATATGCGTAACTTGAATGATTTGTAAGCACTCTTCCAAGTTTGCTTTTGTGTTTTTCTGGTTCAACGCCATACAGTTCTTCAATAACTTCGCAGATGTTTTGAGCCTCAGCAAGAGTCAAAAATCTGTCAACTTCCTTAATCTCCTCTTGAAGTGATTTTTTGTGTTGCTGTGGAAGGCAACCGGTTACTATCACCTTCTCGATAACACCCTTTTCTTTAAGCAAGCACATATCAAAGATGTTTTTTATTGCCTCTTCCTTTGCACTTGAAATAAATGAACAGGTGTTTACGATAACGATATCCGCATCTTCAACTTCTGTCACAATTTCAAACCCATCTTCGCTGAGTTTAAATAACATCTTTTCAAGGTCGACCCTGTTTTTGTCGCACCCAAGCGATATGGCGGAAATCTTCTTATTTTTTAAATCAGTCATATAAGCCTCTTTGTCTTTTGAAAATTACTTGTTATATTTATCTCCAAAGGTCTCTAAAAATTGCTCTTCTGTGCAGTAAACTGTTCTCCCCTTAGCGCCATCAGCAGTCGAAATATAGCCTGCTTGCTCCAATTGGTCGATGATTCTTGCTGCACGAGAAAATCCAATAGCAAAACGGCGTCTAAGCATTGTTGTCGATGCTTGTCCACACTCGATTGCCGCCTTTAAAGCGTAAGGGAAGAGGTCGTCAAGTTTATCGTTGACAACCGGTTCGTCATCTCTTTGATTTGGATTGTTGATTTGTTGTTCGATTCTCTTATCGTATACACTCTTGTTATTTGCCTTTACAAAGTCAACAATGTTGTTTATTTCCGGCGTGCTGACAAAGCAACCCTGAACACGAGTAGGATTTGAACTTCCAACTGGATAGTAAAGCATATCGCCTTTTCCAAGCAATTTTTCAGCACCAATGCGGTCAAGAATTGTCATAGAGTCAACGGCACTTACAGTTGAGAACGAGATTCTTGATGGAATATTACTCTTAATTGTTCCAGTAACAACATTTACGCTTGGTCTTTGTGTGGCAAGAATAAGGTGTATTCCCGCAGCACGAGCCTTTTGTGCAAGACGGATAATCTTTTCTTCAACATCTTTCTTTCCTGTCATCATAAGGTCTGCAAGTTCGTCGATAATGATGACGATAAATGGCATCTTCTTTATTCTCTTAGATTTTACATCTTCTGTATCGTTGTATTCATCGATATTCTTTACTCTTGCCTCTGCAAGCATATCAAAACGTCTGTCCATTTCAGCAACTGCCCAAGTAAGCGTGTTTATCGCCTTCTGCGTTTCACAGATAACGTTAGGCATAATGAGGTGTGGAAGTTCGTTATAGTTTGTAAATTCAACGTGCTTAGGGTCAATCAAAACAATCTTAACATCTTCTGGCGATGCTTTGTAGATTATGCTTAGAATAATTGTGTTTAAGCAAACCGACTTACCAGAGTTTGTCGCACCGGCAACAAGTAAGTGTGTAAGTTTTTGCATGTTGCAAGTTATGATATTTCCGGTGATGTCCTTTCCAAGTGCAAAAGTAAGTGGCGATTTTGCATTCTTAAAGTCGTTGCTTTCAAGAATATCTCTTAAACTTACCGTTGCAATCGTTTTGTTTGGAACTTCAATTCCAACAACGCTGCGCCCCGGAACAGGTGCTTCAATACGTATGCCGCCCTCAGATGCAAGCGAAAGCGCAATATCTTCTGCCCTGCTCTTAATCTTAGAAACTGGAATCCCCTGAGGCATTTCAAGTTCATATCTTGTTACTGCAGGTCCAACAACAACCCCTTCAACCTTGGCTGGAGTTCCAAAGTTTTCAAGAGTGTTTTCAAGCAAAACTCTCTTCTCTGCAACATCGTCGTTAAGAGTTGAAAGATCGACAGATTTTGTTGTGATAAGGTCAAGAGGTGGCCTTGTATATTCGTAAGGTTCGTTAAGTTCGTCGTCTTGGTCAACTTCGTATACAACCGGCTCTTCTTCCTCCTCTGTCGTTTGATTTCGCTGTGGAAATTCTGGAGCAAACTCTCCGCCCCTACGCATTTCGCTAAAGTTTCTGTCGCGATTAAAACCACTTCTATCAAAACTGTTTCGTCTGTCAAAGGTAGGTCTGGTGTTCTGCTGTTGTGCGTTTTCTTGCGCCTCTTCATAGGCGTCTGCGTTTTTGGTTATCTCCTCTTCAACAGCATCTTTAAGAATCATATCCGCCTGCGAAAGTATATCAACATCGGCATTGTTATCTCTTGCAAATGGATTGTTTCTTGTTTGAAATTCTTCCTCTGCTGGTTTTTTAACTTCCTTGCTTTCAGTTTGAGGTTCTTCCTCGTCTTGATTGTAGTGGTCGCGATAACTATAAGAGTTGCTGTAATCCCAATTTTGTTGTTGATTGATATTCAGTCCGCCATCGCTTTCTGGAATATTCTTCTTTTCTTCCTTTATCTCTTCAACAACCTTGTTAACCTCTTCCTTTGGTGGTGCTTTTGGTTTGTTGAGTTCTTTGAAATATTCCTCATAGTTTATCTCTGGTGGAGTCAAAATAAGTTTTTTGATATAGTTTGGATCACTCCTATCGACTTGAGGCTTTTTCTCTTCCACTTTCTGTTGTGTTCTATTTGGCTGCGAAGCGGCAGCAAGACTCTTCTTATCTAAGCCAAGCAGTTCCCTAGTTGTAAGAGGTCTTTTTTCTTGCTTTTGTTCTTCCTTTAAGTTCCCGTCTAGCACAACATTGACATTTTTATTGAACACAGGTTCTTGTGCCACCGGCTGTTTTTGTGGGGCTTCAACAGTTTTTGCCTCTGCCCTCTTCTGTTGAAGATTTAACATCTTTTTGCCTTCGATATTTCTTGACTCTCTTCTAAACAAGTTCAAACTGTCTAAGAACAACGCTAAGCACAAAACAAATGCCAAAACAAGAATGATATACGCACCCACTGTGTTTGACAGAAACAGTAGGATTGTATTTAAAAACCCGGCAATAATTCCCCCTGCCGTCCATTTTGCAGTGTAGTTTAGCCCCAAATATTCAAAGAATTGCATATCTTTTGCACCGCCAACAATAATCAGTTGAATTATGCAGAGCAAAAAATAAACCATAAAAATCATAGAAAGCGCATATCTTACGCCCCTAACATATTTTCTGTTATTTACAAGAGCGAGTCCAACAACAAACAATATCAAAAACAGAGCGTAAGCAAAAACGCCAAACACCCCAAGCATAACATTAAACATCCACGACCAAATTCCGGTCAAGAAGAGATATGCGACTGATGAAACGCCAATAAAAGTAAATCCAACGATTTTTTTGATATCTCTTGTGCTACTTTTTTTAGAATTTAATTTGTAGACTGCCATAGCCCAGTAAACTCCTCTTTAATAGTATATCATTTTATGATAAAACTTCAAAACGCTTTTCCAATTTTTCAAAGAGGATTACTAATTTTTTTAATGTAAAATGTCGAGAGAATTGTTGGTTACGCCAGCGTGTCGCTGACTGTTGTAAGAGTAAGCCCGTTTGCCTGCAAAGTGGTGATTATTCTCTCTAGCGCCTGTGCCGTTGCCTTTGTTGGGTGCATCAAAACAAGATCGCCACCCTTTGCGCCGTTCACTGCTCTGTTATATATAATCTCTGCGTCTTGATCTCTCCAGTCTACCGTATCTCGCGTCCACATAACAACCTTATATCCAAGAGTGTTTGCAACATCAACTGTCGCCTTTGAATAAGCGCCACTTGGAGGTGCAAAAAGATTCATCTCACAGCCAATAACTTTTTTCACAAGGTTGTGAGTGGTTAATATTTCCTTTTCAATCTCTTCGCTAGTCGCTTTGTCTAAGTCCTTATGCGTGTAGGCGTGGTTTGCAATTTCGTGTCCGCTTTCATAAATTTTTTCAAGCATTTCGTTCTCTCTAACCGCCCAAGTGCCGCCGATAAAAAACGTCGCTTTCACATCGTGTTTATCTAAGATTTCAAGCATCTCATCAAGAAATTCCGTTCCCCAATAGACGTTTATCATAAGAGAAACTTTGTTGCTCTCTTCGTTTCCACTGTAATAGACTCCGTTCACTACATTTGATGCCGAAACTATTCCTCCGCCAACAACGGCAAACACTGCTGCAACAACAAGCATCAAAACGATGACGAAGTTCACCAATATTTTGCTTAATTTGATTGTGTAAATTTTCGATTTCATAAATCATAGTATGAATTTCAAAATGCACATATTCCAATAAATAAAAATTCTGCAAATAGCCTTGCAGAATTTGTTTGCGCTAAGCAACCTTTATAAATTTAAGTTGGTCGATTCCGGAAAACACCTCATCGCCTTTGCAATAGTAAAAATCTTTTAAGATAAACTCATTTTCCTTAAACTCATAGTAGCAACTATACACCAACCCTAAATCCTCAGTTTCTATTTGTATAGTTGCCGCGTATTTATGGTTAAATCCGCGAGTGGAAAGGAAATATATGCCAAAATTGTATGTTTTTTCGTCTTTTACAAGCACTGCGCTAACTTCTAAGTCTTGTGAAGACGTTATAACAAAATCCTCGCTATCGCATTCCCACGTTCCGCTGACATAAAATGGCGAATATTTTAATTGCTCAGAAAGGTCTGGTAATGTAAAAATATAAAGAGTCCAAAGCCCAACTAAAACTAGCCCAATGATGATGCCCGTAACAATGCCAATAATATCCTCTTTCTTTTTTCTATCCATATTTATCTCCGCTAACAACTAACAAAATCAAAGTTCAATCCAATATCTTTCCAAAGTGTCGTCTTTGCCATTTTCTTTATCGACAAATCGGCGTTTATCTTCAAACTTGCCGCCATTTGCAAGTATACACTTTCTCGAAGCAACGTTGGTGTCTAAGCAAGTAACTAACACTCTGTTTATCCCAAGTTTTTTGCACTTTTCAAGCCCAAGTTTAAGCATAAGCGTTCCGTATCCCTTTCTGCGCTCGTCAACTGCAATGCTATCTCCAATGTGTCCGCCGTAGTTGAGAAGAAAATCGTTAAGTGTGTGCCTTATCTGCAACATTCCAACAAGTTTGTCATCACTTTTTCTTATGCAAATATATTGAGTCGCTGGCACATATCCCTTAGGCAGATTTTTGCCGTGCCTATGGTCTTCACACTCCTTAAGCCACCTATCTACATCGTTAGATTTAAGCGAGCCCGTTCCATCAAAACTTGAACCATAAGCGAAAAAATCCTTTTTGTATTTTTCTATTTGTGCAAAATATTTTTTTGATGGCAACACCAATTTTAACTCCATATTTTCTCCCTTTGCTTTCGTTGTTTTTATTTCACAATCTAACTAAATTATAGCATAATTAACCAAAAATTCAACAAATTTACACGCAAAAGAGCCACAAAATATGATTTTTCTTTTGTTTTTTCTTACATTGTGATATAATTGTCGCGGAGGAAAATATGAAAAAAGGCATAAGTCTATATTTTGGATATGCAACGGATAAAGAAGAAAGATTTAAACTGATTAGCGATGCTGGATTTGACTGCATTATGACAAATTTTGACGAAAGGTTTGACGGGCAAAACGGCACAATGGAAGAGCAACTTCGCTTTATGAAAAAGTATAACCTAAAGCCTGCATCACTGCACTCTCGCTATTCCGCCCGTGAACTTCCTGAGTTTTGGAAGAAGGGAGAAATTGGCGACAAACTTGAAGCCAACTTAATGGAAGATATACGTAATGCAAGCAAATATGGTTTTTGTGCAGTGGTTGTGCATATGTTTGGCAAATATTCAAAAGTTGGAGAGAACAGAATCAAAAGACTTTTAAGTTACTGCGAAAAAATGAAAGTTCCATTTGCAATCGAAAACATCGATGACCCAGCACTCTTTAAATCTATCTTTGAAAAAATCGACCACCCATACCTTAAAATCTGCTATGACAGTGGGCACAACAATTACGTCGATAAAGAAACAGACTATCTCACTCTCTATCGCGACAAAATTGTCTGCCTGCACCTGCACGACAACAACGGGATTGATGACGAGCACACGTTAAATCGATTTGGAACGATAAATTGGGACGAAATTGCAAGAAAGTTAGCACTTTTGCCAAATAAAGTTTCGATAGATTATGAGATGCTTATGTATAACAATCACAATGTTCCAATGCAAGAATGTTTGAATGAAACATATAAACAAGCGGTGGAACTTGAAAAGAAAATTCTAAGTTATCGCCGTAAAAATAGCAAAAATAAGTAAAAAATACATAAAAATTTGCTAAAAAAATAATATTTTTATGAATTTATAATAAAACGCCTTCCTTTTGAAGACGTTTTTTTATTAAAACTTTACATTAAAACTTACAAACTCCGCAACGTTTTCTAGCATCTCTTTTTTGGAGATTTCAGCGACACTTATGTTGTTGTCAAACTCTCCTTTCAGCCCTATTTTTTTGTTAGGATTTTGCGAAACATATTCGCTTAAAACGACGTGCGCCTCATAATTTACATCAAACTCTTTCCCTTGATATCTCCAAGTGCGCACATAATGCAAAACATCAACCTCCCGCACAAACTTTACAACGATGTTAAGTTCTTCCAAAACTTCTCTCTTCGTCGCCATTTCAATATCTTCTCCCGGATCAACTCCGCCGCCAGCAAGGTCGTATTTATATTTTGCCGTTTCCTTTGAATTTTTCAGCACAAAAAATTTGTCGCCCTTTTGAACGATGCTGTATACCTTTACAAAAGGTTTATTCTCACAATAAAGTTCGTAAGCAATTTTTGCTTTCGCTTCGTAATATTTGTCGTGTTCGTTCTTTTTCACTTTTACCTCAGTTTATTTTTTCAATTTCAATCCATCGTGGAAGGCATTTCCAACTCTTTCAGTAACTCTGTAATAACCGTGTGTGTAAGGGTCAAAAGCAATGGCGTCAACTTTGCTTATATCAACCTTGTCGCCACTCATAACTCTTTCGTCAGCAGTTACATTAACAACTTTTCCAACAACGCCGCAGCCATATTCGTCATCTTGATATTCAACAAATTCACATTCTAGACAAATTGGAAATTCATTCACTATTGGCGCATCAACATTTTTGGATTTGCTTGCGGTAAGTCCACTTTTTTCAAATTTGTTTGGCATTGTGTTTGCAGAAACAACTCCAAAAAAGTCCGCTTCAGTTGTGTGCTTTGCATCTGCAATGCTAACCGTAAACGCCTTTCTCTTTTTTATGTTTTGAACAGTTCTGTGTGTTTCTGTTAAGTTAAGCACAACATAATCTCTGTCAAGCATCATTCCCCAGGCAGCGTTCATAACGTCAACCGTTCCGTCATCGTTGTAGGTTGCAATCATAAGCACTGGCATTGGAAAGATTGCCTCTGTTGTTTTTATATTTTTTCTCATATTTTTCTCCTTTTAGTTTAAAATTGCAACTCGCATTTTATGTTGCTATCGATAAGTTTTTGAAATTCTTTGCCATCTGCCTTGCTTCCAACAATCGCTCCATAGTGCGTTGGAATAACAAATTTTGGCTTTATCAAATTTGTAAGTTTGGCAGCCTCTTTATAGTTCATTGTGTATGTTCCACCGATTGGAAGAAGCAGTATGTCTGTTTTTACCTTTGCAAGTTCTTCCGTCATATCTGTGTCGCCTGTTACGGTGATTCTTTGTCCGTCTATATCAAGCGTATATCCAACCCAATTATTTTCTTTTGGGTGAAACTTTTTGGTTAAATTATATGCCGGCGTAACTTCAAAAGTTAGGGCGTCAAGCGTATATTTTTTGCCCGGTTCAACTGCAAAAATTTTGTTTGGAAAGTATTTTTTAACTTCCTCTTGCATTGAAGATGGACAAACAAATGTAGTGCTTTTTGTAAGAATCTTTTTTATATCCTTTGGCGAAAAGTGATCCCAGTGAGGGTGTGTAAAAAATATATACTTTGCACTTACCCCTTTGCCAATATTTAGCGGGTCAAAATAGATTTCGTCATTTACTAAAATTGAACTTTGATAATTTACTACTATTTTCATTTTTCTTTCCTTCTCTCTACTTACCCATTATCGCCCTAACATCTTCGATCGCCTTTGGCTGATTGAATCTGCCATTGCCAACAGGATAATAGACTGCATAGCATTCAAAACTTTTATCTGCAATTTTAAGCCAAAATTTTTGTAATCTTGAAGCGGAAACAGAGATGTTTTGTTCAAGCATAATCGACGCAACTTGATTTCCAAAGAAGATAATTTTTTTAGGATTAACAATCTTAAGTTCCTCCTCCAGCAACTTTTTGTATTGCTGAAAAACGAAGTTAGGAAGTTCCCTTGCGTCAACTTGCGTGCATTTTGCAAGATTCGTTATCCAAACGCCCCTATTTGCAACTTCTTCATACACCCTTTCGCAAAATTCTGGCGTCCAATCTGCTTGTTTTTTACCCTTTATTTCTTCACATAATTTGCTATCAAATATTCCGCACTTAGCAAGAAATTGCCACACCATTTTTGTTCCCAACCACTGTGCGCGTAGCCCTTGCCAATCCTTTGCCGTTGCTATGTTTTTGGCAGTTGGATTCATAAAAACAAGAGCCACTTCCGGAGAGTTATCGCACCCACAGCCGTAGACGGAATTTAACTCTTTGCAACCGTAAATTTCTTGCATTTGGTCGAATTTTTCTTTTAATTTCTCTAATTTTTCCATATTATTATTTTAAGTAATTTTTAAAGAAAGTTGTTATCTTGTCAAATGGAATGATGTCGAGTCTGTCGTAGAGGTCTGTGTGAACCGCATTTGGAATCAACATCAATTCTTTGTTGCTTGTGTATTTGTTGTTTTTAATCATATTTGCGTAGGCGTTTTTTCCAAGATAACAAGAGTGCGCCTTGTCGCCGTGAATCATAAGCACAGCGCTTCGAATTTCGTTGCTATAAGCAAGAATTGGTTGATTTATGAACGACATACACCCAATCTTGTTCCAGCCGCCGTTTGAATTTAGTGAGCGCTTGTGATATCCCCTCTTCGTTTTGTAATAATCGTAGTAATCTTTAACAAAGAAAGGTGCATCGTCTGGAAGAGGATCGACAACTCCGCCACCTAATTCATAGCGTCCGTTTTTATAGTCTTTAATTCTCTGCTCGTTGAGTGCCTTTTTAGTTTCGTATCTTGTTTCTTCATTATCGCCGGCGTCAAAGTATCCGTTTGCGTTCACTCTGCTCATATCATACATAGTCGAAACGACGGTCGCCTTAACTCGTGTGTCAAGCGCAGCGGTGTTAAGTGCTAAACCGCCCCAACCACAAATTCCAAGGATTCCAATTCTGTCTGCATCTACGGACTTTTCAGTAGACAAAAAATCAACTGCCGCTTGAAAATCCTCAGTGTTTATGTCTGGGCTTGCCATATATCTTGGCTGTCCACCACTTTCGCCGGTAAATGATGGGTCAAACGCAATGGTAATAAATCCGCGTTCAGCAAGCGTCTGTGCATAAAGCCCCGAGCACTGCTCCTTAACCGCACCAAAAGGTCCACAAACGGCAACTGCAGGCAGTTTTCCCTTTATATTTTTAGGTGTATACATATCTGCGGCAAGTGTTATGCCGTATCTATTACAAAAAGTTACTTTTTTATGACTTACTTTGTCGCTTTTAGGAAAGGTTTTGTCCCATTCCTCTGTCAATTTCAATTTTTCCATATTCCCTCTTTTATACAGAATTATGATACCATATTCTTGATTTATTTCAAAATAATTGTAAACAAAATGCCACATTTATTTGTAATAAAAAATAAAAAGTCTTCAAAAAAAGAAGACAATTTATTTAAAAAATATTATTTTTTGCGCGTAAAATAGGGGAAAAGAATATTTTAATTTAATTTTTTTATTAAATATGCGCTAATAAAATTCATTTCCAATTTATCGATATAAAATTTAAGCAGTTGATTGTAACTTTTTGAAACAGCGTTTAATCTAATCGTTTTGCAGCCTTGCTTTTGGGCATAATCTTCGACAAATTTGAATAGGCGCTCGCCAATCTTCATATTTCGAAAGTCTGGCAGCACATATATCTCATCTAAGTCGAAATATCTGTCGCCAACTTCGGCATAAGATCTCTTTTTCACCTCTTCAGCAATGTCGCCATAGCAGTATCCCACAATTTGCCCATTAAAAAGCGCAACTGCAACCTTTTTACCGCTAAAAAACTCTGCAGAATCGGCAATTATATTGTTGCAACAATTTTCGTCAGCAAATTTTTTGCTTAAACTTGCCAAAATTTTACTTTCACTTTTCTTTGAAAATCTAATTTCCAAACTATTTGCATCTGTTTTCATAAGTTTTCTCTTTTTCTACCAAAATTTGTTATAATTTTAGATCTTTATGCATTAAACATCTTTTTCTTTCTTCTTATGCCTAATACAACTGCCAAAATCACACCGACAACCGAAACTGTTCCGCCGGCAACTCCGCCCACAATAAGTCCAACAGACACGGTCTTTTCAATTAAATATTCTGCCTGCATACTGCCAGCATAGTTTCCCTTAAATGTAATGCTCATAGAGGCAGTTCCAACATCTACGTTGTTGCTGTATTTAAGCACGTAATCGCGCCCTTCTTCAAGTTGCAATTCTTCGCCATCAAGAGTGATTGTTATCTCTATTTTTGGTCTTATCTGTGCGCCACTATATTCGTAAGTTGTTTCATACTTAACTTCAACATCTTCTGCATTAAGGTTTTCGATGTTTAAGATGTTCATAAATGAAGAATTTATTTGCCCTTTATAGAAGCCAATTCCCTCTGCCTGAAAATCTACTTTGCCAAGTTTTTTGTTTTCACACGAAGTCAGTTTGTAGTCGACATCTTCAACAAGCGTCTTGCCACCATAACTTATCACCGGCTTATGACTTGTTCCGTCATATTCAAAATCGGCAACATCTAAATTCAGTTTTGATAAATCGGTTTGCGAATGTATCTTCCCTGTCGTTTTTGCTGCGTCAAACACCATATTTTTGCCAAGAATTTTTACTGCGTGTTTTGTGTCGGTAAGCCCTTGAATGAACAAACTTGGACTTCCTATATCTTCGCTTGCTTCAAGCAGATATTTGTCGTCATCAATGTAGACTTCCGACTCATCATTCTCCGAGTAGAGAAGCAAATCCTTGCCCTCCAAAATGAACGAAACTTCGCCGCCTTCGGTTGCCTTTGCACTTCCGTTGATGTAACTGCCCTTTTGATTTTGCCAATCGGCAGAGTAATTGAACTGCTCGTCTTTTGAAGAATAGATGTTTGTTTTATCTTCTTCCTCCAGCGTTTGATTGAAAGTTATTTCCACAAAGTTTGTGCTGCCTATTGGGCCTGCCTCAGTTACTTTTATTATAAAGTATTGCCCAGTAACCACCTTAAATGTGTCAACACAATATGTTTCTCCTGCGGAGTTATCTTTTTTCAGCACTTCGCTCCACGCATCTTTGTCTTCAGAATCTCCAACATAGTATTCGTATTTGCGGATTGCGTAACTGTTGCTGTAGAATCTAACCGAAACGCCATTTATTGAAACTTTATCTTTAAACTTAAAGATGTAGTAGTGTGGAAGTTTGTAAGTGCTTACCGGAACGCTAAACCATGAGTTTGTGTTGCCGTCATAGATGTTTTCAACCTTATGACTTGAGTCTTGAGGGTTCTTTACCTCTCTTCCCTGCTCGTCTATCGCCCTTACGGATTCGATATCGTCTGTGTGGTCAACGGCGCTTGTGTAAAATCTGTCTAAGGCGTTGTCTTGAAGATCATACATCGATTCATATATGTGGGGGTGCTTTTCTTGTTCGACAAAACTTTCAATCTCTGCAGGGGTTGCCTCAGCGTTCACGCAGTCTGTAAGCATAATGCCGGAGTAACTGTTGCTATCTCCCACACTATACTGCACCTTAATATCCCCAGCACCGCCAGTGTTTAGGCAATATGCCTCCACAAGAATTGGTTGATTTGCTTTCGCGTTAACCGTGATTTTGTTGTCCGTTCTTGCAACAATGTCGTTGTAATAGTAAAATTCATACCAATACTCGATGCACTGATTGCAAACAGCAATCTCTTCGCCTATGCGCAAAGCAGTGCGGTCGTCGCCATACACCATAAATGTTACTTGTTGATCCTTAGGGAAAACAATGTTTGCTCTTAGTCTTGTAAAAGTTTCGCCCTGAGTTACCGAAGTTGAAAAATTGCCTGCTCTAAATGTGCGCAACACGTCAGTTTGGTCGTCTTTTGTTTCGATAAGTTTTTTAATGTCCTCTCCGTCTGTGCTTTTGTTGTAGTTAAATTCCACGCCCTCAAGTGAGAAATTCACCTCTCTGCGAATGCAAGCAACAAGCGTTTGTGTGGTGTGCTCGCTGTCCTCTTCGTCCCAAACTTCGTAGTTTATTTCAAAAGTAACTTCGTCGTCATTTACAAAAGTTACAGTGCAAGTGCCATCGTTGTTATTTATCACAGTGCCACCATCTGCATTTGAAACAGAAAGAATTTCAAAGTGGTCAGCATCAGTGAGAGTCTTTTCTTTCAGTTTTAAAACAACACTCGTTTCATTGCTGTCAACGATAAATGGCTTGCCTGTTAGTGCGTTTTCCTCGCCCATTGCATACAGATTTTGCAGTGAAAAGTGCTTTTTGTAATTTAGGTCTTTTATCTCCTGCTTTGCCGAATCGCTAAGATTAAAGTGGAGAGTTTTTGTGAAATAGTCCACCATATCGCGTTCAAAAAACTTGCTTGCAAAAACTGCAAAGTGGTCTTCCTCACGCATATAGTTTGATTTTTCAAGCGTTTGGTCTTTTTCAAGGTAATTTGTTGGTTCTCCGCCACCCATCTGGCGCAGGAAGTGTAAAAACTTGTCAACGCCAAAATTGTGAACAAGGTCAACATAGGCATAGATTCTGTTTCCACCTAGACTAGCAAATCCCTCGCCGGTAGCGGATTGCGATGCCTCAAGCAGACGTTGTAAGTTATAGTATGGGTCAACCGTGTATCCCCAATCTCCGTTTGATGGTGGAGCCGTTTCTGTTCGAGATGCAGCGATGTCGGTGTAAAGAATAAACGCCATAACGTTGTTGACGTTGTTAGTAATTTCCATATAGTCGTCATATTCTGCCCCAACCGACCATTGTCTGCTGCCGTGATAACCTGCAATAAGAGGATATTGGAAGTTGTGATTCATTTCGTGAATAATTCCCCAACCTCCGGCAGTTGTCGTCATACTTTTATAGTTCAAAGCGCCGGCAAGCCAACCTGTTGGGCAGATAGCAGCAAACAGCCCTGGATAGCAAAGCGCAGAACCACCCGGAACGAAGTTGTCAAACATCATAATAACCGGTCTTATCTGCGATGTCAGAGTGTCAAGGCTCATCGCATAGTTTGAAAGCATTACGGCGTTGTTCCAAAATGTGAGTGCGTTATCTGGATCTTCCACTCCCGCAACTGCCGTCTTTGGCGCCATAAAGTTTATATATTGCGTTTGAATGTAAATCATAGGGCTTGGAGAATCTAGCACTCTTTGCCAATCGCTCTTATCGGAAACACCCAGTTTGTAACTTGGATTGTCTACTCCGCCATCAATAGTGATTTTAAAGTTCTGCTTTACCGAACCTGGCACGTTCGATAAAAACACCATTCCGCCAAATGGAGAACCAATCTTTGTTACGGTTTCGGTCAATGTAAATATCTTCATAAGATAAGGCATTCTGCCGGCATTTAACATTCTGGAATATCTATCGTCGTCAGCCCTAACTTGACTTATGTTGTTTTCCCAATAAGGATATCCAATTATGATGCTGAGTTTGTTGTCATTGTCATTGTTTTTGGTCTGCTCTATCGCCTTTTCGTCTACAGTAACTGTAAGTATTTCCCCAGCAGGCGCAAACACTCCCAGCCAGTGCCTAGAGGACATCATATGGTTGATGTATATCGTCTTTTTCACTCTAAGGGCATCGTCTGAAACACTGCCATAGAATTGTCCGTCTGCAGCATAGTGCTTTTTAAGTTGATTATTTTCGATATCGCTTTCAACATTTCCAAGCACCTCTATGCTTTCGGTTATCAACTCGTTTAGATAGTCGTTGTTTAGCGACAAAACATTGTTCACCGATGGATAATAACTAGCGTCGTGTTTGCCGAACAATTCTGGCTTGCTCTTTTGGTGATATGTTTCTTCAATCACTTCCGAGTCGTAGTTTGCATAGTATGTTGCCTTGGAGTCAAGTTGAGTTGTTGACGCTTTAACTTCCTTAAATTCTTCTACGGCTGCGTCTGCAGTAGATGCAAGTTGTCTCCCCGTTTGGCAAAATGGAAACGCAAAAAGAAAAAGGGCCAATATGACACATAAAAATCTCTTAAAATTCAACAAACTTTTCATACAACCCCCTTTTATTATCTATTAACAATATAGCATATTTAACAAAGAATTTCACTATTTTTTTCAAAATATTTTGTATATTTTTACTTAAAAATATAAAATAAATGCCTTCTTTTAAAGGAAGACATTTTATTTTGTTTTTTTATCAGTTTAAGTCTTACTGTGCAAGTTCGACAGAGAAACCTGTCCATTCGTTAAAATCGGTTATACTTAAGGTTACCCACGCCAAATTTTTATAACTATCACTATTTCCTTCTCCAGCAGGAGTGATTGTAACCTCAAGTCCATCGTCAGCGGTTAATTTTTCTGCAACTGTGATATCTTCACTTTTTGTGTATTTAACCGTGGTCTTTCTTCCGCACAAAGTGAAAGCGTAAGTTTTTTCGGTTGCTGTATCTCCGTCAAGAAAAGGGTTGATTACAATCCTAACAGAAAAGTTGCCGGCCTTGTAGTAATTCTCCTTAGGTGCTGTTTGATAGTAGTGTGGCCCAACATATTCAATTCTGCCATCTCCTGAAAAAATTTTGTTTACCCCCTCGTTCCAAGCCTCAATACTAAATGACGAATCTTCGCTTGTAACGCAAATCCACTCACTTGGATTTTCTTTAAAGTATTTTGCAGCACCAACTATCATAATGTTGTAGGCATAGAATCTGTAATCTCCATTAGCATATTCCCAAACTGGCTTAACATTTTTGATAGTTATTTTTCCATCATCGCTAATTTCAATGTTGTTTATGTCGATTCTTTCCTTATTGTTTATCATAAAGTAGATATCACTGCGCTGTGATGTTTTTAAGAGATTAAGAATTTCTTTAGCAACATCAATTTGATCATAACTATAACCATTAACACCAAGAGTAAGAGTCATTCCGTTTTCCATACCCTTAAAGTCAGTAACTTCAACCGAACTCCCCTCAACATCTTTTGTCAAAGTTATTTCGTTAAAATAAGCAACTAAATAATTGCCATAGTATATCCCAGAATAATTTAAGTCAACTGCGCTTTTAATTGGAGATAAACTTAAGGTGTATTCCTCTTTTATATCTACCCTAAGAGTTTTTGTTGTGATAAAGTTGTCGCCAGATCTTTCGTAACTATCTCTAACAACTTGGTGATTTGTCGATGAATAAAGGGAAATTTCATCAAAACCGTCTGGAGAAATTACCTTTATTGCAAGATCTTCATCGTGCTTGCAAGAAATAGCAGAACTTAGATAGTCGGTAAGTTCGGCAACTGTCATATTTGTTCTTTCGCCAAAATCGAACCTTACATTTTCGTCATCTGCCAATTCGCCAGCATAAAACTCAAATTTTACATCAACCAATTTTTTCTCTGGAGCGCCAGTGATTGTTAAAGATATTTCACTTTCTATCTTTGGAACACAAAATTCCCAAAATTCTCTGTTGTTTATATCAGACACCATCTCTTTTTGTGTAACCTCAGCGCCGTTTGCCAAAAACTTCATATCGCCAAGACCGTATCCAACATCAAGTTCAACACTAAACTTTAAGTCTTTGCCTTTTTCTTGCCCGTCCGTCTCACTTCCATCTTCATTATATCTTGTATTCGCAAAAGAGAAACGATAAATTCCGGTTGGCAAAGCGCTTTCAAGTTTGGCTGCTATCCAAGGTGGATCGCCACAAGCGGCAAGCCCAAGCGAAAGGCACACAACAGCACAAATTATAAAGAGTGAATGTAAAATATTCCTTTTTATATTCATATCTCCCTCCTATAAGGTTATTATAATACAAAAAATAAAAAAAACAAAGCATTTATATTAAAAAATGCTTTATATAATATGCACCAACACTACGTCTGTGATTTTAACGTAAAATTTGATATTTAGTTAGAGGTTGAAGTTTTTTCTTTTTCCCTATCAACCAAAAGTTTTACAAAATAATATCCATTTACAAAAATCAATGCACCATTTAAAACTGCCGTGCTGATTGCCGGAATAAGAGCGCCATAAATAACAAAAATTATAGAGCCAATCATATTTAACAATCTAAGCCAAAAATTGCCCCAAAACGACGATGTTTTAAAACACATACTAACCAATATAAATAGTGTTGCAACAACTCCAATAATTTCTACCCACATAATTTTCTCCCAACACAATATATTATTTAACGTCCAAAATCGACTTTTATTTAGTTTGATTTCGCGGAAAAACTATTTTCTGCTAACTTCCAATGGAATATTAAAAGGCAAGCCAGCCATTGCACAAACATATTCATCTGGCGCTTTTACAATGCTTGAAACTTGAGAATAAATTAACTTATTGTATTTAAACATCTTTTTGGTGCGATTTACATTCGGGGCAAGACAAAAAAATAAGCGTCAAGGTGATACTTTTCGCAAAAAGCGAAAATGAGCAAAAAGCGTAATTTTTTTTATTTGGAGCTACTGGCGGGACTCGAACCCGCGACCTGTTGATTACGAAGGAACTGCTCGGGTGCCTGTAATCGCCTGCTCTACCCTTGATAAACTCCTAATTTTTCGGCATTTACGCTTAGACTCCAAAGAAAAATAGGTGTATAGAAACGCTCCATATACACCTATTTTACACCTAATATCATAGTTTTGCAAATCTTTGACGGTTTTAACCGGCCTAAAAC
>CANQIX010000018.1 GCA_947624105.1 uncultured Clostridia bacterium
AGTGCGCTTGTTACAAACAACACCCAAAAGAGTGCGGTTGGCATATCAACAAACAAACAGATTACGCCCACAACAATTCCGGCTAACAAGCACGCCAAATCAATCCAAAACGATTTTTTCAGTTTCCTTTTCTCTCCTTGTGCGGTGAGAACGACATCGGGTTCTAACTGTTTTGTAAGTTGTGCAATTTTTCTAAACGCCTCTTCCTCGTTTTCGCTGTCATAGACGAGTGTAGACTTAACAAAATCGATTTTCACATTTTTTACTATGTCGATTTTGTTCAATTCTTCTTCAAGTGCACGTGCACAGTTTGGACAATCTAGCCCTTCAATCTTTACAACCCTACTCATTACTCTCCTCCAAAACGTGGTTAAGACAAACCGCATATATTTCGTTTACGTGCTTGTCGGCAAGCGAATAATAGACTATCTTTCCGTCTTTTCTCGCCTTAACAATGTTAAGTTGCCTTAGATATTTTAGTTGATGCGAAATCGCAGACTTTGTCATATTCAAAAGAACAGATATGTCGCATACGCACATCTCGTGATTTTGCAATATGTCGATTATGCGTAGCCTTGTTGAATCTGCAAACGACTTATAAAAATCGGTCATCATCTTCAGTGTGCTGACATCAAGCATCTTTTTTCTAGTTTTGTCGACAACACTTTTGTGTATTATTTCGCAGTCGCACAGTTGACTTGAACAACCACAACTGCAACTATATTTATTTTTTGCCATTTTCTCCCTCTTTTATGTTTTAGTTGAATAATTATTCAACTGTCAAGATACATTATAGTTGAACAACCATTCAACTGTCAAGTAAAAATAAATAAAAAGGCAAATTGCCTTTCTATTTGTTTGATTTTTGTATTTTGCTTATCGCTTTTTGCCTGTTTACAAACTTGTCAATAAGCATTGTGCTTGGAATATCCCCGCAGACATTCATCATTGTTGCTGGCGCATCGACAATCCAACCAATCGTGGCAATCATCGCAAACGCGCTCGCCGGAAAACCATACAGCGACACAATAAGCATCTCGCCAATCAGTCCTCCGCCCGGAATCCCAGACATAACAACACCGCTGACAACCGCAATCAAAATTGCAGTAAGGTAGACCGAAAATGAGTTTGTTGGCATCGAAAATACGCTGAATAAGAAGAATATTTTGATTATCGATGCGATTGATGACCCTTCCATATGGATTGTTCCGGCAAGTGGAAGAGATATTTGCGAAACGTTTTTGTCGATTTTCATTTCGTCTGCAACATCTAAGTTTGTTGGCAATGAAGCAAGCGAAGATTGTGTTGCAAGCGAAGTAACAAACGATGGAAAGATGTGTTTGTAGAAATTTTTTATGCCGGCAGTTCCGCCAGATATGAAAGCGTAAAGGGTGTAAAAGACGACAAAGTAAATCACACAGATTACTATATAAATCAAAAACGCCCTAATATAACTTGTAACAAGTTCACCACCAAAAGACTTTATCAGCCCTGCAAAATATGCACATACACCAATTGGCGCATAGAACATCACAATTTTAACAAATCTTAAAAGCGCATTTGAAATCGTCTTTAGTCCGCCGGCAACCTTGCCCTCTGTGTCGACCTTTCGCAAGCAGATGCCAAAGATAATTGCAAAGATAATAAGCGCAAGTATGTGAGATTTTGACAACAGATTGAAAAAGTCTGGCACTGAAATTGCATCACAGATCGCCTGCAAAAATCCAACCGCTTCTCCTGGTTCAGAATCGACCGGAACGATGTTTGCTGCCGGCTTAACAATCAACACTCCAATCACGGCGATTATCGACGCAATCAAACTGGTAACAACAAAAATAACGATGGTTTTAATAAGTATTTTGGATAATTTTACCTTTTTATCCATATTTGCGATGCTGCTTGTTATTGTGAAGAACACAAGCGGAACGACAAGAGCAAACATCAAGTTTACAAACAAATCCCCAAGTGGCGTTATGTTTGAAACAAATTTGTCTGACGCAAACAGCCCTAAAAGTGTGCCGATAACCAAAGCAAGCAGCATACAAAGTGAAAAACCATATTTTTTCAAAAACCTCATAAGTCCCTCTCCTACAATATAGATATGAGCGCAAGGAACTTATTGTCAAAATAAAAGAGCCCTAAATTTAAGGCTCTCTTAAAATTATTGTAAATCTTCGTCTTTAAGTTGTTGAATTCCCTCTTCAAGTTGTTCAAGCGTCTTGAAGTAGAATTCTTTGTATCCTCTCACTTCAAGCACCTCTGCAGGCAACTTTGTTTCGTTGAACACATCTAAGAATACCATTTCGTTGTCGTGCTTATGATTATACTCTTCGTCTTCGGTCATAATTGCATTGTGGAATTCTCTTAAGCAGAATTTTAAAGTGTAAGCATCACAGTAGTAAAGGCTGAATCCTTGATATCCAGGCTTGTTTACTGGTTCGTTAAACTCTGAGAAGTTTACTCTTACCCCGCCAACGCCATCTGGGAAAACTTCATAATCCGGATTTTCTTCTAAGGTGCAAGGAATCAAAGTTTTGCCCTTGTAAGAATCCTTGAGGAGTTGATATATATTCCCTCTTTGCATAGAGTCGCCCCATTGAACATAGCAGGTGTCGCCCTCTTTTATATTCAAGTTTTCAAGCGCTTGCCAAACAGCATCGCCACTTCCTTTTCCAGATTCAATAACCATCTTTTCACCTGGCAAGAAGGTTTTTTCGATAAATTTGCTTTCGTTAAGTATCGAGCACACAACAAAAATTCTGTCGCAGTATGGGGACATTGCAGCAATATTGCGGTTAAGCAATGTTTTCCCCTTAATGTCTACCAGCGCCTTTGGAGTGTCGCTTTTAAATCTCGACTGATTTCCTGCACAAACAATAAATCCGTATACCATTTTATTCTCCTTTGTTTTATTTATTTTGGTTGGAGCGAAAGACGGGGCTCGAACCCGCAACCGCCGGCTTGGGAAGCCGATGCCCTACCATTGGGCCACTTTCGCACAGAAAGCAATGCTTTCTTGTTACTCCTGAATGTTTGGAGGAGTTATGATTGGTCCTACTGTAGAGTTGATAGTAAGTTCGGTGATTACATTTGAAACGTATCCAATCAAAATTCTAACTGGCTGAGATGCTTTGATATATCCCTTAGGGTCGTCCAATTTTGAAAATGCGATTGAATCTACTGGAATGTCCACGCTCATTGCAACTTCAAGGCGCAACAAACTTGCTGGAGAAACCGAAAGTGAACGTGTAAAAGTAACCTTAACAACCTCTTCGGCAACCTTGCGAATGTCGATGTTGTCCTCTGGTTTGATGTTTACCATAACTCCGTTTTGTGGATTTTGCAATCTCTCAAACACAACTCTCTCTAAAAGTGGTTTAACAAGGTGTGGTTTAATAACTTTCTCTTCCATTAAAAACTCCTTAAAATATAGAATTATATTATCATATTTTAGAAAAAAATACAAGAAATAAACATAAATTTTTAAGAACGCACGTTTACAATCGATTGACAAAAATATTTTTTGTGTGCTAAATTTTTTATGTTATGAATTTTGTATCAAATGACGAAAACAAAAATATCTGCACTTGTTGCCCAAGGCACTGCAAAGTTGACCGCTCGCAGAGGGTTGGATTTTGCAACGAACTTAGCACGATTCGTGTAGCAAAAGTTATCGAGCATTTTATGTGGGAAGAGCCTTGCATAACCGGAAAAGGTGGCGCGCTTGCCATCTTCTTTTCTGGCTGTAACCTAAAATGCAGTTATTGTCAAAACTACGAAATCTCGTGCGGGCAAGTTGGCAAAGAGTATACCATCGACGAATTTATACAACTTTTAGACGAAAAGATTGATGGGCACGAGTATCTCGATTTAATCACCCCAACCCACTTTTCAAAACAACTTTTAGAGGTATTTAAAAGGTATAACATCAAAATTCCAGTTGTATGGAACTCCTCATCTTATGAAGATTTAGGCGTCATTGACGATATTTTTGAATATGTCGATATCTTTCTTATGGATTTTAAATATTCTTCCAACGCGCTCGGCAAAAAATATTCAAATTGCCAAAACTATTTTGACGTTGCAAGCAAAGTTCTTTCAAAGTGTGCTCTTAAACGCGACATCTTTGATACTAACGGAAATATGAAAGAAGGGCTTATCATTCGACACCTTATTCTGCCCGGAGAAATTGAAAATTCGCTTGGCTGTATCGAGTATATCGCCCGCAATTTTAAAGATAGAATGGTGAGTTTGATGAGTCAGTTTACCCCAAATGGCAAAGGCGTGCCAAATCGAAAATTGACTCCGCTTGAATATAAAATTGTTTACAATCGCCTACTTGAACTTGGCATTGAAAGAGGCTATTTTCAAGAATTTAGCAGTGCGGATAGTTGTTTTGTGCCGGACTTCTTAGACAAGAACGATTAAATCTTTGAAAATAATTTGACATAAATTGCCAAAATATTTTATCATAAGGTATAGGAGAATAACTATGGAAGCAGAAAGAAAAAGATTCACTTGGCTATGCGTTATGTTTTGTATCTTGATATTGGTCTTCTTCGTATTGCACGAAACTCATATTATGACAAACCTTTCAGCATACATTTGTGTAACATATATAACTTATTTTGCAGGCATCGCCCTCTACTTCAATGCAAAACAACTTAACACAAAATCAAAAGATATGTCTTCAAAATTGTGTATGGTTTTCAGCATTATTTTGATTATCCTTTCGATTGGATTTATCGTTTATGGCGTTGTAACCGAAGAAATTCCATTCTTTGCAATTTAAAATTTTAAACAAAAAAAATTAAGCACGCTTGGTGCTTAATTTTTTATTTTCTATGAGTTCAACCTCTTAACTTCTTCAATGAGTTGTTCAATCTTTTTGTTGATCTCTGCGATCTGTTCTTGCGAACCACTTGTGTTTGCCTTCTGTGCTTCGTTTTGTAGAAGTTCTATCTCGCGGAAAATCTCGTTTTTCTTGTCTTCGTCGGTCGTTGTGCTTGTTGCATCTATGTTGTTGATTGCATCGGCAAGTTCACGATTGATTGTATCTCTCATTTTGCTAAGTTTAGTTTCTGTCTCTTCGATTTGTTTGTTGAGTTCTTCTAGCGTTGTTTCCTTTCTTGGTCTACCACGCCCTCTCTTGACCTCTTGGTTTTCAGGTGCAAGCGTTTCAACTTTTTTACCTACGATTTTCTTTCTTGGTCCCGTTCTTTTTGTTGTGGTTGTCGCCTTTGGGGCTGTTGGATCTTTTCTTGGTCTGCCTGGTCCCTTCTTTGGTGGTTCTGCAACCACCTTTCTTGGACGTCCGCGCTTTCCTTTTGGTTTTTCCTCTACCTTTTCTTCGACGACTTTTCTAGGTCTGCCAGGACGCTTTTTAGGTTGCTCTTCAACTATCTTTCTTGGTCTACCTGGTCTTTTCTTTGGTTTTTCTTCAACAGGTTCTTCTTCCTCGCTTACTTCTGGTTCTTCAGCAACCTCTGTTTCTTCAACCTCTTCCTCAGGTTCGGTGGTTTCTTCAACTACTGGATTTTCTTCCTCTTCGGTTAAGTCTTCGTATGTTTGTCCGGCTGGCTCTTCCTGTGCTTCTTCCTCGACAACAGGTTCTTCAGCACCCTCGCTTGGTTCTGTTTCGCCTAACGAGAATTCCTCGAGGCCTTCGTCTGTTACTTCGGCTGGTTTTCCCTCTTCAGTTGGTTCTTCATTTGGCTCATTATCAACTGCTGAGTTGTATGCAACTACGCCAGCATCTCCTTCGTTTACGATGTTCTTAGCAATTCCATAGATGTCATCTTTCATATCAACATCGGTCATAAAGTCAAATGCGTTAAGGCTGTTAAGGTCGATAACTTTCTTTTCTTCCTCTGGCTCGTTTTCTTCAACTGCTGGGCTTTCTACCTCTTCTTGTGTTTGCTCTGTTGTTGGTGCAAATTCTTCATAGTTGTATGGAGTTTGTTCTTCAGTGCTTGTAGCGTCCTCAGTTCCATCACTTACTGGATTTCCGTTTGCATCATAAACTCTACCATCAACATCGTGGAAAAGTCCGTTTACGTCGTAATAACTTCCGTTTGGATAGATGTAGTTTCCTGCCTCGTCATAGTATCCTTCGGTGCTCTGTTCTGTTTCTTGTGTTGTTGTTTCTTGAACAGGCTCTTGAACATACTCTTCTTGTGGTGCTGGTTGATATTCTTCTGCAACTGGCACTACATCTTGAGCAGTAGGTGCTGTTTCGGTTGGAGCAGGTTCATAAGGCGTTGCGTCATATTCGCCTTGGTGTGTGTTTTTAAGTTTAATTTCAAGTTCGGTAATGCGTTCTTGTTTTGCTTGATTGTCTGCTTTAAGTGAGTCAATCTTGTCTGTAAATACCTTTTTAACAACTTTTTCTACGCTCTTGCAGAAACTGTCGAAGAAGTTTTGGTATTCGCCAAGCATAATATTTTCAACTTCTTTCTTGCTAGATTCAATTTCTGTTTGCAAGTTTTTAACTTGTTCTTCAAGTTCGTTCTTTTCAAGAATATACTTTGCACGTTGTTGTTCAAATTCTTGTTCAAGTTGATCTTGCTTTGCAATTTCTTGTGTCTGTTGTTTTCTTAAGTAGTTACTTTCAATTCTGTTTGTTGTTTCCTCTTGTTGTTTAAGCAAAGAGTCAATGTTTTCTCTCGATGCCTGCAACTTTGTTTGGAAGTCCTTTTGAACGTTATCAAAGTTCTTCTTTCTTGCGTCGAGTTCGTTTTCAAGTTGTGAGATTTGAACCAAGAGTTTGTCTTTCTTATTTAAGAATCTCTCACTTTCTTTCATAGCACGGTCAAGCACGTTTGACCCATTTACGCCGGTTGAAGAGAAGTCGTATACTTCGTGTTCGATATTCTCCTCTTGCGCTTGTTGGAATTCTTCCTTTTCCTTTCTTGTTTTGTAGTCAAGGAATTCTCTAAGCACTGGCTGTCCTTTTTCGATTTCTTGAGGTGTAAACAATATTTGATAATCGATGTAGGTTGGAAGGTCAATGCAAGCGTTATCCATAAATCTGCCGAAAAGTGAAAGGTTTTGATATATCGAATTTAAGATTGCATTCTTTCTTGCGCGGAGTGAAACGGTGAAGATAACATCGATAAGAATCAAAACTCCAATCACAAAAACAGCCTCTGAAAAAACGGCAACGGTAAGTGTATCTCTAACATAGTTTGCACCGGCAAGCACAAACAAGAATGCCATTACAATTGCCCATACAATCGATATGATGTTGAGGTTTTTGATGTTTGAATCGTAAGAAGATGTTTTAAGAGGTCTTTCAACAAGGTTTTCTGTTGACATATATGAAGAAGGAGTGCCCTCTCTAAACAATATGTATTGTTGCCAATAATAGCAAAAACGTTTAGGTGCAACTGTCTTCATTAAAGAGTTGAACTTTTGAATATTCTCCTCTGTTATGACCTTGTTTTGGAAAAGCCAATAATTGAGTTTGTCTAAAGATCTGTTTAGACTTGCCTCATACGATAAACTTGATTTAACTAAAAAGAAGATAACCAGCACTGCTTCAACAGCAAAGCCCAAAATAAATAAAACGTCAAGTCCAAGCGTTGTGAGTGCGGTTTGCAAAAAATCTAACATAGCCGTTACGATTCCTGTCATAATAAACCTCCCTGATGTGATTAGTATAACACAACAAAAAAATAAATACTAATGATTTAATAATATTTTTTAAATATTTTTTTATTTTGCTAAACTATCGTAAAAAAGACGCAATAAAATAGTTTGCGTCTTTTAATTATTTTGGCAATTATAGGTTGTCAAATTTGATTATTTTATTATATTTTAGATTCAAAAGATAAATCTCGTCAACATCAATAAAAAGTCCATTTTTTATCGCATTTTTATACATTTTTAACTGATTTTTATATCTTTCTTTCAATTTTTCATCATTTCTTTCGCCAGAATATTTGTAGTCGATAAGTGTTGCACTGCCATTTTCTTTCACAACAAAGAGGTCAATCACACCTTGAACCATAACTTCATCATCACAATCTGTGCCGTCAACAAGATTGCAAAGTTTGTCGCGAATGATAAACTCTTTCTCTTTGTAAACCTTTCCTGCTGTGTAATTTTTCAAGAGTGCAATGTTGTTGTATAACGTTTCTGCATCAATATCCTTTTTTATCTCGGCAAATTCGTCTGTGTTTAAAATTTCAACAACGCCTTTAACCTCATTTATCTTTTCAAAGTCGATAAGTTTTAGCGCCAAATGGTATGCATTTCCAACTTCGATGGCATTTGAACTTATTTTCAAATATTCATCACTTGGAATAAACACAGAATCGCTTTCAAACTTTTTCGACAGCGCCGTAACTGAGTTTTTAAAGGAGATGTTTTCATTATTCTTATATATATAGTTAAAGTTTAGATATTTATCTATCTTATCTACAATATCTTTATCCACCTTACCAGCATCTTTTGTTCCCTTTTCGGCAGTATGCACTTCAATATCAGTGATGTAATTATATTCCACACTGTCCTTTTCTATATGCTGCTCGTCAACAAGTTTTTCTATTTCAGCATAGCCAAGCGCACCAAACACATAGTCAAAGTAAGAGTCGTAGGCAGAAGCAAATTTTGGAGTGAGGTTATCTTCGCCAACAAGATAAAGTTTGTTCTTCGCACGCGTCAGTGCAACATAGAAAAGCATCATCTCCTCAGCATACATCTTTCGCTCTTCTTTTAAATCGATTGCAAGCCTTTTTAGTGATTTGCTCTCTTCCGTATCTTCATAGCGATTAACGGCAATCCCAAGCGTTTCGTCAATTTTGATTGGAATTTTATTTTCTTTGGTAACTTTTGACGCTTTGAAACTCTTGTTGCAACCAATCAAAATCACGATTGGATATTCAAGTCCCTTAGTTGCGTGGATCGTTGTAAGCAGAACGGACGATTTTTCCTTCTCCGCTCCGTTATCGTCAATCGCCACACTTTCAAAATAGTTGATTAAGTCTGGCAAGTCAAAGTTGTAGCCCGAATTCAAAATCTCCGCCAAAAATTGTTTTACTGATGCCGACAAATTTGCATCGCCTTGCGAGTTGATGTAAGAATAATAATGCGTTTCTTCAAACAAAATTTCAAGCGCGTCTTTAACACCATAGCAAAGTAAATTTTGTTTAAATTTGTTTAAATTCGCTAAAAATTCAGCAAATTTTGCATTTTTTTGCACAATTTCAGTGAGTTTTTCATCACTACTGCCACAAATTGCAATCATATCGTCTTGGCTAAACTTTCCAAAGTTAGACATAAGCACACTTAAAAGTGCAACATCGTCATTCAGCGTTAGTGCAATTTTTAAGAGGTTTAAAAGGATCTTTATCTCTGGTGTTTCCAAAAGTTCTCGCTTTACACTTGTTGAAACTGGAATGCCATTTTTGCGCAAATATTTGTCAAGTGCATAATAAAGTTCACTTCGCGAGCGCGATAGGATTGCAATGTCGTCATAGCCAACTTGTCTAAATTTTTTAAGTTTTTTGTCATAGATTTTACTCGACAAAAATTCTTCTATTCTTACCTTTATTGCTTCAAGTTCAAGTTCGCTGATTTTGGATACAACCTCGTCATCTCTTACACTGTAAACGTCCTTAACTTCCCTTTCTTCCTTTTCTGCCTTTATAACGTCGACGATAACTGTTGGAGAGTCATCTTCTTCAAACTCTTCATAAGGTTGAAGCATTGATGTCTTTTTGTAATCAATCTGCGTTGTGTCCTCAATCATCACATTTTCAAAGATATCGTTTACAAACTTCAAAACATTTTGATGACTTCTAAAGTTTGTTGTAAGGTTGACAACGTTGGAATTTTCGTCCTTTTCAAAGTTTTCGACATCTTTCAAAAAGATATCGGCACTTGCAAGTCTAAATCCATAGATTCCCTGCTTAGGGTCGCCCACAGCAACAAAGTTTATGTTCTTTGCAATTTTCTTTATTATTCTTGCCTGCAAAAAGTTTGTATCTTGATACTCATCGACAAACACATATTCAAAATCTTCCTTAAAGACATCACTTGCAGAGAGTTTTAACATCTCTTGTTCAAGGTCGTTAAAGTCTAAAAGTTTTTTGTTTTTCTTTTCGTTTTCATATTGTCTTTCATATTCGACATAAAGTTTAATCAATGCGCTTTCCAAAACTGCCTTTTTCTCTTGCTCATAGAGTTCTTTATCTGCAACGATTTTTGAAATTGCATCAAACTTCTTCTCTAAATTCTTTTTTGACTTATCTAAGATGGCATATTCATACCCACTTACTTCCTCTTTTTTAGGAAGAGTTGGAAATTTGAACGCCGACAATTTTTCAGTTTTTTCAACTAAACTATTTGCCGACAAAAAGTTTTGTAATCTCTTTTTTAACTCAAAAGCGATGTCATCAAGGTGCATTTTACAAAGTCCATCAACAAGTCTATTTACGTAATCATTTATATATTCGCAAATATACTGCTCTGCCTCTTCGCAAAGTTTTTCTGGAGAAAGCAGGCGTTTAATAAATTCCTCCTTATCTTCGACCACTTTGCACATATTTTCGATAGAAAAAATCGATTTTTCTACCTTTTTTCGATTATTTTTAAACGCGAACTCAATTTCGGTCATATCGTCTACGTTTTCTGTTTTAAATTTTTCAATCGCCTTTCTTAGTGCAAGACTTCTAAGTTTGTTCGCAAAATTATCGTCTGCAATTTCAAAATCTTCATCAATTTTCAGTATGTTGGCGTATTTTTTTAAGCAATATTCACAGAACGAGTGAATTGTCGAGATGTTTGACACCGACAAGTCGTCTATTTGTTTAATAATAAAGTCGTCTGGATCAACCTCTTTCAAAGCGCTAAGCAATCTTTCTTTCATCTCAGTTGCCGCCGCCTTTGTAAAGGTGAGGATAAGAAATTTGCGGATTGGGATACGCTTGGTGCAAACAAGGTCGCAGATATACTTAATAAGCGTGTAGGTCTTTCCGCTCCCCGCAGATGCGCTTACTATCATATTCTGTTTCTTATTTTCTAAAACTTGTTTTTGCTCTTTTGTTTCCATTAAAAAATTGTCTTTCCTTCCTTTCTTGCACTTTCCTTGTTAAATTTGCACACCGAAATGTATGGGCAATATTCACACACGCCGTCAAGTGGTTTTGGCAAAATGTAGCCCTCTTTTATTTCTTTTATCGCATTTTCGCTGACTTTTGTGGCATAATCAAAACATTTTTCCAAACTGTTGATAACCGGAATATAGCGATAAGAAAAATCATCTTTTGGCTGTTTCAGTTTTAACGCTCCGGCAATATCACTTCTTGCGTTTGAATTTTTGCTGCGTATATCCGTTGCCTCGACAACTTCGTCATCTTTTAAGGTAACTCCATTTAGGATTTTGCTAAATTCGTTTTTCTTTTTAAATTTGTTTTTAGAATCGAAGTAATACACTCCTGCGCACTCTTTTTTAAGTTTTTCGCTTTCAACTTTTGCATATAAAAAGAGTTGCAACTTTTTGCCGTAATATAAATCCTTAAGCACATTTCCAACTTCGCCGGTTTTGTAGTCGATGATTCTAAAATATTGTTTATATTCGTCAAGGCGGTCAACTCGCCCAACAAACTTCAATCCGCCAATCGAGGACGAGATAAAATCTTCAAGTGCTGTTGGAGTGAAACTGCTGTTCGTGTTTTCATATACAATGTTTGCTAAAAGCACACTGCATTCTTCGCGCAAAAGTTTCATAAAGATGTAGTTGTCAAGCACAACCTCGTCAAAACATTTTTTGCAGGTTGTATAGAAGTTTTTATCTAAAAACTCCTTGATTTCTTTCTCCGTTACCTTTTTTAAATTGGTTTTATAAGATTCGACAAAATCTTTCACAAGTTCGTGCTTAAATGTTCCAACCTTGCGTTTATCTTCCTTTGCCGTTTCAAGTTCTCTAACTTTTAAAAGATAGGTAACATAGTGCTTAAACGGACAGTTGAAATATGTTTCAAGTTGGCTTGCAGAAATTTTGTCCTTTAGAGGATTGTTTTTAAGTGGTTCGCCGTAGTTGTAACTAAACAGTTCTTCGCCGATATAACTTCTTACACTGCCAGAAAAATCTGCTGGAAGTTTTTCGTCTATCTTCTTAAAATTCTCACCTGCAACGCGTCTACTTCCAAGGTTGAAGAGCAGCAAATCTATCTTACCCTGCCTATCTAAATCCGCCCTGTCAAACATTGCATAACTCTTTGTCGATACAACGCAGTCGCCTCCAAAACTCTTTATCATATCTTCGACAAAACTTGCCTTCTTTCTGCCCTGAGAAAGTGGAGTAAGCACGATGAGTTGGTTGTTGAAATGTTGCAAAACTTCAAAAAGTTTCAGTCTGTTTCGGCGATTTTTAATTCTCGTCTCTGGCTCGATGGCATTTTTGTATTTTAACTTTGCAATATCAGCGTCTACCAAAAGTCCGCTATCCTTATCGGTTTTTGGAAGGCTGTCTGCTGATGCGCCGGCGATAATCAAAGTGTCTACATCTTGAAAATAACTTGTCGTTACCTCGCCAACATAAACCGCATCGATATACGAAGGCACGGTTTCAATTTTTATGCTGTTAAATATAGTTTGCACCAAAAAGATAAAGTCTTTAAGCGTTATCGTTTCGTCATATTTAAAGGAAGAGATCTCTTCAAATATCTTTTTGGCAGTATCAACCGATTGTTTGTTCTCGCTTTGCTTTTGCAAATCAAAACTGATTTTTTCTAAGTAAAAATCGAGGTTTTTCTGCGCAATTTCAATGATATTTATCGCACTTTGGCAAAAATCTTTTATCGTCTTTCCGCGCCTAAAACTGTCGATTGCAAGGCAAATTTCATCAATCGATTTATCTTTCTTTTTAAAGTCTGCAATATCGTCTATATCGTAATATTCCACTAATTTTATCAGTTTTTCGCCATCTGCAACGTTTAAAAATGGTGAAGAAAGCAGATATTCTATATCGCTTTTGGTAAAGCCCGCCTGTGCTATCTCCATCGTTTTAATCAAAAACTTTGCAAACGCAACTTCGTTCAAACTTAGGGTGTAATCCATATAAAATGGAATATCATATTTTGAAAGGGCGTGCTTCAACTTTTCAAAATAATCTTGTGATGCTGTGGCAAGAGCAAAATCGCGATAGCGTGCACCCTCGCATATCACTCTATGGCGAATATATTTTGAAATAAAGTCTATTTCATCATCTTGGTCGACTGCTTCGACATTCAAAAAACTCTTGCAAGGTTGCTTTTCTCCCTTAATTGCAAAGGCAGCATCAAGCACCGCTTTTTTGTCGCCTAAAAGTTTTGGAGTTACCTGCGTTGTTGTAATTGCAAGTCCGCTGTCTTTTGCAAATTCAAACATCTTATCTTGCGTTTCGGTGTCATAGATATATGAGTTTGCCTGCCCAGTCGCCTTTGCGGTTGCAATAGTTACACTCTTTACTTTTTGCGATAATTTGCAGATAAAATCAAAAATTTCATTAGAAAAACTATCAAAATTGACAAAATATAGGTTACAATTTTCGATTCCGGAAATTTTATCGAGGAAAAATTCCAACAATTTCGTCAAATTCAACCTATCTTCAAGCAAGTTTAAATATGCCGAATAAATAAGTTTCAAGTCGTGCATTTTAAACGACAAAATTCTATCATCGCAATTTGAAATATCTTCTGGCTTTAAGCCCGAGTTAGAAAAAGTCTTTAAAATTTCAAGCACCTTTTTTGCAAAGTCAACGCCATAATTTTTGAAATACAAAAAGTTCTCTTCGTTGTCTTTTATCGCCTTATATGTAAGCAAAATTTCTTCTAGTCCACTGACTCTGTCAAACATTATGTTATTTTCTCTTAAAAGTTTGCTGGCAAGTCGAGAAATTCCCACAACCGAGATGTTGAAAGTTGATTTTATGTTTAGCACATCAAAAATCAAATTTTCTGCCTGCATAGAAAAAGCATCTGGAACGACAACAATGTTCCTTTCGTCAAGATTTTTGTAATCTATCTGCCCAATTGCAGCCTTTGTTGCTTCAAACAGAGTTTTTGACGTGATAAAATTCAATTTCATAGCATTATTTTAGCATAAAAAAAGATATTTTCAAAATAAAATATCTTTCTATAAAAAACTAATTTTTTGCGCCCATAATATCGCTGCTTTGAGCCAATAATTTTCTTAATTTTTCTTGTTTTGTATACCCTAGTTCTGCCAACTTTTTCTGCAACTTAACATTTTCCGCTTTAAGCGATAAGATGTCGCCCTTTGCCTTTGACAATTCTCTGTCTTTTTGGTTTATTTCGGCATAAGCCTCTTTTAATGTTGCATCAAAAGATGCTTTCTCTTCCTTAATTCTGTCATAGGCATCTTCGGCGGCATTTTTCTTTACAAGTTTAACAAGCCCCATAAACAAACTGTTTATGTCGCCATCTGTCAAAAGTTTTTTCCTATCTCTAAAACTTATTATGTTGTTTGGAACTTCCTCTTGATTTTTTAGATTTTGATATTTGTTTTGAAGCCTTGTAACAAGTGTCATATCGCCGTTCCCAAGTTTAAAACACGCCGCACGCACCGACATACCTTGTCCAGTCAAACTCTTTATGTTTTCCAAAAATTCCTGCTCTTGCTCCTTTGAAAACGGAACAAGTTTGCTTTTGGTGTGCTGGCATAAATTTATGCCTATTCGTTTGCATCTTGTCTCGTCCGCACTTAAGTTGTCGATTTCGTGATAATAATAATTTCGAACACTGTTAGGCTTTCTCGAAAATTTCTGTGCGTGAATTTGAAAGGCGTTTTTAAGTGGCTTATTTTCCGCCTTTGTCCTTTCAACCGTATCAAACAATTCTTTTACTTCTTCGTCATTCCAAATAGATTTCATTTATTCACCGTCCTTAACTTAATTTTTTACATAATTAAGGATTTTAAACAATGAATATCTGTCAACTATTTTTTTGCGGCCTTTTCTTGCTCTTGAGGTGCGCTTTGAGTTTCCTCCGCCTTTTCTGCCGCCTTTCTGTTACGCTTGTTATATGCATTAAAGATGATTATGTCGGCATTATAAAGCCTTGCCATTTTTTTGCGCTCTTCAACATACATCACTCTTTTTATGAAGAACGCTTGCACTGCCTCCCAAGTGAACACCCACGCAATGATGTTGAACACTTCGTGCAAATTCTCTTGAATATAGTTTATTCCACTTATTGGTGCGCTTAAAAAGATGAGTAGCACGCCGACAAAGAAGCAAATAATCGCATAAATATCAAGATTTCTTATCTTTTTATCGCATTCTTTAAACTTTTTCTTGAATTTTTCTTTGTATGCAAGTTTTATGTTGTTTGCGTTTATACCGCCTTCAAGTAAGAAGAATTTTACTCTTAATTTGCTCTTTTTAGGAACGTTTGTCGCCTTTTCTTCGAGGTAGTTTGCAAGGTCGGAATTTAACATATCGTTTTTGTCGTAACTATACTCCGAAAAAACGCAATTTTCGTCCTTAACTTTGATGTTGATCGTTTCGTGTTCTCTTATTAAAACCCCTTCTTTTTTTATTTGTTTTTTTACTTCACTAACTTCGGACATAAAATAACATCTCCACGTAATTATTATACCATATAAGCACCTTATAACAAATTAAATTATTGAATTTTCTTTACTTTTTATATTCATTTTGCTAAACTTATTTGTGTTGGAGCAAAAAATGACTATTTTTGACTGGCTGATAGAGAATGAAGACGTAATGGGTGAAGGGCCTGGCTTGTGGTGTCCTTTGCACATTTTTCTTATGTTCGCTCTTGCAATTTGGCTGGTTATTATCTACTTTGTTTTCAAAAAACACAAAGCGTTTGCGCTGAAATTTACAACAGTTTTGTGCTATGTTGTGCTTTTCTTTAGAATTTTTAGAATGACGTTGCTTTTTGTAAGCGGAAAGCAGACTTTTGTTGAAGCATTGCCTTGGCAACTATGCCACTTGATGGCCTTTATCTTCCCACTGTTCTATCTTAATAAATGGAAAAAGGGATTTTTCGGCGTGCTGGCGCTTACCTTCTTTGGCGGGATAATAACTTTTGTCTTTGGCGATTATTACTACCTTTCCACTCTCTCCTTCTTGCACTACGAAAGTTTGTTCTTGCATTTTGCTATGCCAACACTTGTAATTGGTTGCATCGCATCAAACTACTTCACCTTAAGATTCAAAGATTTTTGGCAAGCGTATGTTGCTCTTGGATTGTTTGTATGTTGGTCAAGCCTTGGCAACCTTTTAGTTAAAGACGGAAACTTCTTATACCTTCAAGAGAACGGCCTTCCATTCACCCTTTTTGGACTACACTTCTACTTTACATATTTTGTGCTTGTTGTTGTATGTTCAATTTTGTTTATGCTGCTTATGTGGTTGATTTCGCGAAATAATTCAAAACCTAAAACGAGTTTTGACATAATTATGGACACATTAAAAAACAAAGATTTTTAAAAGAAAAAACACGAATAAATCGTGTTTTTTTAATCGTTTGCAGTAACAACAACATCTACGCCTGTGCCTAAGACGTCTTTTATTATTACATCGCCAAACTTAACTGATTTTAGATGCAATTTTTCAATCTCTTTGACAACGTCAAATATTTTATCTTTTGGGACTCCGCCGTTCGTTTTGCACGCCTTGACGCCCTTTGAAGTTTTCACTGAAGTTGTAACGATGCGTTTTGGAGCGGTCAACTCTTCTTTTGCAAAATTCACTCCCCTCATACAGTTGTTTCCGGTAACTTCAATTTTGTTGCCATCTTTAGTTACCTTTAAATTGCACCCCATTGGGCACATAATACAAATCATCTCTCTTGTTTCCATACTCCACCTACAAAATCATCAATTCAAGTTTATCTTTGACATTTGTTTTATCAATTTCAAGCGTTATCATTTCGCCTGGAACTCCGGCAAGCACAAAGGTTTTTCCAACTTCCTTGTCGCCACTCTTTGCAACGATAAAGCGTCTTACAACCTTTGACTTAAGGCGGAACTTCATCGTAACTTTGCCCTCTCCTTCAAACAAAGTGTAAGGCAAAACATACGAAAAGTCTGCGCTGTGTTCAACTTTAATAATCTTCGACTTAACAAGTTTGTTTTGTGCATATAGGCTGGCATACATTCCAACT
>CANQIX010000019.1 GCA_947624105.1 uncultured Clostridia bacterium
ATACAACGCTGTTAAGCAATATGCCGAAGAGAACAACATCGACTTTATCGACACCAATCAAAAACTCGACGAGTTTGGGCTTGACTGGTCGACCGATTCCTTTGACGGTGGCGACCACTTAAACTATTACGGCGCGGTTAAGTTGTCTACATATATCGGGCAGATTCTTCAAGACAGTTATGGGCTTGAAAATAGGCGCGAAGACGAAAACTATCAAACTTGGGAAGAAGATTTGGTAAAATACGAGAAAGAAATCTCAGCACAACTATATTAAGTTGTTGCAACATTTTTGCTTAAAATATTTGATAAAAATGTCATTTTTGGGCATTTTTACGCTAAATTTTATGATTTTTAAAGAAAATTATTCTGTTTTTTCACAAAAGGTGGAGGATTTTAGGAAACAGAGATGGGAAAAACTGTTGGATTAAGAATAGTAAAAATAATCTGTTTTGTGCTGATTTTGGCGTTTTTAACTCTTTTGTTTTCGATTATTATGAAACCAAAAAACGGAGTCGACTATGCCGACCAGCGCTCTTACGAAACATACCGAATATTTGACGAAAATCCAAACACAGTTGATGTCGTCTTTCTTGGGCATAGCGGACTTGGCTGTGGAATCTCTCCTATGGAGATGTATAAAAGATACGGCTTTACTTCCTACGTTTGTGCGTCAACAAGACAAGTTGCGCGCGAGTCTTACAATGTTTTGACCGAAGTTTTGGAAGAGCAGACTCCACAAGTTGTCGTTATCGAAACTGACCACCTCTTTTACGATCAAGGGTTGGGACTTGGAAAGTTGCAAGAGATACCACGCCTAACAAATTGGCTGCCACTTTTAAAGAACCACGTGGGTTGGAAGGAATGGTTGCCGGGAGGGGAAAATCGTGAAAGGAGCGAACTGAAAGGCTATAGATGTTCGATGAAAACGAATCCTTTTAGAGGTGATTCGACACTTACTCCCACCGAAAATGTTTACAAAATGAGTAAAAACATTGTCAAAATGCTCGATAATGTGCTAGAATTATGCAATCAAAAGAGGATAAAACTTATGTTTTTGGAAGTGCCATCGACAATTATCTGGGACTACAGCAAATATAACGCCATCAAACAATACGCCGACCAGCACAATCTGGACTTTATCGACACAAATCAAAAACTTGACGAACTTGGCTTTGACTGGACGACGGACACCTTTGATGCTGGCGACCACCTAAACTACTATGGCGCGACCAAAGTGTCCACATACGTAGGAAAGTTTATGCAAGAAAAATATGCGCTTGCAGACAGGCGCAACGACGAAAAATACCAAACTTGGAAGGAAGATTTAGTGAGATACGAGGCAACAGTTTCGGCTTTGTCGGCATAAAAGGGAGATTTTTATGGAAAATATACTTACACCAGCGTTCGTTTTTGATATTACAGCACTTAAAAAGCGCGTAGCAGAACTTCGCACTCTTTTTGGAAAGAAAATCAAACTTTGCTACGCTATAAAGGCAAATCCATTTTTGGTGGGCGACCTCATTGATGTTGTAGATTACATCGAAGTTTGCTCACCGGGTGAATATCGCATCTGCGAAAGACTTAACATTCCAAGAGAAAAGATTGTTTTAAGTGGCGTTTACAAAGAAAGGGGCGACATCGAAAAGATTGTCGGCCAGTGCAAAGATAAAACGACTTACACCATCGAATCGCCGGCACAACTTCAACTTTTAAGCGAAGTTGCAAAGAAAAATTCGGTTGTGCTGCCGGTGATTATAAGGCTCTCTAGTGGCAACCAATTTGGAGTAGATAGGGCAACCGTTGAAAAGATAGTTGGCGAAAGAACAAACTATGCTGTCGAAATCGAAGGGATACAATACTACTCTGGAACGCAGAAAAAGACTAACAAAATATTGAAAGAAATCGAAGATTTAGACGATTTTGCTAAAAAAATCGAAGAAAAATACGACTTTAAGGTGAAAAAACTCGAATATGGCCCAGGACTTAAGGTAAATTACTTCACAGACGACAAAGACAGCACCGAGGAACAGAGCGAGGTTGCAACGGCATTAAACGGGCTGAAAGGATATGACGTCGTGATCGAAATGGGAAGATTTATCGCGGCATACTGCGGGGAGTATTACACCAGCGTTGTCGACCTAAAGAGAACGGAAAATGTCAACTATTGCATTGTGGACGGCGGAATTAACCACCTAAACTACTACGGGCAGATGATGGCGATGAAACAACCATACATCAAACACTTGCCTAATCGCGAAAAAAGTGATAAAATGATAGAAGATTGGACAATATGTGGCTCGCTTTGCACCACTGCTGACGTGCTCGTAAGGGATTTGAAGTTAAATTCTCTTAAAATTGGCGATGTGCTTGTCTTTCAAAACATCGGTGCATACTCGATTACAGAGGGGATATACCTCTTTTTAAGCCGAGATATGCCAAGAGTGTATAAAAAGATGGGCGGAAAACTTGAACTTGTCCGAGATGTTATTCAAACAGACAAATTTAACAACTAAAAGGAGAGAAAAATGGATAAACTTTTAGAAATTTTGAAAGATATTAGGCCAGATGTCGATTTTGAGAACGAAAAGAACCTTATTGGCGATTCAATTCTCGACTCGCTCGACGTTATGTCTATCGTTTCTGAGATCTGTGATGCCTTTGACATTCAAGTTTCTCCAGCAGACATCGTTCCAGCAAACTTCAACTCTGCTGAAGCAATGTATAAAATGATTGAACGCTTAAAATAATCGATAAAAATTGTGAAAAAACAGCATTTTTTGCTGTTTTTTTATTTTTTTATTATTTTTTTTGAAAAATGCCAAATTAAAAAAGAAAAATATTTAAAAAATCGGTAAATAGGTATTTTAAATTGGTTTTGTATATTATTTTATATTTTATTTTTTACGCAAAAAATCAAAAAATATTTAAAAATACCTATTTTTCGTGCAAATAAATGCTTAAAAAACATATTTTTTATTATTTTTTCACTATTTTTTGTATTTTTTTAATTATTGACATATATTTTTTTATTCTGCGTATAAATCTATGGGTAAGTTACAACTTTAAAAGTTGATTATAAATTGACAACAAAACGCCCTATATGATAAAATTAACTTGTAAAGTGGGGTAAAATGGAAGTTTTTAGTGATGTAAAATCGGCACTTAGGTCAAATGTGTTCACTGACAAAGAGTTACGACAGGTAAAAACGCTGATTGAAATTGAAAAAGATATGAATCTAAACGAGCAAATCCAACTTGCAGGGCTCGTTTACTATATGCTTTACTTCTCCAAGGCGTCTTTGCGCGATATAAAAGAGAATTATCCCGAAGATATAGCCAGCATTGTGTCAGTTTTAGACAAATTAGACAATCTAAACTACGCTCAGCAGGACGTTGAGGCAGAAAATCTAAGAAAAATGTTCTTTGCAATCACAAAAGATATAAGAATTATTATGCTTAAAATTGCCCTCGTTGTAACTGATATACGAAATATCGGCGGTTTGGAAGAAAAAAAGAAGAGGGAACTTGCAAATTCCGTTCTTTTGCTTTTTGCCCCTCTTGCAGCAAGACTTGGGCTTAGTAAATACAAGGCGGAACTTGAAAATAGCGCCTTTTATATCCTTCAACCAGACGTTTACAACAAAATTCAGGGCGATGTTGACGCTAGATTCCACAAACGCCAACCTATTGTGGACCGTTTGGTGCAACTTACACAGAGTTGTATGGACGATCTTGGAATCAAAGGAAAAGTTTATGGGCGCAAAAAGCACATTTACAGCATTTACAAGAAACTCGAAGGGCACGATTTAGACCATATTTACGACCTTATAGCGGTTAGAGCAATTGTGTCGAGCGTTGCAGATTGCTATGCGCTTTACGGCAGATTGTCCACTAAAGTTGAACCAATGCCAAAGCGATTTAAGGACTATATCGCCACTCCAAAACCAAACGGATACCAATCTTTGCACACAACGGTTATTTTTGAGGGATTTCCGGTTGAAATTCAAATAAGAACGGAAGAGATGCACAAATATGCCGAATATGGTATTGCTGCGCACTGGATGTATAAGGAAAAAAGGACAAAACAGGATAGTTTGGACGTTCAACTTGCTTGGCTTAGGCAGATGATCGATGACGACAACAACACAAGCATCGACGATCTTGCTAGTTCGCTTAATCAAGACATATACAACAGCGAAATTTTTGTCCAAACACCTATGGGAAAGGTTATTTATCTTCCAAACAAGGCGACTCCAATCGATTTTGCATACCTAATCCACAGCGAAATTGGTAACAAGTGCGTTGGCGCAAAGGTAAACGGCAAGATTGTTCCTGTCGATTCGGCGCTAAACAACGGCGATGTTGTCGAGATTATCACCAATCCAAATTCAAAAGGACCATCTTGGGATTGGTTAAAAATCTGCAAAACAAGCGAGGCAAGGTCGAAAATCAACGCATTTTTTAAGAAAAATGTGCGCGAAGAGACGATTCATCTTGGAAAATCTATGCTTGAAAACGCAATAAAAGAAAAGGGCTATTCTGTAAACAAATTACTCACAAAGCAAGCGATTGAGGACCTTTTAAGTTTCTATAACCTTGGAACAATCAACGAATTTTACGCAAATATTGGAAATAACGCCATTTCGGCAAAATATATCACAAACAAACTCGTTTCTGTGTTTAAAGAACAGCAAAAAAGCGAAGAAGCACAGACTGCGCGCTCTGCGGTTAACCTTATCGAACCAACCGACAGTATGGTCAGCGTCAAAGATTTAGACAACACAATCGTCAAGTTTGCTGGCTGCTGTAAACCTATGATTGGAGATGAGATTATCGGCTTTATTTCCACCGGCAGAGGGGTAATTATCCACAGAAAACACTGCCCAAATGTGTCATATTTTTCAAAAGAAAGGCTGATTGACGCCACTTGGAAGAAGGTAAAAGAGAAAGAAGTTAAGAAAAAGAAGTGAGAAAATATTAAGAATCAAGGCATAACAAATCGCCTTGATTTTTTTTGTGTAAAATTAAAATTGTGGAAAAAATTGCCGAAAAATGCTAAAAATTTAGCAAAAAAACTAAAAAAATACGAATTTTTTAATAAATTTTCAAAAAATTAAAAAATTTTCGAGTTTTCTGTCGTAAAAATGCATAAAAACGCAAACAACTAAATCGCCTAATAGTTATAAATATATTATAACTAAAAGTTTAATTTATTTGCTTTTTGGCACGGAAATTATGTATACTATAAATGTAATATTCTATGCTCTTGCAAAGTATTAAATTGTGGTGGTGAGAAAGATGAAGATAAAAAACATTTTCCTGTCATTTTTATTAGCAATAGTCGGAGTGCTTTCCGTATTTTCTTTGACGCTTGGAAGCCCAGATAGTGCCTATGCGCTAAGCAACGAGGCAGAACATAACGTTTGGGACGGCAATGTTGTAACAGAAGACCCCGGCGAAGGCGATTACTATGTTAAGACTTTTACAACGACAGAGTTATATGGTACAGGTTCTAGAGAGGTGCATGACCACTACGAAATCTACATACGCAGCATCAAAGGATTCATGTATTTTGTAAATCAAGCAAAAGAGGGAAATAATCCTGATTTGTCTGATGTAACACAAGGAAATGCATTTAAATCTGCAGATACCGTTTATCTTGAAACGGATTTAAATCTCAATAATAAAGATTGGGAAGCAATTACTCTTTATAATGGTTCTTTTCAGGCTGTTTTTGATGCACAAGGACACACAATTTATAATTTAAAACAAACAAAGGCCACAGAAAATATTTATGCTGGTTTGTTTGCTAGAGTAAACGGAACAATAAAAAATCTTAGACTGGAAAATGTAAACATTAACACAGAGGCAACGCAGACTGGAGGAATTGCTGGATATACAAATGGTGCTACAATTGAAAATTGTTCAGTAAGCGGAAGTATCACAACAACAAAAACTTCCAATTCATACATTGGTGGGTTAGTAGGATATGCAGCAGAAACAAATATTTCTAAGAGTAAAAACACAGCGTCTATTGACGGAGCTCAAACTACTGGCGGACTTATTGGCTATACGGAAGGAAACGTTTCGATATCTCAATCATTTAATGGAGGAAATGTAAGTTCAGATAGTGCATCGTATATAGGAGGGCTTGTTGGTCGAGAAAATCCAACAGATCAATTTAAATACCTCACAATTGAAAATTGTTACAATTCTGGAGATGTGAGTGTAACAGATATTGAACAATCAGATGTTGGTGGCCTTGTGGGACAAGCTAATCCTTATCTCTTGGGAAATTATTTTTCGATTAAAAATGCATATAATGCTGGAAGTATTTATGCTTTATCGTTGACATCTGGATATATTGGTGGAGTTGTTGGAATTTCCAATAGCATGACAAGCGCAGAAATAGCAATATATATGCAAAATGTTTTTTCCGTTGGAGAAATATCTACCCCAAATATTAACCCAGAAGATATAGAAAAATATGTATCACCAGTTGTAGTAATCGGAAACACACAAGAAGGAAACCGCATTAAAATAGAAAACGTCTATTATAATGTCGATGAAAACTATGATGTATCCAACGCTCCAGCAATATTTTCTGCAATAGACAATTTGACCCAAAAAGCACAATCGCTTTCATTTTTTGAAACCATGTTAAATTGGGATAAAGATATTTGGACATTAGAGCCAGGGATAAACAATTCTTATCCTCACCTTTTAAATTGTGCTAATTTTAACCTTGGCAAAGATAATACGTCCAATTATAATCAGGGGTTAAGACTCAAAGGAGAAGGAACAAAAAATTCTCCATATTTAATCTACACTTCTGGCGATTTGTCGCAATTAATTGAATACTATAATTCTGGCAATGTGAATTTAAACGCAATAACATACTACAGTCTGCAAAACGATATTGATATATCCGAAAAAGCGTGGACTCCAATAGGAATAGACGAGAATCATAAATTTGCAAATGCTGTTTTTGAAGGAAACAATCACAAAATTATAGGCTTAAATATGAGGCTGCACTATATTGAGAATAAGGCAAAAATCAGCAGCAACAGTAACAGTGATGAAACTGTGGGAATTGGCTTTTTTGGATATGTAAATAACGCAATTGTTAAAAATGTTATATTTGACGATGTAAGATTTTTTTATCCAGAAGTAAAAGGTGGAGAAACGCCAGAAATAAATGTGGGGTTAATTGCAGGAGATATAGAAAATGCCTATTTTATAAATTGCGGAAACAATGCTGATTATAGAAGCTTTGGAATTGCAAAAAGAGAAGTCCTTTTTGTTTATGGGAGAAATAATATAGTTGGCGGACAAAAAAAGGAATATGGCTTTAGAAAGACCGGAAACGGCTACAAAGAAGCGTATCTTTACACTATCGACCCGGATGGTGGTATTTTGTATAACGAAATAGGAAATATTCTTGATGTAAAAACAGGAAGGATTCAAATTATTAGCCTCGTTGAGGACATAAATACTGCTACTGGTGAACAGATATTAAAAGTATCGTTAAATGTGGGCGATGATGGAAGAGCGACTAAGATTTTCGATAACGACTTTATTCCTACTTTGCCAACCGATACGAAAATTGGCGAGGGTGTTCCTCAATATACTGGAACGAATGTGCTTGTAAAGGCAGGATGTGTGCTTGATGGTTTCAATAGAGGAACCGAGAAATATTCATTAAAAGCCAACTGGGAGGAAAATACTGGAACAAGTAAAAAGGTTACATATACAATCAACTATAACATTTATGAAAGCAATAGAGATTACAGCGAAGTAGATGCAAAAACGGTAAGTTTAGTGATTAAATATAACGAAGTTATGAGTATTGCAAGATTCAAGGTGGAACTTCAAGATTATTTGGCAAGTGAAGATGTGTTAATAGAGAGGGAAGGTTATAGAATCGCGGGTATTTACACAGAATATAATCCTGGAATAAACGAATTTGTAAATCCAATTGAATCTAATAGCGAAAGTGATAAATTACAATATATTTACACCAATGAGCAGTATAGCCAATTTTACATCAAGTGGGAAGGAAATACAAATTACCAACTAACATTAGCGCTTGTAGACTATGAAGGCACTGGTGGTGCAATGCACAGCAATGGAAATGATAATGGTTACAATGGAAACTTTATGTGGGACGATGCTGTCGAGAGTGTGATTGCATACAACACCACCTCTCTTGGCGAACGCGTAACTATGCCAAATACTGGGCATCAATGGGACAATTTATCAAAAATATCGTCAGAGGAAGTCAGCGATATTTACGAATATAACACTTCGTATGTCGATGAACACGCTGAAGGAATTGTCTTTGTGATCACCCTTAAGAAAGGTTTTGAATTTGTTATAACTGAGATTATAACAAATTTCCATAACGAAAAGACTGCAACTATAGATCCAAACGTAGACGGGAGCGAAAAAAGAGTTAGGTATAACGAAAACTTTGGCGTTGCTTATGTTTCGCCAGAGGTGGCAAAAGCATCAAACTTAGATGACAGGCAAGTATTAACTCTCACTTTGAAAAATGTTGTGGGCAACAATAAATTTGAAATTAACATAATTAGGTCGTCATCAGAATTCCATCTTTCTACAGATGAAGACATTAGATTTGCTATTGCAACTTACGAAACTGTTAATCGAGACGACATCTTTTACATAACTGGAAATGCGGCTAGAACAATTACACAAATAACACCTTATGCCTTTACAGACGAAAAAGTTTCAGTTGGAATAAACATGTTAAATGACAATTTATACTTACTTACTACCAGCAAACGCGACGATGGGTATGGCGTTGTTTATAATAATTATACTTATACTTGGGGAGAAGATTTTGTTGGTGGGGATAGCATAAAAGACAGCGACCTAAGGGCAATATATGGCTCAAAATACGTATCAATTGTAAAGGTAACTGGATTTTTACTTAAGATAAATGACAGATATTATCTGTTTGAATATGTAAAATTTAATGATGAAAATATTGGAGAATATGTTGGAGAGTATTTATATGAAATTAGTAGTGCACAATCTGGCATAACTTATGGTTTTGATGACGGAAGGCAAAGATATAGTTTTGAAAGAACTAATAGAATTGCTTATGTTGAAAAAGTAAACAACGCAGGCGATACAACAATAAACGTTGGGCATTACACAAATGCCGAGTTTAAGCTTATCTTTTTGTCGCCAAAAGACGGAGATAATTACAAAGCATTGTATTACAACACATCAACCGCCGATCCAGACGCAGGCGATCTTCCAGAAGTTTTGTTAAGTGGAGATGCAAGTGGAGTCCCTTATGACTATAAAATTTCTTATGGATTTCACAAACTGACAGATGGAACTAACTATGCTTCCTATGCACAAGTTTTTGCAAATAACAAAAACACACTTTCAGTGTCAACGAGTTCGATATTTGCAGATTTTAAAATTCATTTTATAAAGGAAGATAAGGGAGAAGTTGCAGATGCCAAAAACAATCCAAAACTTATGTATAGCATGGATGGTTCAAATTACTATGACGCAAGTGGAGGCTTCCAATTACAAGAACAGACATTCTTAAACGGGGATACTCTGTATTTTGCAATCTACAATTCGGATTACTATCAATGGCGATATAGATATACTGATGAGGGGCAAACAAATCAACTACTGGAATATTTTAAGTTTGATGATTTTAACGACAAACTGAGCGTTTCTAGTGTGGTGCAAGGGGAAGATAATTTGTATTTCTTGTTCTATTTAAAAGTAAATGGAACGTTTACTATAAAGGCAGTTCATTATAGTATTACAATTGATGTAGAAGAAAAGAAATATGAGTTGCGTAATAGCATAAAATTTAGACAAACAAGTGATGGCTTTTTCTATGATGAAGATGTAGAAGATCCAATATATAGAGAAAGCAAGGAATTAAGACTTGGAAATTCGTTTGCACAGCTTAATGTAAGATTTAAAGAGTTAAGAGATGACGCATATGTAAATCTTAGAAAAGGGTATACTTATCAAGGAAGGTATATTGTTTTAGGAAATACCATTGCCGAATACTCAAAAATAGACGGCAAAATAGACGTTTACCTAAGAGATTTGTTAGGGGCGGAATATAGAAATTATATTGCGTATAATGCAGAAACCGATCGCTATATTATCGATATATATGAATCATGGGTAAGCAAGCCAATAAATTATCGCATCATAAAGAATATAGGATTGTTAACAGATTATAACGGATATGAGGGGCTATATCATTACTTTACATCTTCATTGGAATTGTTTAAATTAGACGACATCAATGACGGAACATATTATTTTACCGGGAGTAAGGCAACCGCAAATACAGTCTTTGATGGTATTCAACTAAGGTTTGAACTTTCAAATCTAAACGACAGATACTATAATATTTGTGGGTTGGCGCTGATATCAATGTCGCAGATGGAAAGTGGAGAACTTGGAACTCCTATGGTAATAAAGGTTAATAATTATAATCCAAATGAAGGAATCGACGGAAAATATGTAGAGCAACTTTTTAGGGATAATATAGAAAAGCTTGAAGGAGAATATAATATTGTTCCACTTTTATCGCAAAAAACATTAAACATAATAATTACAGATCCTCAGTCGCGAACTGCGAAAAATGTTAACCTTATCTACTATTATAACAATGGGGCTTCAATTGATTATAGTGCTGCATTCACCTATAAAAGAAATGAAAAGTATGGAGAAATTGCTTATAAAATTGAATCTCCAGTTGGAAATGAAAATTCAGAAGATTTTACACTTGCTTCTTATTTTTCAGAAACAATAATGGGCTATACTCTCGGCGGATGGAGAATGGGAGGTTCAGGTGTCATTAGTAGTGTTGCGTATTTAACAAATTATTTTGATTCTTCCTATAAGCAACAAAATGGTAGGTGCGACTATGAAGTTTCGGTTACAAAGGTATGGACTCCGGCAAAATATTATGTTTATTATGATAGTTCGCAAGATGATGATAGATACTTTGGTGATATAGCAGTCTCTATGCAAAGAACCACAGCAACGTATGACGAAATGACTAGACTTAGTTCAAATAAATTTGAATTTACAGGCTATGATTTTGCAGGATGGGAATGGAAAAGTGGTGCTATAACACAACAATCACGCGAAATTACTAGAGAACAATTAGAACATTATAAAAGTTATGTTGGAGAAAGCAAACTCACTCCAGGCATATATTACGATGGGACATATTACTACGCCTATAATTTATCTACGGCAGATTCTGTAACTATTTATGCGGTATGGCAAGCAAAAAATTTTATAGTAAGAATTCATTATAATGGTGGAGAAAGCGACTTGTCGAGCGAGTATATTGATACAACAGTAACATATAACACGCAGTTTTCAAAGATGAGAATTGTAGATAGAGAATATTCGTTGTCAGATATAAAAATAACAAGGCAAGGCTTTACTTTTGACGGATTTTATGCGGAAAGCTTGGAAAATAAGGATGATGAATATAAAATAGATGATGAAACTTTTTTCAGAAATGTAATTTATGGGTTCGACGATACAGAGCCTCCAGCACTTGATATTTATGCAACTTGGCGTTTTACGGAAAATACAAATATCACCTTTGATGGTGTGTTTGAAACACAATATTCTGGTTCTGCTGTAACGGTAACGATGGATAAGTTTGCTACAAACTTAGAGTCAACAGGACTGACAGTAATAAATGACGAACAAGAATTCTCGATAACAAGCAATGCGGCAGGAGTTACAGTTGTAATAGAATTTTCTGGCGATGATATATTGTATTCAGACGTACTTAATGGTGAAAAGCATACATATAGTTTTAAAACGATAGGCACCGATGTTGGAAGATACGAACTTAACATGACTATTAAACTTGTCGACGATCCAACGCTTGTCTATAATCTAGGAGATAGCATTTATTCGACAACAATTACGCTTACAATTATCATTGAAAAGGCTGTTTTGTTTGCAGAATATGACTTGCAAAAAATGTATCTTGCAAACTTAAAATACATTCAGGCGCAAGTTGAAACGGAAGATGAAGTAGCAAAATTTGCTGAAATTTCTGATCAAAATGATCTTGAAAATTATATTTTAGGGCATGATTGGTATGGATATAGTGGATTGTCGCTTAATCAAATGTATGAATTTTTGATGATGAAGTATTACAATATGTTCTACGCAACATCAAATGAAGAGTTCATAATGTTTAGGGATTGGACATACACAAAATATAATGAATATTATGACAGAGTATTATATTTTGGAAGAGATGAAAACGCAGAAGATTTAACTGGAGTTAGAAGCACACGTCAAACCGTTTTGTCGAGTATGTTTATATATATGTATGACATAGAAAACGGTGTCGATAACGAACTTATACTTTCTTCAGGGAAACATTATTCACTCACCTTTGTCGGCGTAGGCTCTCAAAGTGCAGGGGTGGCGGTAAAATCAGAAGTTAGACTTCTATCTTATAGAATGTATGTTCCTAATGGCCAAAATGTTAGAGCAAACCAAACATACAGCGTGCGTGCATACATTGAGGCGCAAGCGGGAAAAGGTAATTCGGTGCTAAACAACTACAATATTAGTTATCAAGTTAGTGATAGAGAAGCGGAGGCCTACTTTGAAATTGGCAGAGTGCTTATTCTAAGTTATATGCTTAAACTGACAAATCAAGACTTTAACCAACGCAGTTTCTATCAAGGAGAAAATCTGCCAGTAAGTATGATAAGCGACTCAATTACATCGTATGGGGTAACATATTACGCAATAACTGGAACAGAATTATACATTAACATCGCTTTAACTACATCGAATCCAGGTGCTAGCAGCGTTGATACACTATACACCTTCTACGACGGCAGAAATCACTTTAACTATTCTTCCTACACATTAGTGAAAGAAGATGGCGCTATATATGCAATACAAGACAACATCGCAGTTTTGCTTGATGAATCGTTTGAATTTACAATTGTCAGCACGAAAGGTAAGGCAGATATTACATACAACCTTTCAATGATGACCAAGCAAAACAGTTTGGTTGAAGTTCTTCCTTTTGAAGGCGATGCGCTTAGCACAATATTCTGCCTTTCAAGTTTCAAATACACAACGGACTACTTAGAATATATTTCTTACAGCGATATCAACTGTTTTGAAGATGCAAGTTTCTATCTTGAAAATATCGATGGGGAGATGCAAGTTGTAAAGACTGACAAACCAACTTCCGGAAGTGCAATATTCTTGCTCAGTGTAAAGGGCACGGGCACAGCGACCCCAACAATCGAAAAGAGTGGGCTGGTTTCGGAAATTATTGTGGACTTCTTGTCGAATGCTTCGCTGAAGAAGATTTCGGACGAGTATAAATACACAAGGCTTTACAACATTACAAGCGTAGACAACACTGAGTTCATTTCTTCGCTGAACGGTGCGTATGAATATGAAAACGCGTTCACACAGACATTTGATTTGGAAGATGACAGTTTGCCAAGCGCTTACACGTGGAATGTCGTTTACACCGACCTTGTTTTAGTTAAGTATAACTATAACCTTGTTGGAATAAACGAGATGTATAACGACGTTAAGAGTTATCTACAACTTGGGGTAGACAAAATTGACGATATCACAAGAATAACATATTCTAACCTTGAACTCGTTGACCTTTACTACCGCACTCCAGGTGATGTGGAGGTGTCATACGATCAAATATTTAGAGGAGAAGACGGAATATACATCGGCGCAGTAGAGTCAAACATCTTTGCTCCAATCGAATTAAAGGCGTATTGGACGTTTGGCGAACTTGACGTGGTTGTTGACGAAGAAAACGTTGTAAGAGGCGTTGGAAGTTTTCCAGATGGGTTCTATGTTTCGTCTGCTATTAGACAGAACTACATTGTAGATGAAAACTTGTTCACTTACGTATATCAACTCATTGACGAAGAGGGGAATATTATGCAAGAAGACTCAATGCTCGGCAACTTGCTCCTCGAACTCACTAGCGGTGGACGCACTTCGGACAATGGCAGATACACAGTTAAAATTGTTTTGACGATAAACGACGTAACAAGTTTGGTATCGTATAAAGCGGACTCTGTTGGAAACATCACAATCAAAGACAAAAAATACACTTACACCACAGTTGGCAGTGCGCTTAATGCTGTTTCGGGCGAAGGCGGAGAGAGATATCAAGTAAGTGGAAAGAACATAACGATAGGCAACACAACATATATATGGTCGCTTTCGGGCGGAATCCTTACCTTGCAATCGCAATCGCTTATTACCGAACTTGAATTTTCTATTACCTTTGTTCCTAGAATGATAACAAGTTTGGAACTTGATGTTTTAAATTCTACCTACAACGGACAAGATCAGTCGAACCGCGTTGGTGCAAAGGCCTCTTACGTTGCATTTGAAAGAGCGGGCGACGATGGCGAATACATCTACGCGCAAAACGCAACACAGACAACTTTCACACACGACAGTGGAATGCTTCAATTTATTGCAGAAGGCGGAGATGAAGTTCAAGAACTTATCGATGCTGGAGAATATACCATCAAATTTAACATTGATGAAACCTTCTATCAATTTGACACTTCAGTTTTGGAGGCTATCAAGGAAGCGAAGTTTATTATCGAAAGATACACTCTCGATATGCAAACTCTCACACTTGAGATAAACAAAAAGTTTAACACGCCAGACGATTTAAGACTTTCAAGAATGATTGTTGACACCACAGAAACAATTGAATTTGAATTTTCAAGAAAAGATCACGGCGAGATGATAAACGTCAACTATGACCTATACTTAAGCAAGTTTGGTGGCGTAACAACGACAAACTACATCTTAAAATATGGCGATGTTGTGCTTTATGACTCTGAGGAATATGAGGACGGATACAACACAGAGGCTTGCGAAAACACAGTTGTTGCTCATCTTACGATTGTTCCATCAGACAGGCTGCAAGTATATTGGGCAAAGACGGACGAAATTTCCGACATTTTGATTGCAGAATTTAGCGAAGTTGGATTTACAACAAAACTAAGTTACGAAGACCAAAAAGTGTATATGACAATCGAAAGCGAGGGCAAAGAGGTATACAAAGTTGAACTAAGGTTCTATGATATCGTTGCCGGCGTTGAAATAAAAGCAGATAATG
>CANQIX010000020.1 GCA_947624105.1 uncultured Clostridia bacterium
CTTTGTTGTCTTTCAAAATAAATGGCGCAAAGGGGGCTAGATATGGTGCACTGTAATTTTCGATTGTCGTCATATACGCAATGATGTAAATCGCACCACCAATCACTCCTAAAAATCCAACCGATGCCCCTAAAAGCAAGATAACAAATTGCAAAACCGAAATCTGCGAGCCTTGTTCTGGCACGGTGTAGAGGGCAATTTTTGCGATAGCGACAACGATAACTGCCGGCGGAGAAATTAGCCCAGCCTTTACCCCTGTGTCGCCCAAAATCAGCGCTCCAACAATGGACGTTGCAAGCCCAAGATAACTTGGAAGTCTTAAACTGACCTCGTATAAGATTTGGAACAAAAGCAAGATGAAGGCAATTTCGATAAACGGCGTAAATGGAATTTGCTGTGTTGCGTCTGCAATTGTGATTATGTATTTCAGTGGCATAACATTGTAATGAAACAGTTGAATTGCAATATAGATTCCCGGACCAAATATCGCCAAAACAACGCCGATCACCCTTACAATACGAATAAGTGTGGCGTAGATGTAGTTTGTGTAATAGTCATTTGCACCCTGCAAATCTTCAAGCACAACAAAAGGCACAGTCAAAACGATTGGACTGTTGTTTACAATTATCGCAACTCTCCCTTCGAGCATTTTGGCGCAAACTATATCTGGCTTTTCGGTGTTTCCAACTTGCTTAAAAAGGGAGTCTGGCTTAGACGATAAAAAAGACACAAGATAGTATGAATCCACTACTCCATCAATATCTATCTTTTTTAAGCGTTTTATAACATCTTTAACTATTTTTTTGTCAGTAATTCCATCTAGGTATGCAACGACAATCTTTGTTTTTGTAACCTTTCCAACACTAAGTTCCCTCAAAACCAAGTCTGCCGAATAAAAATGTCGCCTTAAAAGGGTGATGTTTGTTACTATATCTTCTGTAAAGCCCTCACGCGGACCTTGAATAACTGGCGAGGTTGGAGGTTCGCTTGGCGCTCTTGTGTTATATTTTTGAATATCGACTGACAGAATCTTATTAGATAGGTCGGTGAAAATCACAACCGCACCTTTAAGTATGTTTTCTACAATTTCGCTCTCTTTGATTTCGGTTACCGTGTTTGCCTGGACAAGAAGTTTTATTTTTTCAAACGACATCTCGCCCTCAAAATCGCTGATTGGCTTATAGACGGACGTAGAAAAAATAAGGTTATCTGTAAAACTCTTTAAGTAGATAAACCCTATTTTAAAATTTTTACCAACAAAAACTCTGTCAATTACGTCAAAAGAATTGTGTAATTGCTCTTTTATTTGCTTTATTTTGGCATCTATTTTAAAGTCCATACGCCTAGTATGGACAAACTATTTTAAAAATATCACTCAATAGTAAAAGTATATTCTGTTATTGAAGACAAATAATTTGCAGACAATGCAGTAATAAACACCTTATAACTTCCCACATCGAATTCAGTAAGGTCGATTTCATTTTCGGTAAGTTCTTCTGCGGTGTAGTCTGTTACAGAGGAATCTGGACCAATTAGCATCACTTCAAAACTATCTGCGTCCTCTAACTCCCAAGACAAAACCCCTTCGCTGTATTGCACCTGCGCCTTAGGCAAATAGGCCTTATATATCCATTCACAATAGGTTGAATATTCTCCAAGTCGGTTGTTCTCCGATGAATATGCCACCTTAAAACGATACTCGCCGCCCGATTTTAACAAAAGATTTTGAAAATCGCTTAAATTTATTGTATTGCTTGTTGTGTTTTTGTCGCATAAATATATATATGAATCGCCAATTTTTTGCTCAACAACAAAGTTATAATTATACTGGCTGTTATACTGCGCTATGAGGCAATACTCCCCAGAAATTGTGTTTACAGAAAGTTCATTTGGCGTAGAAACGACATCGGCGTCCCCAAAGAACAGCAATAAAACCGCACTAGCAATTCCTGCAAAGGCAATTGCTATTACGAAAAAGATTGAAAAAACAGATGAACTTCTGCGCTTCATATTAATATTATAATAGGAAATGTAGTTTTTTTGCAAATAATTGATAAAAAATATTCAAATATTTAAAAATGAATATTGACAATGAAAGAAAAATATGATAGAATTGTGTTAACTTTTGGAGGTAAATATGGATTTAAATAATCTCACAGTTGAAGGCGCTGCAGCATTCATTCTTGCCATTGTATTTACAGTCGTTACAATCGCTGGCGGAATGGTTATGTTAAGTGGAAAGGCTAACAATTCAGCAGTTAGCAAAGTTGTGTTTGCAATAATCTTACCAGCACTTTCAATTTTCTGCTGGGCATATATGCTCTTTAACATCACCGGATTGTTCTCAACCGGAACAGCATTCTATGTATCATTCCTTATCGTTCTTGCTTTGTATGTTGTTATTCTTTGCGTTTACTTTCTTGGTAAGGCAATAAGCAAAAAGAACAAAGAAAAAGTTGCAGAAGAAACAACTGCTAAGGAAGTTGCTACAGAAGAAACAACTGAAGTTGTAAACGAAGAAACTGTTGTCGCTGAAAAAACAGAAAAAAAGAAAGCAAAAAAAAGCAAAAAAGAAGCAACTGAAGAAGCAACTGAAGAAAAGGTAGAAGAAAAACCTGTTGAAGAAGTTGCTGAACAACCAACTGAAACAACTGTAGTTGCTGAAGAAGAAGCAAAAGAAGAGGTTGAAGAAGTTAAGGCTGAAGAAGTTAAAACTGAAGAGCAACCTGCTGAAACAGAAGAAGAAGTAACTGAGAAAAAGACAGAAGAAAAGGCAGAGGAAAAACCTGCTGAAGAAGTTGAAGAGGAAGTTAAAACCGAAGAAACTCCTAAGCCTGCAAAAAGAGGCAGACCTAAAAAGGTTGTTGAAGAGGTAACTGAAGAAGTTATTACTCCAGACTCTCAAGAAGAAGAGGAAAACAAATAATCATTAAAAAGAAAAAAGATGTATCGATTTGATACATCTTTTTTTATGCAATAAAGTTATTTAACAATCAAGTTTACAAGTCTTTTAGGAACGACAATCTCCTTTAAAACTTCCTTGCCATCAAGTTGCGACCTAACTTTGTCATCTTGTTTAACGATGTTTAAGATTGTTGTATTGTCAGCAGAAGTTGGAACAAGCATTCTTGCAACTATCTTGCTGTTAACTTGAACGGCAATCTCAACTTCGTCCAAAACGATCTTACTTTCATCGCATACTGGATAGTGTTGATTAAAGATTGAATATTTCTCCCCTAACTGCTCCCAAAGTTCTTCGGTGAAGTGTGGAGCGGCTGGCGCCATCAATATTAGCAAGTTTTTAGCAACATCTTTGGCAAATTTAGCATTTATTTGCTCGCAATTTTGGTCATACTTATACATTGCATTGACAAGTTTCATATATTCAGCAACTGCGGTGTTGAATGAGAACGACTCATATCCATTTGCAACCTCTTTGATTGCGTTGTGCAGAACGTAGTCTAAGTCTTTTTCGGCAGCGCCATAGTTATTTACATTTCCTGTCAACTTGCCCCATTTAAGCACGATGCGTTCTACTCTTTCCATAAATTCTTTCATATGGACAATTCCGGCATCGTCCCAAATTCCGCCGTCAGCATACTTTAATGAGAACATCATATGAAGTCTTAAAGCATCACTGCCAAACTTGTTTACATAGTCATCTGCCGTCTTAGAGGTGTTGCGTTTGCTCATCTTTTTGCCGTCTGCTCCAAGTATCATTCCTTGGTGGAACAATCTTTGGAAAGGTTCGTCAAAATCAAGACAACCAATATCTCTTAAGAACTTTGTTATAAATCGAGAATACAGCAAGTGCCCTGTTGCGTGTTCAACGCCACCAACATAGCAATCAACCGGCAACATCTTGTTGACATAATCACGATTGAAAATTTCCTTATCGTTGTGCAACGATTCTGGGTATCTAAGTTGATAGAACGACGAACAAACAAAGGTGTCAAGTGTGTCCGCCTCTCTTATTGCTGGACGCCCACATTTAGGGCAAGTTGTATGCATATATTCGTCGCACTTGCCAAGAGGCCCTTCTCCCTCTGGCTTATAGTCAGTGATGTGAGGAAGTTTAACTGGCAATCTCGATTCGTCTTCTGGCACAGTTCCACAGTGGTCGCAGTAAATAATAGGAATAGGGCAACCCCAATATCTCTGTCTTGCAACCGACCAATCGCGGAGTTTGTAGTTAGTTTTAAATCTGCCCTTGCCCAACTTTTCGAGTTTTTCGACAATCTTAACTTTTGCCTCTTCGCTTGTGAGTCCGTTAAATTCTTCCGAGTTTACAAGTTTTCCATATTGGCAATAAGGCATTTTTACCTCTTTGCCGTCTTTTGATGTCAAAACTTGTTTAGTTTTTAAGTTATATTTCTTTGCGAAATCAAAATCTCTTTCATCGTGGCAAGCAACACCCATAACGATGCCGGTTGCATACGTTGAAATAACATAATCTGCAACAAAAACCGGCACTTTTTCGCCTGTAAGAGGGTTAATTACGTAACTTCCGGTAAATACCCCTGTTTTTTCTAATGTTGTGCTAGTTCTTGTGATTTCGTCTTTTTTGATGGAATTTGCGATATACTCGTCGACAACCTTTTTGTTCTCTGGAGTTACCAATTCCTTCACAAGTTTATGTTCTGGCGCAATAACAAGGAAAGTAACGCCATACAAAGTGTCTGCCCTTGAAGTGAAAACTGTAAGTTTGCCCTTCTTGTTTTCTAATTCAAAGTCAACTTCTGCACCCACACTCTTTCCAATCCAGTTTCTTTGGAGCGCCTTAGTTTTTTCTGGCCAATCGATTTTATCAAGTCCAGACAGAAGTTCTTCAGCATAATCGGTTATCTTAAAGAACCACTGCTTCATATTCTTTCTTATTATTTCGCTGTCGCAACGTTCACAACGTCCATCAACAACCTGTTCATTTGCAATAATTGTGTTACACGATGGGCAATAATTTACTGGGGCTTCCTTTTGATAAGCAAGTCCCTTTTTGTATAGTTGAATAAACAACCACTGAGTCCACTTATAGTAGTCTGGATTGCAAGTGATAAGTTCATATTCCCAGTTGAAAGTTGCGCCAATCTTTCGAAGTTGCTTTTCCATAAGTTCGATGTTATGGCGAGTGCTGTCCTCTGGGTGAATGCCGGTTTTTATCGCATAATTTTCTGCTGGAAGCCCGAATGCGTCAAACCCCATAGGTTGAAAAACATTATACCCTTGCAACCTCTTAAAACGCCCAAAACTGTCGCTAAGTCCAAAGTTCCACCAGTGCCCTAAATGCAAACTAGCGCCACTTGGATAGGAGAACATTTCAAGCAAATAAAACTTTTTATCTAACTTATTTGGGTCAAACTTATATAAATTAGTTTCCTCCCAAATTTTATTCCACTTTTCTTCTATTTTTAAGTAATCCATCTTTTTCACCAAAAGCGATAACAAAATGAAATTTTATTTTTCGCTTATTTCCTCATAGAAAAACAAATCTAAACAATAAACATATCCGCCAAGCACAACGAGTATGTATCCCCAGTTGAACATTTCAACAAAGTTTGCAAATGCTCCGCTTATGCCTAGTAGGTCGAGTCCGCCGAATGACAAAGCGTAAAACAGTGAGCCAAGAAGCAACAAGAAGTTTGCTGCAATAAGCATACCATTTTTCTTTGGTCTAAACAACAGAGATATCAATGTGTAAACTGCGTTTGCAAGATAGATTACAAACAACAATAGGTCGATTGATGCAAAATATTCAGGTAAAAGTTGTGGCAACAAAACATAGAGTGCTACCGACAAACCAACTCTTATTGCAAGTTCAAATATCTTTAAGCCTATTCCCTTGCAAGATGCGCTTGTGTAGATTGCTAAAACAACTTGAAAAGCAAGCAGTGCGATTATTACGATTCTTTGATTTAATGGGTCAGCAATATCGCGGAATCCAAGGAAGTAACCACCTACGCCAAGAGCCAAAAATGCAACGATGCAAAAGATAACTTTTACGTGCAACGAAAAACTGATTAAACATACAAGAAATTCTAAAGCCAAGCAAACAAACAACATTGTGTTTGGACTTAACAGTTTTTCGACTATTGGAGGTAACCCCTCGATTGTGATGTTAAGCAGCGACAAAACAGACAGTGCAATCACTGCCGCTGTAACTACAAAAAACAAAATTTTTTTAATTAAACTTATATCTCTTAAACTTTTCATACTTACATAATAGCATAAAAATATATAAATTTCAAATTTTTTTTAATAATTACACAATATTATTTAACTAATATCAATGCGCCGTCCTTAAAAAGCCCGGCAATTTTCCCCTTAACAATGTCGCCTACTGCCACATTTCCCGCCATAAAATAGCACTTGATGTAGTTCTTGCTGTATCCGGTGTAATAACCCTCTTTTTCTTCTTCAACAAGCACTTCAACTTCCTTATTGCTAAGAATAAACTCGTTTTTCAGTTCGTTTCCCACCTCTTGAAGTCTGTATAACCTCTTCATTTTGACTGGTTTTGGAAGGTCCTTATATAGTTTTGTTGCTGCAGTGCCGTTTCTTTTTGAATATGGGAAGATATGTAGGTCAGAAAACTTAACTTTTTTAACAAAATCTAGCGTTTCTTCAAAATTTTCCTCTGTTTCGGTTGGGAAGCCGACAATAACATCGGTTGTTATTCCTGCCAAATCAAAGTGTTTCCTTATTAGTTGTGTCGTTTCAAAAAACTGCTCAGTGGAGTATTTTCTGTTCATTTTCTTCAGCACGGCATCACTTCCGCTTTGTAAAGAAAGGTGAAAATGTGGGCAAAAGTTCTTGCAATTTTTCAGTCTTAAAATAAACTCCTCCGAAATGATGTTGTCTTCCATCGAAGAGAGTCGCCACCTTCTGCCACAACTATCAACCGCTTCAAGTAGGTCGATAAGCGTTTTATCTCCATCGCGAAAACTTGAAACGTCTATTCCAACAATCACAACTTCCTTCACAGTGGCTGGAAGAGAGTTAATTTCACTAACCACGCTTTCAATCTTTCTTGAACGGCTGCGCCCACGCACATAAGGAATAAGACAATAACTGCAAAATCTGTTGCACCCATCTTGCACTTTAATAAAAGCACGAGTGCGCGTTTGTGCACTTGTCATAGAATCGTCATATTCGTCTGTAAAATCTTCTATTTCGTGTCCGTGTTCCCCGAAATGTTTTATTATGTCGAGTTTGTTTGCAGAACCAAGCACAAAATTGATGGTTCTATCTTCAAACTGTTCACACTTGTTTTGACTTGCACACCCAATCACATATATCTCTGCATCTTTGTTAAATTTTCTGCAACGTTCAATCATCTGCCTAGATTTTCGCTCTGCCTCGTTTGTTACTGCGCAAGTGTTAATGATATACGCATCAGCAACTTCAAGGTCGCCGACTGCATCGTGTCCAAGTTCTTTTAATTTAAAAATGAGAGCATCGCTCTCATATTGATTTACTTTACAGCCAAGTGTAACTACACAAATTTTCATATTAATTTCCGCTTAAAATAGAAACCATACTCATCATTGCAACAGAAGCGGTTTCGCAGCGTAAGATACGTCTGCCCAAAGAAACAGATACAGCGCCGGCTTCGACAAACTTTTCCTTTTCTTTCTGTGAGAATCCGCCTTCAGATCCAACAATTATAGCAATTTTTTTGTATTTTGTAAGTTTCTTAACTTCTTCTCCAACATCAACGCGTTCATTTGCAAATAAAACGATGTCGTAGTCTTTAAATCTCTTGATTACTTCGTCAACCGTTATCGTCTTTTCAACTGTAGGAACGATTGTTCTTTCGCATTGCTTACAAGCGTTCATAGCAATTGCGTTGAGCCTTTCAATCTTGTTTTCAGTTGGCTTTGCAATCACATATTCGCTTACAAAAGGGACGATGGTTGTAATGCCGATTTCTGTTGCTTTTTGAACGATAAATTCAAACTTTTTCAACTTTGCAATCGCCTGAAAAAGAGTGATGTTCTTTAATGGGTTTGCAACACATTCGTGTTCGCCATTTATCTTGCAAACAGCGTTGTTTTTGTCGTATGATTCAATTTGGCAAGCATATTCTACGTTAGTGTTAAGGCTTACAAGCACCTCAGTGCCGACCTTAAGGCGAAGCACGTTTTTCATATGATTATATTCGTCTCCGCTTACGATAATTTTATCTTTAACTTTTTCACCAAAAAATCTTCTCATAGAAAACTCCTATATTGTCATTTTACAACAAAACAATTTATTTTCAAAATATTTTACAAAAAAAACAGCACTACAGGCTGTTTTTTTTGAATTCTTTATTCTTAGGAAAATCGTTTTCGCTAAAACTTTGTTGCAATTCCTCTAAGAGCGCTTTTTGTTTCTTATTCAAACTCTTTGGAGGTTCGCCTTTAAGTGTGATAAGCAGATCACCATAAGAATCCTTGTTTAACACCTTAACACCACGACTCTTAAGCCTCATAACAGTTCCGCTTTGAGTCCCCTCTTTGATGTCAAGCACCATACTTCCTGTTGGCGTAAGCACTTCCACTTTTCCGCCAAGAATAAGCGTTGTGAATGGAACATACAAGTCATACATAAGGTCATATTCTTGACGCTTAAACAACTTGTGTGGTTTTACGCTGATGTTTACATAGAGTTCGCCTGGGATTCCCTTTCCAATAGGGTCGTTTCCCTCTCCTCTCATTCTAAGCGTCTGCCCATCGTTTACCCCTGCAGGAATCTTGACGCTGATATCTTTTGTTACGCGTCTATACCCCTTTCCACCGCAAGTTGCACAGCGTTCCTTGATAATTTTTCCAGTTCCGCCGCACTTAGGACAAGCAGTTTCTCTTATTGTCGTTCCAAACATAGTGTTTTGTTGGATTCTTACCCTACCGCTTCCACGACAATCTGGGCAGGTAGAAAATTCTCTTCCGCCTTTTGCGCCCGTTCCAGAGCAATCCGGACAAGTTTCAATTTTGTTTATGCTTATCGTCTTTTCAACTCCAGAAAGAGCCTCTTCAAACGATAGTTTTACATCAACTTGTATGTCGCTGCCACGGCGCTGAGTTTCTGCACGACTGCCACCGCCACCAAACGAAGAAAATATATCCCCGAAAATATCTCCAAAGCCGCTAAAACCACCGCCAAAGAAATCTCCAAAGCCACCGCCTCCGCCTGCTCCATTAAATTGAGGGCCGTCAGCAGAGCCAAATTGGTCGTAATTTGCTTTCTTTTTGTCGTCGCCTAAGACTTCATAAGCCTCGTTAATTTCTTTGAATTTTTCAGCCGCCTCTTCTGTTTTGTTTAGGTCAGGATGATATTTTTTGGCGAGTCTACGATATGCTGACTTAATTTCGTCAGCACTCGCAGATTTATCAACACCTAATATTGAATAGTAGTCTTTATTCGCCATATTTTATTATCCTTTTAATTAGTCAACGTCTACAACTGGGTCTCCGTCTTTGTTTGTGTTTCCTTGGTCGTTGTTGCCGTTTTGTCCATCTCCGCCGTTTGGATTTGAACTTTGATACATTTTGCTTACAATTCCGTTGGAAACATTTGTAAGTTCGTCAATAGCCTTCTTAACGGTTTCAATATCTTCGCTTTCGCATTCTTTCTTTGCCTTTTCGATGGCATCTTGCAACTTCTTCTTGTCGTCTTCGTTAAGTTTATCGCCGTTTTCTTTGATAACCTTTTCAAGTCCATAGATGAGGTTATCTGCTTGGTTCTTAGTTTCGATAAGTTCTTTCTTCTTCTTATCTTCTTCAGCGTGAGCCTCTGCTTCCTTAACCGCTCTTTCGATTTCGTCTTCTTTGAGGTTTGTAGATGCAGTAATTGTTATGTTTTGTTCCTTGTTTGTGCCAAGGTCTTTTGCAGAAACTTTAACAATTCCGTTTGCATCGATATCGAAAGTAACTTCGATTTGTGGAACACCTCTTGGAGCAGGTGGAATGTCAGAGAGTTGGAATCTTCCAAGAGTTTTATTTTGTGCAGCAAATTCTCTTTCGCCTTGCAAAACGTGAATATCAACTCCTGGTTGATTGTCTGCAGCGGTAGAGAAGATCTGTGATTTTCTTGTTGGGATTGTTGTGTTTCTTTCGATAAGTTTTGTAAATACCCCACCTAATGTTTCGATACCAAGAGAAAGTGGAGTAACGTCAAGTAAAAGCACGTCTTTTACATCACCAGCAAGCACGCCGGCTTGAATTGCAGCACCAACAGCAACACATTCGTCTGGGTTAACGCCCTTGTATGGTTCTTTTCCAGAATAATTTTTAACTGCTTCAACAACTGCTGGGATTCTTGTTGAACCACCAACTAAGATAACTTTGTCAATCTTAGAAGTGTCAAGTTTTGCATCTTTAAGAGCAAGTTTGCAGCAGTCGATTGTTTCTTTTACAAGGTCTTCTGTAAGGCTGTCAAATTTTGCACGTGTAAGTTCAACTTCAAGGTGTTTTGGTCCATTTGCATCTGCAGTGATAAATGGAATAGAGATTGTGGTTTTTGGAGTTGCAGAAAGATCGATTTTTGCCTTTTCTGCATTTTCCTTTAAACGTTGCATTGCTGCCTTATCTTTTGAAAGGTCAATTCCATCGCTCTTTTTGAAACTTTCAATTAAATAGTCGATGATTCTGTTATCAAAGTCATCTCCGCCAAGGCGAGTGTTTCCGTTTGTTGACAAAACTTCAAAAACGTTGTCGCCAATTTCCAAAATGGAAACATCGAATGTTCCACCACCAAGGTCGTAAACAAGAATCTTTTGATTTTTGTTCTCGCCCTTATCAAGTCCATAAGCAAGAGCAGCAGCAGTTGGTTCGTTTATGATACGCAAAACTTCAAGTCCGGCAATTCTTCCGGCATCTTTAGTTGCCTGTCTTTGGCTGTCGTTGAAGTATGCTGGAACGGTGATAACTGCCTGTGTAACAGGTTCGCCCAAATAACTTTCGGCATCTTGCTTAAGTTTAGACAAAATCATACCAGAAATCTCTTGTGGAGAGTATTCTTTTCCGTTAAGTTTTGCCTTAAAGTTTGTTCCCATCTCTCTTTTGATGGAAATAACTGTGCTGTCGTGGTTTACAATGGCTTGACGCTTTGCAACCTTACCAACAAGTCTTTCTCCGTCTTTTGTGTATGCAACAACAGATGGAGTTGTTCTATCTCCCTCAGCGTTTGCAATAACGGTTGGTTTTCCACCTTCCATAACTGCTACGCAAGAGTTTGTAGTTCCTAAATCAATACCAATAATTTTGCTCATTTTTATTCTCCTTTTTTATTTACAATTACCTTTGAATATCTTATAACCTTTCCGTTATAAATATACCCTGCTTGATATTCTTCCAGAATAACATTGTCCTCTGCTTTGTCGTTATGCATCACTGCGATAACATCGTGAAAGTTTGGATCGAATGTCTTTCCGATAGTTTCTATTTTTTTTACATCGAGTTTTTCGAGAGCAGATATGATTTTGCTTTCAATCATATTTATTCCCGTAAGGACGTTTTCATCGCTAATCGTCTTTTTTGCATCTTTAAAAGAATCTAGGCAAGGAAGAAATGTTTCGATAACACTTATTACCCCCTCTCTTCTTTCTGCAACAAGTTGATCAGCCATTCTGCGTCTATAATTTTCAAATTCCGCCTGAATACGTTGCGCCATTTCAAGATAGTTGTCTTTCTGCTCTTGTTTAGGTTGCGTATTTTGGTCGGCTTTTTCTTCGCTAGATACCTCTTTCTTATCTTGCTTTTCAGAGTTTAATTTTTCGTCTTTATTCTCTTTTTTCATATATTTCCTTTATTTGAGTTTTCCTAATTCATCGATAATAACCTTAAGTGCCGACGCGATGCCAGAATAATCCATCTTCTGTGGTCCAATAACTCCAATTGAAGCAAGTTTGTTTTCTCCAACAAGTATTGGCGCTTTTATCACCGACACTCCATCGCTTTCTTCGCCTATATCGGCTGAGATTTTGTCTCCCGTCTTATCCAATGTTTCGATAAGTTTTTCTTCGTCATTCAAAATCTTAATAATCTTCTTTGTTTGATCAACAGGCTCTTTGTCGATTATCTTTTCCATATTTCCCGCTTGAACATTTATAAGTTTTTGTCTGTTCATTTTGGATATTCCAAGGATAAGGTTGTTTACAATCATCTGGAAGGCGCTTATCTCACCACTCATACCTTTCATATATTCATCGATGTTTTCAAGCATAAATCCAAGTGTTTCCCCTCTAAAATACTTTGTTAAATAGTTTGAAGCATCTTGGCAATTTTCTAACGTTGCTGCAACATCTATTGTGTTTGAAATGTAACCATAGTTCGTTCCTATAAGAACCATACATTTTTCATTTAAGAGTGGAATTATTTTAAATTCTGTAAGTATTAAATTATCTATCCCATCAACTAACACAACTGTTGGATAGTTTGTCGCCTTACTTATCACTTTGGCAATTTGATTTATAATATCAGACAAACTTTGAGTCCTGTTTTCTATTATCTCTTTTACGCTGTCAAGTTCTTGCTTTGTTGCTTTGATATCTTTTAAAAGCGTTTCAACATAAAAGCGGTATCCCTGCGCAGTTGGAACTCTGCCGCCCGATGTGTGAAGTTGCTTCAAAAATCCCATAGCCTCAAGCGCGTTTAGTTCGCTCCTAAGCGTTGCGGTTGAACAGTCTAATGCTGTTTTATCCTTAACCGAACCGCTTGTTATTGGTGCAGAATCCTTAATAAATTCTTCTACAGCGATGTTTAAGATTTTTGCTTTTCTTTCAGAAATCTCCATTTAAACTCCTAGTTAAAATCTAGTTGCTAGCACTCTCGACTTCAAAGTGCTAGCATTATTATATGCAAATTGAAAAAATATGTCAACTAATTATGTAAAATTTTTCAAAAATTTTTTTGCAATAAAAAATCCCCACAAAAAGTGAGGATTTCTTTCCTATATAACTTACATTGTGCCAGTGGTGCTTGTCGTTATGTTGCCACTTAAATTGTTTAAGCCGCCCACAAGATTTGCCGTTGCTGTTGGATAGGTAGGCAAGCCTTGAATACCTGGACATTGCGCCCCACAAGATTGTTGGCAAGGTGGAAGAACTGGATAGCCATAACTTGGAACAAGCAAGTCTACAAGCGCCGAAACTCTTATAATAACCTGAATGCAAGATGTTATTGTGAATGTTGCTGGAGCGGTGAATGTGCCAATTTGACTTGAAATAATCACACTTGCTGTTACATCGATTGGTGTTGCCGATGGTTGAGGAACAAACAAAACAACTGCCTTTGAGATTGTTATGCTTGATGTTCCTGTTCCAATAACGCCGTTTGCATCTCGATAAGTAACCGTGATTGGCACTTGAATGTTCATACTTACATTTGCAAAGTTTGGCGCATTGTCAAGTCTGTCGATAACAAGGTCTGTTACCGTTACTGCTGCATTAGGCGTAACCGTTGAAGAGATGTATGTAAGTGGCAAGGTTGGATTTGCTGGTGTAAAATCGGTTACATTGAGCAAAATTCCGCTTTCTGTCGAAGTTGACACGCACGCATCAAAAATTTTTCTGGTTTGAATTAACACCTTTTCACAGATACCATTTGTAGGATTTCCGCCCACCCCACCTGGCCTGTTAGGGTTATTGTTGTTGATATAAAAAGACATCTTTTTAACCTCCTTAAAGTTAACATTATCTGTATATGCAGAAATACGAAAAGAGGTTAAAAAATACCCACATCGCTGCGGATATTTTGATTTTATTCAACTCCTATTGCTTTTCTAACTCTTTTAAGCACTCCTCTTGCAACTTCTCTCGCCCTGTTTGCTCCGTCAGCAAGAATCTTGTCTACCTCGTCTTTGTGCGACATATAGTAATCAAATTTTTCGCGCATTGGAGTTATAAATCTGTTTGCAACATCAAAGAGTCTGTTCTTTGCCTCTCCCCAACCAAGTCCTGCAAGCAGTTCCTTTTCAAAAACTTCCGCTTCCTCGGTGGTGGCAAAGAGTTTGTAAAGTTTGTTCACTGTGCAATCGGCATCTTTTGGTTCGCCTGGCAATCGGGAATCGGTTACAATTCTCATTATCGATTTCTTAAGCGCGCTTTCCGTTCCAAACAACATTATTGTGTTGTTATAACTTTTACTCATCTTTCTGCCGTCAAGTCCAACAAGTGTGCAGTTGTTTTCGTCTATATAATCATTTGGCTCGATGAGTGTCTTCCCATATTTAACATTGAAATTGTGTGCAATATCGCGTGCAATTTCGATGTGTTGTTTTTGATCCAAGCCAACTGGAACATAGTCCGTGTCAAAAAGCAAGATATCTGCTGCCATCAAAATAGGATAGTTATACAGCCCCATATTGATTCCGTCATCTCTGTCGATTCCGCTCTCTTCGTTGCGTTCGACAATCGCCTTATATGCGTGCGCCCTGTTCATAAGTCCTTTTGGCGTAAGATTGCACAAAATCCAGTATAGTTCAAAGTCTTCCTTAATATCCGACTGCCTATAAAAGACAACTTTGTTTGGATCGAGCCCACAAGCAAGCCAAGTGCAAGCGATGTTGTAAAAATAGTCTTGCACCTGTTCTTTGTTTTCAAGTGTTGTCAGTGCGTGATAGTCAGCGATAAAATAAAAGCACTGATAATCGGCATTTTTGCTAAGTTCAATCGCGGGTTTGATTGCGCCAAAATAGTTTCCTATGTGTGCGTATCCAGTTGGCTTTATTCCTGTTAAAACTCTCTTCATACTGTCCTCGTATGCTAAATTTTAACAAGAAAGCGCCTTTATTGTCAAGCGATATTCTATGACGTAATAACAACTGTTCCATCAAGCCACGCAGTAAAATATCCTTCAAGATTTATTTTTGCCGTTTTAGAAAAACTTTTAATTAAATCTGCACCAGACGCATTTTTGTAGCAAAAATCATCAAAATATGCACGTAAACACTTAAAAAATCGATTATCTCCAATCGAGGAGCGCACACTGTCATACATAAGCACACCCTTTGTGTAGATGCAATTTACATACTCCGGTTCGGTGGCGTAGTCGCAAAGCGCCCTATTCATACTCTGGTCGACATCGCCTTGAACATTTCTGTATACTTCAACAAAAAGCAGATACGACTTCTTCGCATTTTCGATCAAGGTGTCATAATTATATCCATACTCGCTGTGCTTTTCGT
>CANQIX010000021.1 GCA_947624105.1 uncultured Clostridia bacterium
GTGATCATTTGATCATTTGCAAATTTTTCTACAGTTGTGTTTGAATAACGCACATTAAACTTAACCTTTGTCCAATCAACTGTATTTTCCTGTTGTCCTACATAGAAAGGATGGAGTCCGCCTGCGTATGTCATCTCTATTGGAGCGCCTTGAGGTGCTGGATTTTTTCTTCCATCATCGCAACCAACAAGGAACAAGCCAAACGCCATAATTCCTAAGAGTGCAACAATTAAAAATACTCTTTTGAGCATAGAAACGTGATTGTTTCCTTTAACTTTTGTCATATTACCTCCTTTGAAATACATCTTTATGTTATCACTTCCAAAAACTTTTTGTCAAAAGATTTGGCAAATTTTTTTAATTTTTACTATGAATAATCTAACAATATGATGTCTCTTTTCCGCTTAATTATTCAGCAACAACAATTGTAAAGCCATAAGATGTTGTTTTGTTTCCGTTACGGTCGCCGGTCATTCCTTCCCAAAGACCTGTAACATTCAAGTAATAATCTCCTGCTTCAAGTTGTTTTGTAAGAGTTGTGCCAGTGAGTGAAAGGCTTTGACTTAAAACGATCTTTCCGTTTTGATCTGGTGTAACAGTTACGTTTACCCATTCAGCACTTGGATCGTTGTTACTTGGATATCCTCTTGTGATTTTAAATGAGAAGTATTCTAAGCCAGCATCTTTGATTGTCATATTGATTGTGGCATACTCGCCTTGATCTTGTGGATCGTTTGAATAATAGCAAGTAAATCCCAATTTAACGATAACCTTTGACAAGTCGATTGAATCGCCAATGTGGAGTGAACCGATTTCGCTCTTGTTTTGAACGTCAGCGCGAACAACTCTTAAAGCCTTTTGAATTGAAAACTCTGGTGTGCTTAATGTCATTCCATTATATTCGCCCGAAAGTTGAACCTTTACAAAGTAGTTTCCCTCTGGAAGTTCAACAAGCGACAAGCCACCAAGTGCATCTTGACCTCTTACAAGTTCGTCATCTTGACCATCTGTGTGTTTATACACGCCCATTGTTGCGCCCTGGCTGATGTTGTGCAACTGCTCTTCTTCGTTGTATGTAAGTTTAGATGTTTCTTGAGTTGTGGTGTTTGTTACATCATATTCATAAACCACTTTAACGCCCATATAATCTAATTGATGTGTTAAGTCTGCACTTTCCTTATAAGATTGAGCGATTCCGCCGTTATATTGAATGCTTTTAACGCTTCTTTCACTTACACTGCGCTCTACGGTAACAGAAATTGGTGCATAACTTCCTTCTGTGTATGTAAAGGTGAGTGTAACTGTGCCTGTGCTATCTGTATTAAAGCCAGAATGTTGAAGTTCGTCTCCGTGCTTTGTTACAACTGCAAGATTTTCGTATGTAACATTGAAAACAACATTAGAGTAATCTATGCTAGATTCTTCTTGCCCTCTGTAAAAGCCGTCTGGAAGTCCACTTACGTATGCGATTGTTTTTGGAGCGCCCTGTGGTGCAGTGCTGCCTCTGCCATTATCGCAACCTACAAGGAACAAGCCAAACGCCATAATTCCTAAGAGTGCAATTATTAAAAATGCCCTTTTGATTTTTGAGGTTAAGGAATTACCCCCCCCGATAGTTTTTGTCATAATACCTCCTATAAACTACAAATTTATGTTAGCACTTTGAAAACTTTTTTGTCAAATTTTTGATAAAATTTTTTTAATAATTTTTTCTGTGTATACATTTTTCCCTTTCATATTATATAGAGGAAAAATTATTCAATTTTTAGAAAAAATACAAAAAATTCAATAAATTATGCGTTTTTTAATAAAAAAAATGCAAAAAAATTGCATTTTTCGTTATTCATAGCAGAAAATCCAAACATCAACTTCTACGCCAAAAGTGTCCTCCGACTTAACTGTTACGCAAACAGCGTTGTTTGGTTTTTGGAAGATAACCGCACCAAGTGGTGTTATTTCAACAATACCTTGAGTGGTTTCGGTGTCGTATATAAAATCAACACCGTCATAGGTTGCGTCATCACCATTTTCGGTGATAAGTTTATATTCAATAATTGTGTTTGTTTCCCCTGCTTGAAGGTAGATAACCCAGCCCATACCTGGAACGTTTCTTACGCCTTCGTTTACAATTTCAATGCCTGTTACGTGGTTTATCTCTTTGTATACCACTTGTTCCATACCGAAGAAGCCGATAATGAGAATCGCCGCAACATATATAACGCCTATAATCAGCAAAACAGATTTTTTCATCAGCGCCCCTCCCCGTAAGGTTGTCGGTAATACAGCCTAACTTTTTCAAAAAACATATAGATTCTAAACACCATAAAGGCAAGCGCCAAGAACATCACTTTGAGGTATACCGTCTGCGAATCTTCATTTATGAGCAGATATGAAAATGCACACACGATAAAAGAAATGATAAACGCCCAAATAACCGATTTGTTTTCACTCGACGAGCCTTGCCCTGTTGTTTGGTATTGGTCGTATTGTGGCGACATTATATCAAGTTCGGCACTTAAGAATAGGTGCGCAACAAACAAGAAGAAACATAGGAAGAACATAATAGCAAGATTTGCCGTCGTCAAATTAGAGAAGAATGAAAAGACATAGACTGTTACACCAAGCGAGGTTGTCATTACAAGGAAGTGTATCACAAGTTTTGGCAAGAGCGAAACATAGAATTTTTGTGGGCTAGTTTTATAGAGATAGTGCGCACTCCCCTCCTCGCTGAACACCTTTGCCATCACTGAGTTTGACGACAGAAGGATAAGCAAGATAATAAGAATGTTAAACACAATCGTCATATACGTTCCGGTCAGCCTTACAGACATCGCATTGAAAATCTTATTCAAAAATAGTATCGCAATTGGCAAAAGCAGTGCAACAAACAAAAGTGAGTATAACTTTTCTGGAGTTCGCAACATTCCAATCGCCTCTTTCTTAACTCCTGAGAAAAATGCTGGCATTTTGTGATTTTTATAGTGTTTTTTTATCAATTTTTTGCGATATTCAAATGGAGTTGATGCCATTTTGAAGAAAACCGGCTTTGCAATTAAGAACGCAAGCACTGTAATCAAAATTATTCCCGCAATAACTGCAAGCACCAAAAGCCCGGAGTTTATTGAGAAGTCTTTTGCCGGCAAACCCATCACTGGACCAACTATCATACACATAATGCAATAGAATGGATAAGTCCATTTGGCAAAAGCCACCAAAAAGTCTTGGATTTCCCAATACAAAATACTCCACTTTCCTACGATGTTGATGTTTTCTGGCAGAATCATAATAAGTTTTGCCACCAAAAGTGCAGCAAGCACCATAACAACAATAACGCTTAGCACTTCGACAACTTTGTTCTGCCTAAACAAAATCGTAACAAGCATAACTGGTATGCTTAAAAGCGCCCCAACTGCAACTGGCGCAGCCGAAACGATAAATACGCAAACGATAAGCCACAGATAAAAGTAAATTGGCAGTGAGTTGATTAAGCCGAATGCAACCATAACCGGTATGATAAACACCGCACTTTTAAACAACTCGTTTATGTAATATACAATAAGTTTTGAAAGGAATAGGTCGGTTTTCTTTACTGGCATCGTCAACAAAAATTGATTGTCAGACGAGAAGAACAGCGATTTCATCAGCCCTACCGTGCAAGCAATTATCGACAGTGCCAAATAGACTGTTACGATAACATTTACAACCGAAATTGGAAACAAAAATCCAAAGGAGAACAATCTTAAAAGCGTTGCAACATAAAACAACAAATACACAACCGCCGTAAGCCCGATAATGCCCAAAAGCATCAGTGATATCTTTAACAGCGCTTTCTTTTTGTTATGCAAAAAACTTAGATCCAACTTATTTTTAAGTTGCATCAAAACGAGTGTCTTTATGTCGATTACTGATTTTGCAAAACCGTTTTTCATTCTTTTCCTTTTATTTTAATCTAAAAAATTGTCTATTCCAAATACATTTTTGTATGCTTCGTTCGCTTTTTTCTTATCTAGCGCAACTTCCACATTTGCAGCGCTTGATTTTTCGTGCACTGGTATGTTGAAGTTATGCGCCCTCGATATCATATTGAGGTAATATTTTTCAAGTCCGTCGCCTTCGTTTTCGATTTCATTCAAACTCTTGCAAACGAGAATTTTTCCTTTGTTTATTATCGCAATTTTATCGCAAATACGCTCTACAACATCGATGATGTGTGAGGAGAAGAAAACGATGTTCCCCTCTGCCGCGTGCTGTTTCATACACTCCTTAACCTGGAAGATGCTCGCTGAGTCAAGTCCGGTTAATGGCTCGTCCAAAATCCAAACTTTTGGATTATGCACAAGTGCCGAAATGATGGCAATTTTCTGCTTCATTCCGTGTGAATATGTCTTCATTTGATTGTCAAATGCCGCTTGAAGTTCAAACAGTTCAACATATTTGTTTATCGCTTTTGTGCGGTCTTCCTTGCTCACGCCGTAAAGGTCGGCAATGTAATTTATATACTCTCTTCCGGTCAGTTTTTCATAAAGTGCGTAGTGGTCTGGCACGAATCCAATTTCGTGTTTTGCCTTAACCGATTCTGAATCCACATCATATCCGCACACCTCGATTCTTCCCTCAGTGATAGGTTGAATTCCAACTATGCTCTTTATGATTGTGCTCTTTCCTGCTCCGTTTGGCCCTAAAAATCCAAATATTTCACCGCCATTTATCGTTAAATTGGCATCTTTTACGGCATATACTTCGCTGTTTCCATATCGTTTTGTGAAATGAATGAGTTTTAGTTCAACTTTTCTTTCTGCCATCTCCTGTTTTTCCTCCTCACTTAAACTTTCTCTCTGTCTTTCAAGCGCAAGCCTGTCAAGTTTGATACGCGCCCTTCTGCTTCCCATATCTGCATAGACGTCAGTGATTTGATAGCACTGTTCAAACACGAACCACACGCCCACACCGATTGCAACATATCCAAGGAAGAACAAGAATTGGTAGAGCGGATAAAACACAAGTGTATACTTCCCAAGGTTGACCGACCAAACAAACCGCAATCGCAACGTTTCCGCCCAACTGCCAAGTTTGTCGGCAACATAGTCGGAGTTTGTAAAGAAGTAGTCAACGCCTGGATCGAAGTTGGTAAATAGTGCGTTTATAAATATAATCAGTGAGAAATAAATTGCAAATGCAACCATTGACCAGATAAATTGCTTAAGTTTTGGTCTTTCAAAAATCTTTAACGCCACAAGCAAGATTGGCATAAAGAATGCAATATAGTGGTTTACATAGAAACTTACAATCGAAGAACTGAGAATCGAAAGCGTTTCCGAATAGTTTGGCATAAGCATCGCAATAAATGCGCCAAAGACGTTTATAAAATAGGTAAAATAGAAGAGTTTATCCCACTTAAACAATATGCAAAGTGGCAAAATATACATCGCCGTGTTGCATAGGTGGAGTGGCAACCACGATGGGTGCTCGATGATGTTGAACGAATCGAACTTTTTGTTAAGCGAATATGTAACAAGTGTTGCAACACAAATAAACAGCAAAACAAAGCGTTTTGTTTCATAATTTTGCTTGAAAATGCTGAAATATATTGCAAATGGAATTATTACTGCCCCATAAAGCACAAGTCTGTGCTGAAAGGATAGGTCGGTAACGTGTTGGAATCTTGTTGGCGTGCCAAAGAATGTTTGTGGCGCAAAACTTGGCATTGTAACTAACAAAACTGGCAAAATTGAGATAAAGAAGTATAAAACTTCCTTCTTTGTAATTTTAAACGCACCATTTTCGACAAAAATGATAAATGCGCACACAAAAAGCAGCACTGCTTCTAATGCAATCAAAATTCCTCTAAAGTTGAAAGTTTCATACGCCGAAGCACCCATAATCGACCAAGTGGTGATTTGTGTGCAACAGAGAGTTATTATTGACATTGGAAAAGCAAAGAACTTTACCAAATTTTTAAGCGTTTTAACTTTGAAAAATGGTTGAAACACCACAAGCAAAATTGCAGCATATGTAAACCAAACAAGCACAACAGCAAGTTTGTTTAGAGTTGTGTTTGAAAAAATATTGTTGACTCCCGCAACTGTGTTTCGTATTGCATCGTTGTCATACATATATCGAACGAAGAAAACTACCCCCAGTATGCTTACTGCGGTTTTTATCAGCCAAGATGGGATTTGCTTTTTGAACACAAATTTTGCTAGCAGATAACTTAGCAGCAAAATAGGTGTTAGCAAAACGATAATAAGAGTTTGCGCAAGTCTCATAATAACACCCTTAATATACGTTTTTAGTATAACATATATCTAAAAATATAGTCAAACAAATATATGCCATGGTTGTTTATAAAAAAATAAGAAGATTACTCTTCTCATTTTGTGTTATTTTTGTCGCGTCTGCCAAGTTCAAGTCGCCCTCTTGAAATGATTGGTGAAATAATAAGCCAAATTGCAGCCAAGAAAATAATAACATAGATGATTGTCGTTCCAACATTTGCTGGTGCGCCACAGATCCAAGAGACGAGGTTGAAATTGAACATTCCAACAAGTCCCCAGTTAAAAGCACCCAATATTGTCAAAACATAGGCGATGTAATTTGCAATAACCATTTTTCTTTCTCCTTGCCTTTAGAATAAGCAAATCGCAGAAAAATATACTAAATTTTAATATGTATAGCCATATTTTGTTATATTTTTATCTCTCCAGCCCTCATCGACCTTAACAAAAATTTTGATATTTACCTTTTTTTCAAACAAACTTTCAGCATACATTCGCGCAGAGATACCAATCTCTTTTAGGTTCGCTCCGCCCTTGCCAATAATAATCCCTTTGTGTCTTTCGTTCTCACAAATTAGAGAAATTTCAATGTTAACCACCCTATCGGTTTCGTCAAGATTTTCAGCAACAACCGCCACCCCGTGAGGAATTTCGTTGTCAAATTTGTCGAGCAAAATTCCCCGTATATGTTCGCATACCAAAAACTTTACACTTTTGTCTGTGTAAGAATCTTCACTGTAAATCATCTCTTGCTCTGGAAGTTTTTCGACGATAAGTTCCTTAAGTCTATCTAACCCCTCACCCGATTTCACCGAAATCAAAACGTCAGCGATTCCATTTTCAACATTTTTCTGTTTATCAATCTTGTTAAAAGCGACAATCACATTTTCTGTCTGTTCTTTTAACATTTTTATATAATCTCTCTCTTCTTGGTCGACTGCGCAAGTTGAATCAATAAGATAAACGATAACATCGGCAGTTGATATAGCAGAGCGCACATTTTTCATCATAAATCGGTCGAGTTTATTTTTGCTGTGATGCACACCAGGGGTGTCAATAAACACCATCTGGCAAGTTTCATCTGTAACTATGCCTAAAATGTTGTTTCTTGTCGTCTGCTTTCTGTGAGAAACAACAGCAACCTCTTCGCCCACCAACTTGTTTATCAAACTGCTCTTTCCTGCATTTGAGCGACCTATAACCGCAATATATCCACATCTCATAGGCCGCACCTATCCATTATTTCGTCTTGCAATTTGAACATAACTCTTTCGTCCGCCTCTTCTATATGGTCATAGCCCAATAAATGCAACAATCCGTGCAGTGCCAGAAAGGCAACTTCTTGTTTAAGCGAAAAATTATATTCCTTCGCTTGCGCTTTTGCAACGTTTTTAGAAATCACAATGTCGCCCAAAAAAACGAGTTTTGTATCAAAATCTGCTTCATTTTTATATTTTTTTAACTTTTCGGTCGCTTTTTTGTTTAAATTTGGAAATGATAACACATCTGTCGCTCTATCGATATTTCTAAATTTTTTATTGAGATTTTGTATCTCTTCATCGCTGACAAAGTTAACTGACACAGAGGCAAAACTGAAATCTTCCTTCAAAACAGATTCCGCCTGCGCATAAACTTCTTTAATAAGCATTTTATAACTTCCTACATTCCCTTCAACTTTCATTTGCAACAACCTTTTCTCCTACAATCACATAACTCACCACGGAGATTCCGCACGAGTGCTTAACTGTGTAAAATTCATTCTTTATTGTATCATAGTTTGCCGAATTTTCCAAAGCGTTTTTTCTTGCATCGTCAACTATTTCCTCTTCCTTCTCTTCATAAGTTGCCTTAACTATCTCTTGTTTCAATTCGTATATGCATCTTTTGGTGAATCTAAGAGGGAGTATCAAATTTTTAGAAAACGTAGTTACATCTTCGACAACCTCATACATTGCATAGTTATTTTCTTCGCCGTGTTTGTAAAGATTTAAGCCAAACAGTGAAATCTCGTTTTGAACAATCATATTCCCGGTGTGCTCTGTAACTATTTTTTCTTCGCAAAAGGTTGACGTGCCAATCGTGTAGGTTTCAAGTTTGACAGTCGCCTTTGTTTGAATGTTGTGCTTCTTTCCTTCCGCGTCAATGTAATAGGGTTTTACAAGCAAGTCGCCCTTAAAAACATAGTCGCCAACATCTACAGCCGAAATCCCAGAAACGACATTTATTTCAAGCACTTTGCCGTCATAGTTTGAAAAAATAGGTGTAAAATCACCGTAAATCTCATCTGGCATCAGTTTTTCTTTGATATTTACAACCAAAGTTTTTCCTTTAACTATGATGGAAACAAAACTTATTTCGTCAAACTTTTCATACAATATATCTTCGACGAACTCCGTCGATATGTCCGTTTTAGGAGTGTGAATTGCGCTTTTTAGAAAACCAACAATTTCGGTTTTAGAAAGACTCTCATTCCCAACAATCTCGTATTGAAAAACAAACGGAGTTTGAATGGCAAGCAGCACAAACGAGAGAGCAAGTCCAAGCAAAAAGCCTACACTAGAAAATATACTTAAAAGATATGGCAAAATGCCAATGCTTTTTTCGGCGATAACTTCAAGCCCACTTTCAGTTATGCTTTTTTTGAATTTATTTGCAATAAAAAATGAGACCTCTAAAACTGAGATTTGTTTTTCGAGTCTTAAAATGTTGTAAATATTGTATTTTTTTGATAGTTTATTTAATATTTTTTCTTGATTTAACCCCTTAATTTGAAATTGCACTCTCCCCAAACTCATTAAACAAACTCCACTTTTTTAATTTTTCCGGCGATTTTGATTGTGTTTTCGGTTAACTCTGCAAGTGATAAATTTTGCCCATCGACAATAAACACTCCGCTCTTCACTTTGAAAGATATTTGCTCGGTTGACAGAGTTAAAAGCCCGCGCTGCCCTTCAATGTAGATAAGTTTATTGGAGATGTTGATTATATGAAAAGAGTCTACATCGACCTTAGATTTTATTTCGCCAAAAAAATTAAACATACAATATTGTATGTTGTTTGAGCGCTAAAAAGACGAAAAAAAAGTGCTTCAAGCACTTCATTCTACTAATCAAAATTTCTTCTTTCAAGCAAGGTTGTTAAAACAACTTTTTTCATATCTGGCGACATCTTTTCGATGATATCGTTGATGTCAACTCCGCTGTTAAGGTCTTTTTTAAAGTCTGCCATCGTATATTCTTTCTTTTCTTGCATCGGTGATGGAGCAGTTGTTCTATTAATCGATTGTGCCTCTTCGCGCTTTATGTTTTCGACAAACTTTTTGTAAGCGGCGTCGATGTCGATCATATCGTTGTCAGCCTCGTCAACCTTGCCAGAGTTTTCATCTTCCACTTCTTCAAAAGCATACTTAACTTTTTCTTTCAACTGGTTTTTCAGCGTTTTTCTGTCAACTTGCTCTCTTTTTCTAGGTGTTAAAAAATATTGTTCAAGTTCGCCATCGCCTTCAACAAGTTCAACTTGAACCTTTTTTTCAGGTTCTTCCTTATGCTCCTTTTTTGCTTCGGCAGAACGAGTCAAATTTTGACGATGGTCCTCCATAATTTTCTCGTCGCGGCGTTTAAAATAGTTAAATAACAAAATTAACCCAATAATTATTGATACGAATATTACTGCAAACAACAAGTATTGCAAATATTCCATATTTCCTCCTTAGTCCTCATCGTCATCAAAATCGAAGTCTTCGTTTTCTTCCTCTTCGTTCAACTGCCCAGCAAGTTTTCTGCGCATAGCAGTGTCGGCTTGAATGTTTTGAAGTTTGTAATAATCAAGCGCATTGTCAACTTTGCCTTCTTCAATCGCCTTAACAATCGATGCTGGAACTTCCATTTCCTTTTCAACAAGTTTGGCCTTCAACTCTTGAGTTCTAGCCTTCATTTCTTGTTCCACGGCAACTGCGGTGAGCCTACGTTGTTCGATGCGGTTTTTTTCTAAAATGTTGTCTTTTTCCATCTTTTCTTTTTCCTTAGCAAAAGCAAAGTTTTTGCCAAGTTGAACTTCCATAACATCAACCGAAGCAAGTTCGTATAGGCACGAACTGTCGACCTCTGCATCAAAAATCGCCTTAGTAATAAGAAGAGGTTGACGCAGAACAATTCGGTGGTCGGCAATTCCTGCAACTGCTGAAATCACAGCCTCCTGCGCACGCGCAAGAATAGTGTCTTCAAACAGAGTTGAAAAGATGTTATTTCGGTTTACACTTAACGTAAGGCGAACCTTTATGTTAAGTTCCTGTAGGTCGCCACTCATTGCCGAGATGTAGTTGCTGTCTACAGATTTTGAATTTAGGCATTCTCTAACGAAATTGGTTGCCACCCTGCCCGAAAGCGCAACCTTTTCGATTGTTTTATAATCAAATTTAAGTCCGGCCTCTTTCACCATAATAAGTGCATCTACAACATTTTCGGCGTCAAGTTCAGAAGTTGTTAAGCCTTCCACAGTGTTGATGTCAATTGCAACTCCTGCCTTTTTTGCTTTTAGGTAGAGATTTACGATGTCGTTTACAGGTAGTTTTCTAAACTTTGCAGAGAGTAGATATTTTACTGTGAGGTGATTTTTAGAAAACAACGCTGCAAAATATGCTCTTTTAGGAAGAAGACAGATAAATGTGATAAGTGCCGCCAAAGCAGCAACAACAATCAGTCCTAAAATAACAAAAAGTATGATAAGAAAGGCTTGCATAGTTAACTCCTTATATAGCCAAAATTATATCACACTTTTTGTTAAATGTAAATACCTTAATTAATACTCGAAACCATCATAGTCGGTGTCAGGTTCAACCATAAAAAGTCCTACTTTGAAGTCATAAACGTTGTCGGCATATTCGATACCCTTTTGCTTGTTGATATCAAAGTAAACTTCGATATAACTGCAGTTTTCGTAATCTTTAATCTTGTCTGGGTTGAGTGTGATGTAGTGTCCGTAGGTTGAGGATTTGTTAAGTCTTAGATAGTTTTTAACTTGCGATGCGCCATCAACCAAAATTTCGTAGTGGTCTTGTAAATGCCCTGGGTGTAAGAGAAGATATCTTGCAGAGAAGGCATACAACACGCCATCATCAATAGTGTTTAAGGTTGAATCTTTGATTGGAATTCCTCCAGACAAATCAATTCCTCCAGAAGGATTGCCATTTTCGATGTGAAGTTTTCCGTTTGTGTCGTATACTCTTGCCTCTCCAAAAGCAACTGTTCCCTCGCCCATTCCATCGTCAGTTGTGAACATAAAGCAACTTTCTTCAAGTTCGTCAATAGTTTCTGCAACTGAAAGTGAGCAACGTCCATACTTAACTACAAAATTTTTCTGTTCGACATTTGCAACAAGTTTTTGGTCGGAGTCATAGAAGTTTATTCCAATATTCATCGACAAGCCGTTTGTTTCGTCATATTTACGGGTGGTGTCGTTTGCTGAATTGTAATATTCAAATGCAAGTTCCAAGTCTTGAATTTTGTGTCCAATGTCCTCATCTTTAAAGGAGAATGTCATTGATTGATATTCTGCTTCTTCGATGTGGCGCATAACGTCATCATAATTGTCGTTATTATCGTCGTCGACGTAGCGGAGGAAGTATTGGTCGCCGAGGTAGTCAGTTACAACTGACATTGGGTAAGGCGAGTCGATGTGTCCGCCAGAACCTGCTTCGTTTGAAATAGAAACGGTTTCACAGGCATAATTTAAAATGTTGTCAACAACTTGTTCGTAGTATGTATCTAGTTGTAAGTTGATTCCTTGAATTGTAAAGGAGGTGTTGTATCTATCTCCTTGTTTTTCCAAGCCGATAATTTTTTCAAGCACAAAAGTTTTTACGTTTGCCAAGTCTTCTTCGGTAAGTCCAATGTATAGACCAACTTTTCCGTATAATTCTTTTGCGTTTCCAAGTGCCTCGGTAATTGAAACTTTTGCTGCACCCCAACCGCCAACTTTTACATCTGTTGGTTCGCCGCTGCCGTAAGTAACTTCAAAATCGAAGAAGTCTGGATCGTCCGTCATATCATAGCCAAGAGTGAACATATAAATTGCATATTCAAGAGCATCTTGATAGAAGTCTTTTACAGTAACAGCACCGCCACCCTGTCTTACATTTTCTTGATAATAAGGAGAATCGTAATAATATCTTGGTATTCCTTCTTTAGGAATAACTACATCATAATAGAATTCACTGTAATTAGCAGGAGTAAAACTATTTAAAACATCACGTTCATAATCTACATAAGTTCCACTAACTGTAATTATGTTGTTTAAAGTTGAACTATCTCCTGGAAATATTCCATTATAATTTTTAACTGTAAAATTCCACCCTTTTGAAGTATCCAATTCCACTTGATATGTAGAATCATCTTCTTCGCTTTCTACAATTGTTACTTTACGTATTTGATATCTTATTGAATCGCGAAGATATGCTTTTTGCGTCGCTGTATAGTTTTGCATTTCGGTAGGAATCAAATTAACCAAATCAAATTCAGATATGTTATTATAAACTCCATATAGATTTTGCAAAATTTCGCTTGCATAAAGGTTGTAATAGAATTCCGAGTTTCCAGAACCAACGGCATCCGAAATAGAGTAGTCGTTATGTTTCTTTATAACTTTTGTGCCAGCCAGTGAAACGACACTCTCCGAACCGCCTCCGCTTGGGTCGTCTGGGTCGAAATCGTCATCACCATTTGGAGAGAAACTTTCACATCCAACTAAAAAGAAAGTGATGAAACATAGCATCACTGCTAACAATTTTTTAAATACATTAACCTTAGCCTTTTCTTTCATACCTATAGTATAACACAATATAAAACAAAAAAACAAGAAGTTTTCTTGTTTTTTTTGCAATAATTCTTAATTATAGTGTTGGTTCTCCGGCACTTGGAGTGCTTTCTCGTTGATATTCCATTTCGTAATCGGTTATTAACTCTTTTTCTTCTCTTAGGTAATTCATATAGTATTTATGATTTTTCAAATTATTCTGCCAAGTATCTCCTGTCATATTTGATTCATAGCCGGCATAAGTAGTATACTCTGAAAGACAAAGATTTCCGTCTTTATTGATAAGATAATATGTCTTGATTCTCATTCTTGCACCTATTGTTTGCTCTATACTATGTCCGTCCGCACCTACGCCTGGACCAGAAACATCTGTTACTGCATTTGTAATAAATCCCAAAACATAATCAAAATCCGGGTTACTTACACGATTCCCAACATTATTGTCAACAATAGAGTCCTCTTTTATTATATCTACAATAGAGTCAGCGACTTCGTCATCACCTGGCAAGAACATTAAATCGTAGGTAAAAAGAGTTTCATAATCTGGCATAAATTTCTTATTGTTAAGTCCACTAAAATACGTATCCAGATCTGTTAGGGTTACTTTATCTTTGCCTTCACTAATTGCAGTCAAATCAATTTTTTGAGCAATTTGAACTAATCTGTTATTTCCTTCATCATCATTTACAGTTAATAACAAATCTAGTTGTGGAACATCTGCCTCAGGGTTGAATCTAGAAACTAAAATGGTAGTATTTTCTTCCTTAAATTCATCTACCCTAGCAAAAAGGTAAGAATATTTATTTTCTCCTAAAGACCTTGCATTATACTGCGCAAAAGTGGAGTTAATCATACCCTTAACGTTGTAGTGGGTTATGTTTTGGTCGTCGGTGTAGTAAAGGAGTGTTGAAACGTCAACTTCTTCCTCTTCTTCGCCCTCGCCTGGGTTTGTTTCTTCGCCTTCTCCCTCTTCTCCTTTACCTTCTTCCCCTTTGTTTGGATCTTCGGTTTCAGAGCCGCCTTCTCCTGGGTTTTCTGGTTGTGGATCTTCTGGTTCTGGGGTTTCTGTCCCTGGTTCTTCTGGTTTTTTATCGTCGTCATCTTCGCCTGGTGCAGGAGTGATTATTCCTGGAGGAGTCGCAGGTGGTGTGCTTGGCGAACACGCCGTAAGAAAACTTGAACCTGCAAACATAAGAGATACAGCAAGAGCAAAAATGCCAAGTTCTTTTAAAAATCTTTGGCCAAAACTGCCTTTTTCTTCTTTATCTTTTCTTCCCATATTTTTCTCCTTAAGCGCTCATAACTTCAACTTGTCTAACTTTTGGTGTTTTAGTTTCAACTTGTTTTTCTTCAACTTGAACTGTTACACCGGTTAGTTCGTCGTTTTCGTTCTTCTTTAAAAGATATTTTTCTGGAACTCTTACAACTGGGTCGTCAATTACAACTTGTTGGTCTCTTTCGTGCTTTCTTTCCTTTTCGTGCTTACAGCAAACACATCTGCTAAAGTGTGCAAATGGTGAAAAAGCCGCTACAAGTGCAACAACAACTGTTGCTTTTCCAATAAATTCCCAACCGCTCATCTTGCCCTCCTAATTTAAGATATACATAAATATGATAACACATAAACAAATTTTTTGCAATATCTTTTATGATTTATTAAAAACTTTCTTTTTCGCGCATCGAATAAAACAAATATTGCTGTGCGTAGCCCGAAAGATCGCCAAACTCTTTCAATAGGTTGTTTCGTATCTTTTCTCTATCGTCAAGTGGATAGTAATATCTGTTATACATCTTATGTATCCACGTGTCAACCGGAAAAACGTCCATTCTGTGATATCCAAAAAGCAAGATGCAATCTGCCACCTTTGGGC
>CANQIX010000022.1 GCA_947624105.1 uncultured Clostridia bacterium
CAGAGATAAGGCGCGCCAGAAGTGCCGGACTTTTGACAGGGCTTCCAGACGGATATGGCAGAGGGCGTATCATTGGCGACTATCGCAGGGTGGCACTTTATGGCATCGACAGACTCATTGAAGAGAAACAGAAAGATTACGCACAAATCGACATTTCAAGCGAAGAAAATATAAGGCTGAGAGAGGAAGTTTCGGAGCAAATTAGGGCGCTTAACCTCATAAAAGAGATGGCAAACTCTTATGGATATGACATCTCTATGCCAGCAAAAAATGCGCAAGAGGCATTCCAGTGGACGTATTTTGCCTACCTTGCCGGTGCAAAGGAAAATAATGGCGCGGCAACAAGTTTAGGAAGAACCTCAACCTTCCTTGACATCTATGTTGAAAGAGATATGAAAGCCGGCTTGCTGACCGAAGAGCAAGCGCAAGAACTTGTCGACCAGTTTATCATCAAACTTCGACTTATCCGCCACTTAAGAACGCCAGATTATGACGAAGTGTTTGGCGGTGATCCAACTTGGGTTACCGAAAGCATTGGAGGTATGCTTGACGACAAGCGCAGTTTGGTTACGAAAAACTCGTTTAGATATTTACATACTCTCATCAATCTAGGTTCTTCGCCAGAGCCAAACTTAACTGTGCTTTATTCAACTAGTTTGCCACTTAATTTCAAAAAATTCTGCGCAAAAACTTCGATTTTAACCGATTCGATTCAATATGAGGGCGACGATGTTATGCGTCCAATATACGGCAGTGATTATGCGATTGCGTGCTGCGTGTCCGCTATGAAGGTTGGAAAGCAGATGCAATTCTTCGGTGCGCGTTGCAACCTTGTTAAAACTCTGTTATATTCACTCAATGGTGGCGTTGATGAGGAGAGCGGGAAACTTGTTGTTGAAGGACTCGAAAAAGACACTGACGAAGTTTTAGATTTCAAAAAAGTGTGGAAAAACTATAAAATAACGATGGAAAAAGTAGCAAAAACCTATGTTGACGCTATGAACATCATTCACTATATGCACGACAAATACGCCTATGAGAGATCGCAAATGGCACTTCACGACACCAAACTTGAAAGATTGATGGCGTTTGGAATTGCCGGATTCTCCGTTGCAACCGATTCACTTTCTGCAATTAAGTATGCAAAAGTTACGCCAATAAGAAACGAAAATGGCATAATTGTCGACTTCAAAACCGAAGGGGAATTTCCTAAGTTCGGCAACGATGACGACCGCGTAGATCAACTTGGCGAGCAACTTGTTGAATACTTTTTGAAGTGCTTAAAGAAGAACAAACTATACAGGGGCGCAAAACACACTCTTTCACTTTTGACCATCACATCAAATGTTATGTATGGCAAAAAGACCGGTTCAACTCCAGACGGCAGAAAGGAAGGAACTCCATTTGCACCAGGGGCAAACCCAATGCACGAAAGGGATATGTCGGGCGCACTTGCTTCGCTTAACTCGGTTGCAAAAATCAAGTATTGCAACTGCTGTCAAGACGGAATTTCAAACACATTTTCAATGATTCCAGATTCACTTGGCAAGGACGAAAAGTCAAGAATCAACAACTTAGTAAACATTTTAGACGGCTACTTTGTGCAAAAGGCGCAACACATCAATGTAAACATCTTGAACAGAGAACTTTTGATTGACGCTATGAACAACCCTTGGAAATATCCAAACTTAACGGTGCGCGTTTCGGGATATGCAGTCAACTTCAACAGACTTTCGCGCGCTCACCAAGAGGAAGTTATTGCAAGAACTTTCCACAGCAAGATGTAAAAGGAAGAAAGATGCGAGGATATATAGACTCATTTGAAAGTATGGGGCTTGTTGATGGGCCGGGCGTGAGATACGTTGTTTTTATGCAGGGCTGCCCAATGAGATGCGCGTATTGTCATAATCCCGAAACGTGGACGAAGAAGAGCGAGATTGTGATGACGCCTCAGGAACTCATCAAAAAGATACTGAGATACAAACCATACTTTGGCAAGCGCGGTGGAGTTACCTTTTCGGGCGGCGAACCTCTCTTTCAACACGACTTTCTGTTAGAAGTTTTAAAACTTTGCAAAGAGAACAAAATTCACACGTGCATCGACACAAGCGGATATGCAGACGAATATAACGACATATTAGACCACGTCGATTTAGTGATACTAGACATAAAAGAGGTTGACGCAAAGAGGTATAAAAAACTGACCGGCCGCGAGATAGATAAAAGCGAAAGATTTTTGGCGGCGTGCCAAGATAAAAACAAAAAGTTGTGGCTTAGACAGGTGATTGTGCCAGGATATAACGACACGCAGCACGATATGGATAAGTTGTTTGAATACATAAAGGACGTAAAAAATGTCGAGGCTGTCGAACTTTTACCATATCACACAATGGCAAAAAAGAAATATGCAGAACTTGGCATAAAATATCGACTTGAAAATGTTTTGGATATGAATAAAAATAAATGTAAAAAATTAGAAAATTATTTAATAAATAAATTAAATAATTATAAAAATAATTAAAAAATAATAAAAAAATATTTAAAAATACCTAAAAATCGATTTTTTAGGTATTTTTCATTTATTTTCGACAATAAAATATTTATTTTTTGTTTGATAATATTTTTTTGCTCTTGCACATCTTTCAACGTAGGCTCTTGTTTCTCTAAACGGAATGTTTGAAAGCGATTTTCCATCGTCGGAATATAGACTAAGCCATCTATCGACATTTCCAGGGCCCGCATTGAAGGCACAAAGGGCAAGAGTGCTGTCTTGATATTGATTTAAAAGCAGCGAAAGATAGTAAGTGCCAAGATAGATGTTATCTTTTGGCGATTTTAAGTCGTAATTAGGATAGTTAAGTTTGTCTGCCAAAAATTGTGCCGTAGAGGGCATAATCTGCATAAGCCCAACTGCACCTTTAGACGAAACGGCATCAGCGCGGAAGTTGCTTTCAGTGCGGATTACGCTTGCAATCATACTACCTTCAACCCCAAATGTTTCACTTGCGGTGGCAATTTCTTCGGTGTATTTCAGCGGATAGATACACCCATAGACGCAACTAACCGAAAAAGCGCCTAAAAATATTATCGAAACGACAAGAAAGACACTTAAAAAATACTTCATTGCTATATTTTATGTTTTTTTAACTTTATTATGTCTATGTAGCGTGCCAATTTTAAAATAAAATTAAAATCGACACAAAAAGTTAAAAAGTTTTGTCTTCAAAAAAGCCGACAAACGATTGTCGCTGCGTTAAAAGTATGCTCGCACCCGACAGATAATCACTTGGAAATCTCACCGATATTCCACACGTCCGCTGATAGTAGGTTGGGGTGTTTGTGATGGTGTTTGGGATTCCGTGTTGCGACAAAACTTGCGAATAATTTAAAGTGGCAGAACGAGATTTAAATATAGCAAGAACATTTTTCATATCTTCTCTTCATTCACAAAAATTTCCCATTATCAGTATATTATTTTTGAAGAGATTAAATGCTAAAAGGGGAGATATGATTTATTTTGACAATTCGGCATCTACGCTTGTAAAACCTAAAAATGTGCAACGGGCGGTTTTAAGTGGAGTAAGTTTTTATACGGCGAATCCGGGGCGCAGCGCACACAGTGAGGCGATAAAAACGGCGCTGGAAGTTGAAAGTGTTAGACAGAAAGTGAGGAAGATAACAAATGGCGACAACGTCATCTTCACCGGTGGTTGCACAATGGCGCTTAACCTTGCGATTAGGGGATTTTGCAATGGCGGACACGTTGTTTGCACCGAAAACGAACACAACTCTGTGTTGCGCCCGCTGTATCACCTTGAAAAAGACGGAAAAATCACTTTTTCTGTTGCAAAACAGGCACAAAGTGGAATCTTAAAGTTTGAAGATATCGAAAAACACTTGCAAAACGATACAAAACTTGTGATTTGCAACCATATTTCAAATGTAAACGGCGACATCTGCGACATTGAGGAGATAGGCGGCAAGTTGAAGGAGAGGGGAATTGCATTGCTTGTCGATGCGGCGCAGTCCGGCGGACACGTGAAATATGATATGAAGAAGATGGGCATTGATATGCTTGTCTTTTCGCCACACAAGGGGTTTTATGCGCCACAGGGCGTGGGGTGTTTGGTTTTTAACGATGGAATAGAGATTGCACCGATAATCTATGGCGGCACAGGGACACACTCGCTTGAACTTGAACAGCCAAACGAATATCCAGAGGGACTTGAGAGTGGCACGCTTAACACTCCGGCGATTTTAGGTTTTGGCGCTGGAATCGACTTTGTGGAAGAAAATTTTAGTTTTATTAAAGAAAAAATGGAAGATTTAACCACATATATACACTACGAATTTTCCAAACTGCCCCTTAAAATTTACACTGCAACCGAAAACACGACCGGCGTTTTTGCCTTCAACATTCCAGGCATCGATTCGACAGAACTTGCAAATTTTTTAAACGAAAAATATCAAATTTGTGTGCGAGGAGGTTATCATTGCGCTCCTAAAAAGCACGAAAGTTTAGGAACGACAGATGGCGGCTGTGTGAGAGTGTCGTTTTCGCTTTTTAACACCTTTCAAGAGGTGGAAAGATTAATTATGGTTATAAAACATATATTAAAAAGCAACAAACTTTCAAAATAATTTTGATATAAATTTTTGAATGTTGTAAAATATATCTATATGAGAGATATTTTGCACTGCGATTTGAATAATTTTTATGCGAGTTGCGAATGTATTAAAAATCCCAAACTGAAAGGCTTGCCGGTTGCCGTTGGCGGAAAACAGGAGGACAGGCACGGCGTTATCGTTGCAAGCAACTATGAGGCGAAGAAGTTTGGAGTTCGCTGTGGCGTTACGGTGTTTAATGCAAAAAGGCTTTGCCCAAACATTGTTATTTGCACGCCAAACTTTAAACTCTACAACGAGATGTCGCAGCGCGTTAGAAAGATATACGAGCGCTACACCGACCAAGTCGAAGCGTTTTCGATTGACGAGTGTTTTCTTGATGTTACACACAGCAAAATTTTCGGTTCGCCTAAGGAGATTGCTGACAAAATTCGCGAGGATGTGAAACGAGAAACGGGGCTTACAATCTCTGTTGGAGTGAGTTTCAATAAAACGTTCGCAAAAATCGGCAGCGACCTAAAAAAGCCAGATGCAACCTCTGTTATTACGCCGGAAAATTTTAAGGAAATTGTGTGGCAACTACCTATTGGCGATATGTTTGGCGTGGGCAGAAAGATGAAAGAAAAGTTGCTTGCATACAATGTAAACACCATTGGCGACCTTGCGCACTTTAACAAACAATTCTTGACCGACCAGTTTGGCAAGATGGGCACAGAACTCTATGAAAAGGCGAACGGCATCGATGACGAACCGGTTAAGTTTGTTACCGACAAAACCGAGATAAAAAGTGTGGGCAACAGCACGACCTTCTATAAAGACCTCTCTGACCGCAAAGAGATTGAACTTGCCTTTATGGTGATTGCAGAAAACATCGTCTATCGAATGATAAAAAAGGGGCTTGCATCGGCGCACACCCTTTCGATTGTTGTGAAAGATGAAAACTTAAAAGTATATCAAAAGCAGTGCCAATTTCCACCTTGCAGAAGCAGTAAAGTTTTTGCTGAAACTGCCATAAAGTTGTTTTTTGCAAACTACAAGGATATGAAAGTCAGGCTGCTTGGAATTTCGGTTACCGGCTTTGACGAGAGCAATCAAATCTCGATGTTTGAGCAGACAGAAAACACCAACGAGGTTGACGATGTGGTGTATAAGATAAGAAACAAATTCGGGCGTTCTTCACTTCAAAGGGGAGTGGCACTTAACAACGAGAAGATTGCTCACACCTTTGATAGAGAGCAGTTAGACAAAGAATTTAACGATGACGAGCAATAAAAAAAATCTCACGCAAGTGAGATTTTTTGTTTTTGCCTTTAATTAGAAAGCGCCAAAAACGATTCCAGCAAAAGCAACGATTACGCAGATAAAGTAAAGAACTTTATAAGCAATAGACTTGCCAGAAACAAAGTGCCAAGCGTGAACTGCAACAATCAAAAGAAGAACTGCAGTTGCAATAGCACGAAGAACGTTTGCAATAGTTGCTAAAACAGCGACTCCAATAAGGCCAAAAACTGTTGCGAGAATGTAACATACTGTAACAGCAACGATTGACCAGAAGGAAATCTTGTTAACGTTCCATGTTGTAGATGAACTAGACTTTGCCATAACCTACCTCCTATCAGTTTAATTATAGTGGTTATTTGTCTTTTTAGTCAAATAATTTGCCAAAAAAATTAAAATTGTGGCAAAATTTTTCGTTTTGTTTAGTTTTGTATATTCGGCAGGTTCGATTTTTGTGAATAATTGTTGACAAAAATGATTGCGTTTAGTATAATTATAAAGCGTTTTAAGTGGAAGTTATCTTATGTATGCGCCACTAGCTCAGCTGGATAGAGCGTTCGTCTACGGAACGAAAGGTCAGAGGTTCGAATCCTCTGTGGCGCACCAGCAAAAAAACTGCGCTTAAAACTCGGCTTGCATAGGCAAGCGCTCGAAGGGGCGCTTGTTTTTTTGCTTTCGCGGCCAAACGAAAATCGCACTGCGTTGGCGATTTTGCCGCGACTTAATAGTATAAAGTAACAACTTACCTTTTTAAAATAATTTTATTTATGAACCCAAAAGATATATAAAACCTATAAAACTGCGCTTAAAACTCGGCTTGCAGGGGCAAGCGCTCGAAGGGGCGCTTGTTTTTTTTGCTATCGCGGCCAAACGAAAATCGCACTGCTGGCGATTTTGCCACGACTTAATAACATAAAGTAACAACTTACCTTTTTAAAATAATTTTACTTATGAACCTAAAAGATATATAAAACCTATAAAAACTGCGCTTAAATCCCACTTCCAAAATAACAATTTTAGGGGAAGGAGAGAGGCGGCGTTTTTTGTTATTTTTTTGCTATGATTTTTATCAAATTGTTTGACATAATGTGCCAAAAATTATAAAATATTGTCGAAAACTTTTTAAGAGGTGAAATTATGAGTTTTGGCGAAATGTGGAATGCGGTTGTTGACTTCTTTAACAGAGAAGTTTGGCTTAAAAACCTTCTTGTATCAGTTTTGATTTTAGTTGCCGGAATCATTCTTATCAAGATTGTTATGGTTGCCACCCGCAAACTTTTAAGTAAAACAAAAATTGAAAGAATTGCTCAGCAGTTCTTATGCACGATACTGAAATTTGTGCTTTGGATTCTTCTTATCTTGATGGTTCTTGCTGAAAACGATGTTGAAATCACAGGAATCTTGGCAGCATTCACTGCAGTTGTGTTGGCTGTTGGTATGGCTCTTCAAAATGCAATTGCAAACGTTGCAAACGGCATCATAATTATTTCAAGTCATATGTTTAAGAAGGGCGATTACATCATTATAAATGGTGTTGAAGGAAAGATTACCGACATAAACTTTATGTTCACAACCCTCATCACAAACGACAACAAAAAAGTTACTCTTCCAAACACAAGCATTTTAAGTAGCAACGTAACAAACCTTGGGGCATATCCAAAACGTCGTGTTGACTTCACTTTTGGAGTTGCATACGAAACAGACGTTGAACTTGTTAAGAAGGTTGTTACCGATGTTATGAAGAGCGATGGCAGAGTTTACCTCGATCCAGCGCCATTTTGCAGATTGAAAGAACTTAATTCAAGCAGTATCGACTTCTTTGCAAACTGCTGGTGCGACAACGACGACTATTGGGACGTATATTACTACATAATCGAAAACGTATACAACGAATTTAAACGCAACAACATTTCGATTCCATACAATCAAATAGAAGTGCGTGAGCGCAAAGACAACGTTGTTATGCCTTACACAAAACAGGCTCTTCCAGAACGTAAAGAAAAAGAACGTTCGGAAGACGACAGAATCGACCTTGAGTATGACAGTTTTAAAGTTGCAATGCAGAAAGCACATCACAAGAAGGAATTAAAACAGAAAGAAAAAGCAGAAAAAGAAGCAAAGAAAAAGGTAGAGAAAGAAAAGAAAGTAAAAAAAGACGAAGAGTCTAAATAACAAAAAAAAGAGAAAAGAAATTTTCTCTTTTTTTTATCAAAACAGGTAGGAGAGCATAAAAAAAGAAAGGCGAGATACCTTTCTTTTTTTTGTTCGCATCATTCTTATTTTAATCTTGATGCAACGGCAACGCACGCTGCTGATCCAACGCCGCTTAATGCAAGAACCCAAGTTCCAGCGTGAGCGAAGTAGGTTAATGAACTGCCATAACCAGATTCGCTAAGAGCAGATGACCCAACAAGCATACAAATCAAGAATACTAAAGCAACAACTGCGGTTGCGATTCCAAGAATCAAGCCTGCGAGTCTAAGCCATTTGTTGTTCAAAAAGATTTGAAGCACTGCAACAACCAAGCACAAAGCAACTAATACAAGTGTGATGATAAGAAAAACGCTGCCAACTTTGTATCCGGTGATTCCATCAAGTTTTGCGTTGTTTTTGATAAAATCAAAAAATTCGCTAAGTGATGCTGATTCACTAGAAGTAATTTTGCCACCAACATTCAATGTTCCGCCATAAACTGGAAATGCAAGAGCAATGAATGCAAGAACAGCGAGTGCTGCAGAAGCAATGTTGCAAATCAATCCGCCAAGACTTTTCTTTTTACCTGCCATACTTTCCCTCCTTAAGTGTATTGTAGTAAAATTTGAGGAATTTTGTCAAATTTTATTACAAAATTTTCTAAAATATCGTGAGGGTAAAATTTTTAGTATAGAGATTTGCGTCTTCTTGAAGTTTTTTTCATTCCATAGTTATCTTTTGAAGAAAATTTGTTTTCAAATAGTGCCACTTTTTTTGCCTTAACAAGTTCGATTATGCTTGTTGTGATTGCAATTATTCCGCCGGCAAGCGCAAGGAAAATCATAATGTAAGGGCCTTCAAGCACTTGACTGCTGACATTTATGCCGTTAAACGTTGTGTTGAGGGAGTTGATATTGATAAAGAAACTGATTGCAAAAAGAAGGGTGATAACGACAAGCAATGAGCCTAAAACGATGCAAGGCCATCTTACCCATTTTTTCTTAAGGATAAAGCTGAGAATTATGAATATGCTTGTTAAGATAAAGAAGACAAAGACGTTTACAATAAACTGCTGTGATGGAACCATTGGGTTTGAGTCAAATCCTAGTGTGCTGTTTGCCGTGTAGGAGAAATATCCGTGGAAGTTGTATTCATTAATAATAGTTTCTTGTGAGAATATTCTTTCGACAAAGAATCGGCAATTTACACATAGGAGGGTTACAAGGCAGAAGACAGGGATAAGGCACTTAAGCACGATGATTGGAACGGACTTGAAGACTTCTGTTGCAGTTTGTGGCGCTGTCTTTTTAACCTTAATCTTCTTAGGCTTTTTAACAACTTCAACTTTTTGTATCCATTTAAGGCTGTTTAGCACGCAGGAAGTTATCTGTAGCGCCACCGTAAGCAAGGCAAACGCCATAATTTGATAAGGGGCGGACATAACTTGAAGGCTAACCGAGTTGACACCGTCTGAAAAACTTGTTACATTTGCATCATTGTTGATAAAAACGACAAGCAAAATAGATACAACTGTTAAAAATCCACTGAACGCTATTGTAATCCATTTTTGCCACTTCGATTTAACGATAAGTCTTACTATGCCGGAGATAAGCAGAATTGAAAGGAATATTATTGACATTATAAGCACCACTTGTGATGCGTGGAAAGGCGACTCGCCGTTGTTGTTTCCATTTACTGGACTGTAACTCATAAAGCCCGAAATAAAGAAGGACGTTTCAATTCTCATTCCGTTGTTAATATAGACTTCGTATAAAAATTCTGAAAAGATAGAGAGGATTCCTCCAAGAGCAAACAACATTGCAACGCAGTTAAACACCAAACTAAGTATGTTGCGCTTTGTTCTTTGATAAGGGCCAGGTCTAACGAGTTCGATAACTTCGTTGTTTTCGTTGACAACTGTCTTAACGCGCGCAACAGGTTTTCTCACAGACACAAGCCCTAAAATCGATTGCGTCAAGAACATCAATCCAGTTGCCATTCCAAAGGAGAACGCAAGCCAAGTTCCAACGCCAATAATCATAATGCGCGAAGATTCGATTCCTTTAAAGGTCATAGAACTTGTGATGTTGACCATATTTATCATAAAAATTAGCGAGCAGAACATTGTTGCAATGCTAAAAAATAGGGATACAATGTAGAGCCACTTCTTCTTAAAGATAAAACGCAGAATTGCAAAAATCATCGAAATTGATAAAAAGATTATAGTTGTAATCAAGAAAGATTGTGCAGGGTTGAAAGGAGATTGTTGATGATTCACTTGATCGGTGTAATTGTAAAAGGCAAGGAAACCATACTTTGTAATTTCGATAATCGTCAAATTGTAACGATAACTTTCGGTAAAAATGTTTAGGGAGAGAGAAATATAAAACAGAAGTCCTAAAACAACTCCTATTGAACCAATTACCAAAAAGGCAATTTTTAAATTTTGTTTTCGCTTAGCGACAACTTCTGGACTTTTTTGCTTCATATCTCCTCAATAGTATGATTATATTTTAATAAATAAAGTATAACACTGTCAAACAAATTGGCAAATAACTCCGGATAAAATAAAATTTTAATGCTTTACTAAAACGCCGTGTGGTGCTATAATAGAGGGTGATTATGGCACACTATAACGGAAAAGAAAGCGTGAAAACGGAGAAAAGCAGACAGAAAAAGCAAAGGGCAAAACAAGGGAAACCTCTCTCCTTGCAAGGCTTTTTTGTGCCTAAAATTGAAAATCCGGCAGTTGTGGTTGAAACTTCGTTTAAGGAGGTCAAAGTTTTTGACGACGGACAGATGTTTAAGGCGGCACTATCAAAAAATCTGCCTTGCAACAAAGTCCTCTTTCCAGGAGATAGAGTTAAGGTGGAAGATGGCGTTGTTACAGCCGTGCAAGAGCGAAAAAGCACACTTTCTCGCGGACACAGAGATGGCACAAGAGTCAACGCCGTTTTGGAAGACAAGATTGTTGCTACAAATGTCGATGTCGCCGTTATCGTTGTTGCCGCCAAAGAACCACCACTGCACCCAAGATTCATCGACCGATATTTGATTGTGTTGCAGGGGAGTGGCATAGAGCCAATTATCTGCCTAAACAAAGCGGACTTAATGACAGAGAGCGACAGCCAAATTTTAAGCGTTTATGAAAAATTAGGCATCGAGGTTGTTAAAACTTCGACTAAAAGTGGCGAGGGGATAGAGGAACTAAAAGCGCTTTTGAAGGGGAAAGATGCTATTTTTGTTGGAAACAGCGGAGTTGGAAAATCCTCGCTTACAAACACAATCGCAAACCTAAGCGAAAGGACTCAAAATGTTGGAATAAAAAGTGGACGCGGAAGACATACCACCACCACATCAAAATATTTTGTTTGGGATAAGGACTCTTCGATAATCGACACTCCAGGGATTAGGGCGCTTGATGTATCTGGGCTTTCTATCAAAGATATTCAAAACTTCTTCACTGAGTTTGCTGGCCTTAATTGTAAATACCGCACCTGCGACCACGTTCACATCGACGAAAAGGACTGCGCCGTAAAACAGGCGGTTAGCAGTGGGAGAATATCGAAGTTGCGATATGAGAGTTACGCCAAATTAGTTGAAGAAAACTGCGAAAAGAAATAAAAAAACTAAACGGACAACCGTTTAGTTTTTCATTTGGTGGAGATGAGCGGGTTCGAACCGCTGACCCTCTGCTTGCAAGGCAGATGCTCTACCAGCTGAGCCACACCCCCATTTCAAATGCGAGATAATGATAACATATTTAAAAATCAATGTCAACAAATTTTAAGAAATTTATAAAAAAGTGAATTTTTCAAATATTAAAATAATATCGTCGTTTTTTGTTTGATTTATTTTTCATTTATATGATATACTAAATTTCGGAGGATAAGTATGAAACTTAAAGTTGTTCAATATGGTTGCGGAAAAATGAGTAAATACACAATGCGCTATGTGTTTGAAAAGGGCGCAAAAATTGTGGGAGCGTTTGACTGCGACACAGCAAAAATCGGAAAAGACATTGGTGAAATAATTGGTGATGGACAAGAATACAAGGTTAAGGTTCAAGACTCTAAGAATTTTGAAAAATATCTCAAGAGCCACGACGTTGACATTGTTATTGTTACCACTTTGTCATATATTAAGGAAATGTATGAACCACTTCTTATCTGTGCAAAAAATGGCGTAAATGCCATTACAACCTCTGAAGAATCGTTCTTTCCACAAAACAGCAGTCCAAAGATTTTCAGCGTTATCAACGCGTTTGCAATCGAAAACAACTGCACAATCTGTGGAAGCGGTTATCAAGATGTGTTCTGGGGAAATTTAATCAGCGTGCTTGCAGGGGCTACCCACAAGATTACCAAAATAAAGGGTTCAAGTTCTTACAACGTTGAAGATTACGGAATCGCACTTGCAAAGGCTCACGGCGCAGGGCTTTCTCTTGAAGACTTCGACAAAGAAGTTGCCTCTGCCGACAGAGTTAGCGAAGAAGTTAGAAAGCAACAGATCAAAAAGGGCGACTTTGCACCAAGTTATATGTGGAACGTAAATGGTTGGCTTTGCTCTAAACTTGGCTTAACTGTTACAAAGCAAACACAAAAATGTGTGCCACAAGTTGCAAAATCAAAACTATACAGTTCAACTCTTGATATGACAATTCCAAAGGGATACGCAACTGGTATGAGCGCAGTTGTTACAACCGAAACAAAAGAGGGAATCACTATCGAAAGTGAGTGCATTGGAAAGGTTTACGATAAGACCGAGTTTGACAAAAACGACTGGACAATCTATGGCGAGCCAGACACAAGAGTTGTTATCGAAAGACCATCTACCGTTGAACTTACTTGTGCAACAATTGTAAACAGAATCCCAGAAGTGTTAAGCGCACCAGCAGGATTCTTCACAACTGACTATATGCCAGAAAACTATTACAAGAGCCAGAGTTTAGATAAATATGTGGTTACTTATGACGATTGTTGCTGCGATGATGACTGCGAATGCCATCACGAAGAAAAAGAGTGCAAAACAACAAAGAAAGGCAGCAAAAAATAATTTTGTTAAAAGAAAAGTCGTAAGCGTTTGCTTGCGATTTTTTTAAGGGAGAAAGTATGGAAAAGGGATTTTTAGTTACTTTTGAAGGCGGAGAAGGTTGCGGAAAAAGCACACAGATAAGGTTGTTTAGCGATTATCTGCGCAGCAAAAAGGTGGATTTTGTGCTGACAAAAGAGCCAGGAGAAACAGAAATCGGCGAACAACTTAGGGAGATTCTTTTAAATTCTAAAAGCGATATTTCGCCTATTACCGAACTCTTCCTTATGACCGCAGACAGAAGCAATCACGTTGAAAAAGTGTTAAAGCCAGCATTAGAGAGCGGAAAAGTTGTGGTGTCAGACAGGTATTACCACTCGTGCTATGTCTATCAAGGCACTGCCGGAAATATTCCACTTGACAAAATAAAGAAGGTAACCGAAATTGCAATAGATGGAGTAAAGCCAGACCTTGTTATCTTGCTTGATGTAAGTTATGACGAGGGGTTTGGGCGCAAAAGCAGAGATGAAAAACTTAAAAATCTTGACCGCTTTGAAAGTAAAGGGCGCTCTTATCACGAAAAAGTTAGACAGGGCTACCTTGACTTAGCAAAGGAAGACAAAGCGTTTGTCGTTATCGATGCAGCGGACACTGTTGAAAGAGTGCATCAAAAGATTGTCGATGCCTTTGAAAAAGCGTATAAAAAGGCGGAAAAGTGATGAATATTTTTAAGAAAATGTATTGCCGAATCTATCAAGGCATCTTTAAGATAATGATTCCACTTTTGCCATACAGAGAACCAAAGATATTAAAAGATTACGGCGAGTTGATAGAAATTTTAAAGCAAGAAAACATCAAAAGCGTGATGATTGTTACCGATGAGGGAATCCGCAGTCTTGGGCTAACGCGCCAACTAGAAGACGAGATAACGGGCAGTGGAATTAAACTTGTTGTCTACGACAAGACTGTGCCAAATCCAACTAC
>CANQIX010000023.1 GCA_947624105.1 uncultured Clostridia bacterium
AAACACTGCAGCAGTTAAACCAACATACCACACGCACGCGTATAGCGATCTAAGCAGCGCATATCCAAGGTCCTTGTGCAGCGATTTAAACAGCGCGCTAAAGAACCCTCTTTTGTTTTTGCTTGACATATATCCGTAAAGCATTTCACAAGTAACAAATTTGCCTAAGTTCAAGAAGAAAGGCAAAATGATGTAAATCACAACAACTGTATAAATTGAAAGCGCCGCATTGCTGTTAAAGCAAAGGATTAAGCAATTTATAAGTGCCAATATAAAATTGTGAAAGTTTACGCCAAAATTTGCACCGATAACAGACAGAGAAAACTTAACTCCCGCATCTGTAAACACTTCAACAAACACATCTTTAAAGACGATGTAAGTTGGAATTAAAAGGCAAGCAGTCAAGGCAAAAGCAACGATATAGAAAAGGAACAGTTTAAGCACCTTATCCCAGTTCGAGAAAAAAAGTTTTATTGAATTTACAAATGCCATAAATTGTGCTTTCCTTTAATTTGCAGTCTATAGTAAATTGTTTAAATTCAACCTACAAAGTTATTATAGCAAATTTGAAACAAAAATCAAATAAAATAAGATAACTTTACAAATACTGCATCAAAAAAGTTTGTAAACGACGTTTACTAGATAGAAATATCGATAATTTTGAAGTTGCTGATTCCGCCTGGTGTTTTAACGGCAACAGTTTCCCCTTTCTTGTGTCCAATAAGGGCCTTACCAACTGGCGAAACATTGCTTATGATTCCCTTTTTAGGGTCGCTTTCAGACGAACCAGAGATACGATAAACAACCTCTTCGTCAAAGTCTTCGTCATAAAGTTTTACTGCTGTTCCAACGCTTACAACGTTTGAATTAATGTTCTTTACATCGATAACTTCTGCGTGCAAAAGGATATTTTCCATTTCTGTGATTTCGCTTTCGATTTGAGCCTGTTCGTCTTTTGCTGCGTCATATTCTGAATTTTCTGACAAGTCGCCAAATTCTCTTGCAAGCCCAATACGTTTTACAACTTCTTGTCTTTTAACTGATTTATAATAATTCAACTTCTCTTCAAGTTGAGCCTTTCCTTCAGGTGTTAAATAATGTTTTTCCATAATACTGCCTCCTCTAAAGAAAATTGTAACTTAATGCCGTTTTCATTAAGCAATAATTTATAAACAAGATATTCATAACTTCAATAAAAAATACCCCAAATCATAGGATACCTTCGGATAAAATTATGGACAAAATATTACCTCAAGCAAGTTTACAAATTATTATTTTTACAATAAACGTAGTGAATTATACACTAACTTCAAATATTTGTCAACTAAAATCATAAAATTCAAAAAATAAAAGACAATATAATATAGGAGAAAACATTATGATAACTTTTATTGCTTTTGTGCTAACAATCTTAGGTTGCATAAACTGGCTGCTTATCGGTCTTTTGCAATACGACTTTATCGCCGGACTGTTTGGATATCAAGCGAACATCTTTTCAAGGCTGTGCTACATCATTATTGGAATCGGTTGCCTATATCTTATCATACGCGTAATCGTAAATAAGGGGAGTGTAAAGGTTTTTGAAAGGAAGCAGAAAAAGAAGCAAAAAGACGTAACCAGCGAAAATGCGTGGGCAAACTTAACGAAAAAACAACAACTTGAAATTTTGGACGAAATCGAACTAAGAAGAAAGAGCAACGCGCTTGCAAACGAGGACGCAAACGCCATAAACGATAACTAAAATATGCCCCATTTGTTTGACTTTGCTAAGGAAAAGGTTTAACATATTTGTCAGGAGAAAAATATGGTAACTTTAGTTATTTTAGACGGATTTGGATACAAAAGAGATAGTTATGGCAATGCTATAAAAAAGCAAGGCACTCCAAATCTTGACAAACTTACAAAAAAATACCCTCACACCCTTTTGAAAGCAAGCGGAAACGCAGTTGGACTTCCTGAAGGGCAAATGGGTAACAGTGAAGTAGGACACCTCACAATCGGCGCTGGTCGAGTTATTTTGCAAGACTTAGAGCATATAAACAGAGATATTGAAACGGGCAAATTTTATGAAAATCCAGCCCTAATCAAAGCGCTTTTGCACGCAGAGAAAAACAATTCCAATTTGCACATAATGGGACTATGTTCTGACGGCGGAGTTCACTCTAAACTTACGCATATGTATGCCATTTTGGATTTGTGCAAAAACTATAAGATTAAAAACATCTATATTCACGCCATTCTTGATGGCCGCGACACCGGATATAAAGACGGCATAAAGTTTATTAAGCAGATTGAAGACAAAATTAAAGGAACAAACGTAAAAATCGCCACCATTGTTGGACGTGTTTACACAATGGATAGAGAGGTAAGATGGGACAGAGTTGAAAAGAGTTTCAACCTTATGACAGAATCTAAGGGCGAAAAGTTTGCTAGTGCCACAGATGCAGTAAATACAATGTATGAAAGAGGAATAACAGACGAATATCTTGAACCTTGCGTCATCGACGAGAACGGCAAAATCACAGACAACGACAGCGTAATCTTCTTCAATTATCGCACCGACAGAGCAATAGAAATCAGCACCGCCTTCACCGAACCAACTTTTGACAAGTTTAAGGCGAAGAAGTTTAAGAACTTGCTTTTTACTTCTATGACAGAATATTCTGCCGACCTTAAAAACTTAAACGTTATGTATCCCCCAATCATCGTTGAAGACAACCTTGCTGCAACAATTTCAAAACACGGACTTAAGCAATTCCACACCTCCGAAACAACAAAGTATGCACACGTTACCTTCTTCATAAATGGTGGAATCGAAAAGCCTTATGAGGGCGAGGATAGAAAACTTATCGACAGCATAAACGTTAAGGACTTTTCAAGTTATCCAAAAATGCGTGCCGTAGAGATATGTTCCGAGGTTTTAAACGCCATTGCATCAAATAAATACGACTACATTATCGTGAACTTCTCTAACCCAGATATGATTGGACACACCGGAAACTTCAACGCAACAAAAGAAGCGATTGAATGCGTTGAAAAACAGGCGTATGCTGTTGCCCTTGCAACCCTTATGGTTGGTGGCGATTGCATCATTACCGCCGATCACGGAAATGCTGAAGAGATGTTAGACAAAAATGGAAACAAAGTTACTACACACACAACTAACCCAGTTCCATTTATTCTTGTCAGCGAAAAATATAAGAACGTTAAACTTAAAAAAGGCAAATCCCTCACAGCGATTGCCCCTACGGTTCTAAAACTTTTAAATATCCCTGCTCCAAGCACTTATGAAGAACCAATATTTTAATTAAACAAAAAAAGGAAGAAGTTACTTGACTTCTTCTTTTTTATTAAACATTTTCAAAAATGGAACGAGCCATTTTGGCGCTTTTACGCATATTATTTTGTAACTTACTTTTCTACCTTTTTCCATACTATTTTGTATGACTAAAAGTTTTTAAATGTTACATACTTGCAGAGCCAGAATCCTTTTTGCTTTCAACATTTGCTGCTTCTTCCGCTTTTGCCTCTTGTCTGCCAATGATTGTTGCAAGTTCTTCGAGGTCTGAGAACATACGCTTAACAACATACAAGCCGTTTTTGTCCATAACTTCATAAACTCTGTCTCTTCTTGAAGCCCAAGGCACAAACTCTTTGTCGATTGCGGTTATCTTTCCTTTTACCATATCTAAGCAATCGAAAATCATATTTTCTTGATCTATGTTTGTTACTGGACGTTCTTCAAACACCTCGTCTGCAGTGTTGAAATAATCCAAAAGATCTCTTGTTACCATTGCTTTTTGTTGATATCTTTTCATCTGTGCTTTAATAACTTTTTTTGCTTTTGAGTTCATTAACTTCCCTCCTAACAAAATTATTATACCACAACCACCCCAAAAAGTCAATATGGTCTTTAGGCGTAAGTTCCGGCAATCGCCCCGTCTGCGCACGCCGTAACAAGTTGTTTTAACGCTCCGTTTCTTACATCTCCGCAGGCGAACACCCCTTTAAGCGAAGTTTCCATAAGGCTGTTTGTTACAATATACCCCTCATCGTCAAGTTTAAGCACACCGGCATATTCGTCTGTTTTAGGTTTCTTGCCAAGTTCAACAAACACGCAACTTACATCAAATTTTTTGCTCTTTTTGTCGATTTCAACTTCAACACCCTTAACAACTCCATCTACGTCAAGCCTTTTGAAGCGGACATTGGAGTAAACTTCGATGTTTTTTTGTTTGTTGTTTTCGGCGAAAACAGATAAATTTTCACTGTCAAGCAAAACAACCCTTTCGCACTGTCTAGCAAGTTCCACTGCACCCCTTATGCCAGAACCCCTTTTTGACATAACGGCAACCGTTTTGCCCTTATAGAAGTTTGCATCACATACGGCGCAATAACTTACCCCTCTGCCAACATATTCCTCTTCGCCTGCGCCAAGTGTAACGCTTTGAAGCCCACTTGCAATAATCACGCTGTCGGCGGAATATTCCTCTTTCTTCCCAACAATCACCTTTGGAGAAGAGGTCAATTTGCTACTTAAAATTCTATCTTTATAACTTCAATTTCAAGATGCTTAACTTGATTTTGAAATTCATACATAAGGTCTTCGCCGGTTATACTCGCATAAGATGGGAAGTTCTCTATGCGGTCGATAGAGGCAAGTTGCCCACCAAGCAACATCTCTTCAACAATCGCAACTTTTTTCCCTCTTCTCTTTGCGTAAACTGCAGCGGTTATTCCAGCAACTCCGCCACCAATAATTAAAACATCAAAACTTTTCATAATATTATTATACCACACGTTCGTCCAAAAACAAACTGTTTGAAAATTAAAAAAGATGCAATAATTTTGCATCTCTTTCTTATTTTGTTTCTGTTTTCTTTCTAGTTGTCTTTTTTGCTGGCTTTTGAACTTGCTCTGCAGATACAACTTCTTCTTTCTTTTCTTCCTTAACAGTTTCCTTTTTGGCAGTTTCTTTTGGCTGCTCGTTCTTTTCAGTAACTTGTGCAGGTTTGTTGTCAACGGTTAAGATTGAATAAATTGCATAAGCATCAACTGTAAGATAACTTTTTGTCTTTCCGCCAGTTTCGATAACAACAAGTTTTTGTGTGTCAGTGAAGTTGAGTTCGGTAACAGTTCCATAGACTCCACTTGTTGTCAAAACTCTGTCGCCTACTTTTAGCGAATTTGTTTGTTCTTGAAGTTTTTGTGTTTCCTTTTTGTTTCTTAACGACATCATAACAACCATAGCAATTATAATTACAACAACAACAGCAATCATAATATACTGCATAACTCTGTCCATACTTATCTCCTTTTAGTTTGCGTCTTTGCACGCTTAATACGATATTGTTATATTAGCATACTCCCAAACTATTTCCAAACAATTTTTATAAAATTTCTACTAAAAAGGTCGAATTTTGTTAGGCGTTTTCCGACAAACCATTATATTTGCTTTCAACTTCACTTAGCAACTTAGATTTAAACTCTTCAAGTGATACGCCCGTTACGTTTTGATTTTTTCTACCTCTGTATGAAACAAGTTTGTTGTTCGTTTCTTCATCGCCCAAAATAAGCATATAAGGCACTTTCTCGTTAGATGCCTCACGAATCTTGTAGCCAATCTTTTCGTTTCTGTCGTCAACTTCAACTCTAAGCCCAGCAGCCTTAAGTTCTTTTGCAACTTCATAAGCATAGTCAACGTTTCTGTCCGTTAAAGCAAGCACTCTAACCTGCTCTGGAGCAAGCCAAAGTGGCATAGCGCCGGCATATTTTTCGATGAGGTATGCAAGCGTTCTTTCATAGCAACCAATGCTTGTTCTGTGAATGATGTATGGATTCTTCTTCTGCCCGTCTTTATCGGTATATTCCATACCAAACTTTTCTGCAAGCATTTGGTCGATTTGAATCGTAATAAGAGTGTCTTCCTTTCCAAAAACATTCTTAATTTGAATATCAAGTTTTGGTCCATAGAAAGCAGCCTCGCCAACTCCAACAACATAAGGAACGTTTAAGTCTTTCAAGATTTTTTCCATAGCACTTTGCGCTTCGTTCCACTGCTCTTCCGTGCCGATATACTTACTTCTATCTTTTGGATCCCACTGAGAGAATCTGTAGGAAGCATCTTCATAAAGCCCAACAGTTTTTAACATAAATATTGCAAGATCCAAGCAGTTTTTAAACTCCCCTTCAAGTTGCTCTGGCGTGCACATAAGGTGGCCTTCGCTTATCGTAAACTGCCTTACGCGGATAAGTCCGTGCATCTCCCCACTTGCTTCATTTCTAAAGAGGGTTGACGTTTCGTTATATCTAAGAGGCAAATCTCTGTAAGAGCGTGCTTTGTTTAGATATGCTTGATATTGGAATGGGCAAGTCATAGGTCTAAGTGCATACACTTCCTTGTCTTTGTTTTCATCGCCAAGCACAAACATTCCGTCTTTATAGTGATCCCAGTGCCCAGAAATTTTGTATAGGTCGCTCTTTGCCATAAATGGAGTTTTTGTCAAAAGCCAGCCACGTTTTTGTTCTTCGTCTTCGACAAAACGTTGCAAAAGTTGAATAACTCTTGCCCCTTTTGGCAAAAGAATAGGAAGTCCCTGCCCGATATAGTCGACAGTGGTAAAGTATCCAAGTTCTCTTCCAAGTTTGTTGTGGTCGCGCTTTTTTGCCTCTTCCATCATAACAACATAGTCGTTGAGTTGTTTTTTATCTGGAAAAGCATACACATAAACTCTTTGGAGCATCTTATTTTTTTCGTTACCTCTCCAATATGCACCATTTATCGATGCAATCTTGTAGGCATAGTTTTGCAATCTTCTGCAACTATCTACGTGAGGTCCGCGACATAGGTCAAAAAAGTCATCTCCGGTGTAGTAAATTGACACCTCTTCCCCTTCTGGAAGTTCTTTGATGATTTCGGTTTTGTATTCATTGCCTTTAAACAATTTAAGTGCCTCTTCGCGAGAAACAACAACCTTCTTAAAGTCCTCTCCCTTGTTTATGATTTCTTTCATCTTTTTTTCGATGGCAGAAAAATCGTCTGGAGTGATGTTTTTGTCTAGGTCGATGTCGTAGTAAAATCCGTTATCAACTGCAGGTCCAATCGTAAGTTTTGCAGATGGATAAAGGCTTACAAGTGCTTTTGCAAGCACGTGTGCAAGTGAATGTCTTGCCATTTCAAGTTCGTTTTCGTTTTTCATAATCTCTCCTTTTTGGATTTTAAGTTACCAAAAATGGTAACAAAAAATCCTTAAAACAAATTTGTTCTAAGGACGATATTACACCGCGGTTCCACCTTAATTGCACACAAAGTGTGCCTCTTTTATTAAGTTTACATCTTCAAACATAAAAGTGGTTTCATTTTAAACTAAGTTTAGGTTTCTCACCAGCCAACCCTTCTCTGTGCACTTGATGATTAAAACTACTTGTCTTTTACTAAATGCACTTCTATTTTAATAGGTTTTAATCTTGTTGTCAAGTGAATTTTTTAGATTAGTGAAAATTTTTTACACTTTTGTTGTAACTTACATTAATTCTCTCTTCAAAAATTTTGCTTAAAAAATTAGCGGTTGAGGCGTCATTTTCGCAATATAAATTGATTTTTTTAGGAGAAAGTTCAATTAAAACAGAAATTAAATTTTCCTTTGATAAATCTCTTAAATCATTTATTTTTTCCCTCGTTTTTATCGAATATTTATCCTCTTTTTCAAAAACAGAAATTTCGTCTTCACAAACCTCTAAATTGTCAATTAAAAACTTTAATAAATCAAAAAATGCGTCATCACCTATGAGATAATCACTGTTATCGTTTGCTAGTGTAACAAGTTCCGTCCATTTTTCTCGCAACGCTTTAAGTTTGAAGTAATAAAAAGAGTCGATATTTAGGTTGTTTTTTAATTCCAAATTTCTGCTGATAATATAAAAATCCGTTTCCTTATCAAAGTTTACAAGAGCCTTTTTAAACGCCATAATCCCCATCTTTTCGTGGATAGGTAGGTGTATGTTTGAATCGAGATAGTCTTCCTTATAAAAATCACATATCACCTTGATTATGTTCTGCTCCAAAATGACGCACATACGAGTTTTTTCTGTTTCGGGACAAGCCAAAACAACAAAAAAATTATCAAACTGCTCATAGCAAGTTAAAACTATTTTAAACTCTTCTGCCTGCGCCTTTAGTTTTTGATAAATAAATCTTGCTACATTGACTTTTGAAGTAGAGAGGCAAAATTCCCACATAAAAACTCCTTACCAAAATATTCTATGCAACGAAAACAAAAATACTCTAAAATTTTTCTTTAATTTTGACAAATGCCAATAAATATTTGACTTAAAAGAAAAAAATAGATAAAATTGTTTAAGAATGTAGAAAATAAAGTAATGGAGAAGATATGAAATCAAAGGCAAGCACATTTTTTAGTAGATTGAAATATCTTGTGGCAGCGCTCATCGTGTTGCTTACTGGTTTTTTTATTTCTGCCTGCGATGATCCTGAAACATTTACCATCAACCTGTCGTATTTAAGTGGTTCGTTGACAGTGCCAACCCTAAGTGGTAGCGGACAATACCTTGCCGGCGACAGAGTAGAATTAAAAGTAGTAGGCACTGGAAATTGTCGCTTTATCGGTTGGATTCACCAATATCAAACATTTCTCAGCGATGGTTCGGTTTATCACATAACAACTGCGGAAGACAATATGTCAAGCACAATCTCCTTTATTGCCTCACAAGAGACGGCAAACAACTATACTGCAGTGTTTGAAGATAACGCTCAGCAGTATTATTCCTTAACTTCTTATAAGTTTTCAAAAGCAACAGATGACCCAGACCAAGAACTTACAACCGACTACTCAACTCAACTTTTCGAGGGAAAAATTTTAGTTGAATTTGGCGACCAAACAAACACAGCATACCGAGAAACTTACAGCGAAGAAACAGCATTTTATCAATCAGTAAAGGTTGACACATCGGCATCTACACAAGTTTTCATGGCCTTTGACAACACCCCATCGGTTAGAGTAACCTTTTCAAACGCAAACAATACCCCATTTGTGTTTTTAACATACATTCAACCAGGCACAGATTCTAGCAGAGAGAATGTAACAATCACTTTTGACACAACCGACAGAACTTACACCATTGCTTACACCTTTTCAACACAAATAGTTGTTAACTATGAAACAGTTACGCAAAGTTGCGTGCTTTACCTTAAATTATCTCCTCTTACCTTCCACGAGGTAGTTGAAGAAGAAGTCCTTTAAATACAAAAAAACTTGCAGAAATTTGCAAGTTTTTTATTTATATTCAACCTTTTTTAGATATAGCCCATTAGGAGGCATCGTTTTGCCAACAAGCGCCCTATCGCCATTTTCAAGGGCAAGTTTAATGTTTTCCTCACCTATGCGGTCGATTTGAAGCAGCGTGCCGACAATTATTCGCACCATATTATACAAAAAGCCGTTTCCGGTTATTTCAAAGATGATGTTTTGCCCCACCTTTTTTATATCTATGCTGTATATCTCTCTTACAAAATCGCTCACCTCTGTATCAGCCGAACAGAATGCCTTAAAATTATGTCTGCCCACAAGCAATTTTGCTGCATTTTGCATCTTTTCTAGATCAACTTTGTAGGTGTAATAGGTGATAAATTCGTCTTTAAACGCATCTCTCTTCCCCGTCCCTACAACGTATCTATACGTCTTTCTTTTAGCGGCAAAGCGTGGATTAAAATCGCCAGAAACAACCTTCATAGATTTAACAAGCACATCGCCACTTAACATATTGTTGACTGCAAGTTTCAAATTTTTTAGTGGGATAGTCGAATCGATGTCAACAGTTGCAACCTGCCCAATCGCGTGCACGCCCCTGTCTGTTCTGCCACTTCCAACAACTTCGCAGTTTTGTTTTGTTACCTTAGAAAAAACTTGTTCAAGTTCGCCTTGAACCGTTCGTTTTCCATTTTGCTTTTGCCAACCAAAAAAGTGCGCTCCGTTATATTGCACAACCATCATAATTCTTCGTAACATATCTAGATTATACAATAAAATTCTGCAAACTAAAAATGTTTTTGCACATATTTATTTGACAAATTTTTAGGCATTTTATAGAATTATTCTATGTAATTATACTTTGTTTTTTATGCTCTCTTTGTTTACATTTAAAGGAGAAGTTATGAAATCAACTATTGACGGAAATACCGCAGTCGCAAAAATCGCCTATAAGATGTCGGAAGTAATACCAATTTACCCAATCACCCCATCTTCCCCAATGGCAGAATATTGCGATGGGCTTGTTGCAAGCAACACCCAAAATATCTTTGGCTCTGTTCCAACCTTAATCGAGATGCAGTCAGAGGGCGGCGCATCTGGAACATTGCACGGAAGTTTAACAACCGGAGCGCTTTCAACAACCTTTACATCAAGTCAAGGTCTGTTGCTTATGATTCCAAATCTATATAAACTTGCCGGCGAGCATCTCCCAGCAGTTTTGCACGTTGCTGCAAGAACAGTTGCAACACACGCACTCTCTATTTTTGGAGATCACAGCGATGTTATGGCAATTCGTCAAACCGGAGCGCTTTTGCTCTGTTCAAACTCGGTGCAAGAGGCACACGATTTTGCTTTAATTGCGCACTTGCTTGCAATAAAAACCTCTCTTCCAGTCGTTCACTTTTTTGACGGATTTAGAACTTCCCACGAGATTCAAAAAATTGACCTAATAACCGACGAACAAATAAAAGCACTCTTGCCAGAAAAGGAAATTGCCGCTTTTAAAGAGGGCAGATTAGATTCGTCTAAACCATACCAAAAAGGCACGGCGCAAAATCCAGATGTATTTTTCCAAAATCGTGAGGCTTCTGCCCCATCTTATGATAATGTGTATGCTGTGCTTAAAAAAATTTTAGCAGACTTTAAAAAGGTGGTAGGAAGATCCTACTCGCCTTATCAATACGTTGGTGGCAAAGAGGCAGAAAACATAATAGTAAGTATGGGTTCATCTTGCGAATGCATTGAGGAAGTTTTGCAAGATAAAGCATTTAAAAACGTTGGACTTGTCAAAGTGCACCTTTATAGGAACTTTGATTATGCACAATTTCTTGCAACTTTACCTAAGACGACCAAAAAAGTTATCGTTCTTGACCGAACACGCGAGTTTGGTGCGCGCGACCCTCTTTATCTTGATGTTGCCTGCGCCCTAAAAGGCACAGAAATTAAGGTGCTTGGTGGACGTTATGGGCTTGGCGGAAAGGACTTTACTCCAAGTATGGTTGCCTCTGTTATTGCAAACTTTGACACAGAAACAGACAACTTCACCGTTGGTATCTGCGACGACCTAAAAAACACATCTTTGCCAAACATCGAATATCACCCAAAGGCAAATATGTTCCAAATGAAGTTTTATGGTTTAGGCTCAGACGGAACAGTTTCTGCAAGTAAATCGACAATCAAAATTTTAGGCGAAGAACTTAACAAATATGTTCAGGGCTATTTTGAATATGACAGTAAAAAATCGGGCAGTTTGACTAAATCGCACCTAAGAGTAAGCGACTACCCTATTCACAGCACCTATCTTGTTAAGGACTGCGATTTAATCACAATAAACAACTTCTCGTTTGTGCATAGATACAACTGCTTAGAAGGGCTTAAAAAGGGCGGAACGGTGCTTCTTAACACAATCTTTACTGCCGATGAAATCAACAAGATTCTGCCTAACGCATATAAACAGACCTTACAAGAGAAAAAGGCAAAATTGTATGTTATAAACGCACAAAAAATCGCCGAAGAAGTGGGGCTTGGCAACAAAATTAACATCATTATGCAAACGGCAATGTTCAAGAGTTCAAATATGATAGACTTTGCAACTGCACAAAAGCAGATTGCCAAATATGTCGAAAAGACCTACTCCAAAAAGGGCAAAGCGGTGGTAGAGAAAAATCTTTCTGCTATGCGCGCTGCGACCGACAGAATCGAAGAAGTAAACGTATCAAAACTTACACAAAATCCAAAAGAAGTGATAAATTCAAAGAACATTGATTCTAGTTTTTATCAAAACATTATGAAGGATATCGAGCGCCTAGAAGGTGATAAAATTCCTGTTTCTAAGTTTGAAAAATCCGGAAAAATCCCTCAAGGCACAGCAGATTTTGAAAAGCGTGGCTTTGCAGCATATCTGCCTAAATATCTCCCACTAAACTGCATACAGTGCGGACAATGCATTATGGCGTGCCCACACAACGCAATAAGACCTGTGCTTGTAAAGGCAGAAACAATAGAAGAAGTTGAATTTGCAAAGGCATTTGGAATGAACGGCTATCTCTATCGCATTCAAGTGTCGCCTGAAGATTGCACCGGCTGCGGGGTTTGCGCAAATGCTTGCATAAGCAAAAACAAGGCACTTGTTATGCAACCAGCCGAAACCTTGATGGAAACAGAAAAGAAGAATTACGCTTTCTGCAAAACACTAAAAACTGAGAAAAACACCCCATTTTCAACCGACTTGCCAAAAGGACTGCAATTTAAAGATTGCTATTTTGGATTCTCTGGGGCTTGCGCTGGCTGTGGCGAAACTCCATACATCAAACTTGCAACGATGCTCTTTGGAGATAAAATGTTGATTGCAAACGCAACCGGTTGTTCAAGCATCTATGGTGGTTCTTATCCATCTTGCCCATACTTTAAAGACGAAAACGGACACGGACCAGCGTGGGCAAACAGTTTGTTTGAAGATAATGCCGAATTTGGACTTGGTATGAAACTTGGCACAAACTACACCAACAAAGACCAAAGCGTGTGGATTGTCGGTGGCGATGGCTGGGCTTATGACATTGGTTATGGTGGCGTTGACCACGTTTTAAACACACACGAAAATGTAAACATCTTAGTGCTTGACACAGAAGTTTATTCAAACACCGGCGGACAAGCAAGTAAGTCTACCCCACGTGGCGCGATGGTTAAGTTTGCAACGGCAGGCAAAAAGACGAAGAAAAAAGACCTCGTTTCGATTGCTATCGCTTCAAAAAATTGTTATGTCGCACAAGTTTCGCTCGGTGCAGATATGAATCAGTGCATCAAAGCGTTCAAAGAGGCAGAAGCATTTAACGGCCCAAGCATCATCGTTGCCTACGCCCCTTGCGTAAATCACGGCTTTGATATGTCAACAACGATGAACGAAATGAAAAAAGCAGTGGACTGCGGATATTGGTCGCTTGTGAGATATAACCCAGAAACTGACGAACTTCACCTTGACAGCGAAAGCAATTTCGACAAGTATGAGGAATATCTAAGCGGAGAATCTCGCTTTGCCGCCTTGAAGGAACTAAAGAAAGAGGAAGGCGAAAAGATGCTCAATGAATCAAAAAATGATGCGAAGAACAGAATAGAATCATTAAAAGAGATGCAAAAGAATAAAAATAGTAATAATTAAAATATTTGACAAAGTTTCTAAAGTATTGTAGAATATTATTTACGAAATCTAAACATAGACTTTGTTTTAAAACGGAGCGTATATGGACGATATATTTAAATCTTGGCTAGTTGAAACCCCAATAGCACACCGTGGATTGCACGATAAAACTTCACCAGAGAACTCTTTGTCTGCCTTTTCTAAGGCTATCGAAAAGGGATATGGAATTGAACTTGATGTTCAGTTGCTTGCTGACGGAACAGTTGCCGTTTTTCACGACACAACCCTCTCCCGTATGACAGAGAACGATGGTTACTTAAAGTTTTTGAATAAGGAAGATTTGAAAGCACTTAAACTTAAAGGGTCAAAAGAGCATATTCCTACCCTTGACGAAGTTCTTAAACTTGTTGACGGACAAACTCCAATTTTGATTGAAATTAAAAACACTTCTAAAAAGGTTGGAAAACTAGAACAAAACGTTATCAATCTTTTAAAGGACTATAAGGGCGAATATGCCGTGCAATCTTTCAACCCATATTCTCTGCAATATTTCAAAAATCACGCTCCAAATGTGTGCAGAGGACAACTTTCTGGCTTCTTCAAGGGCGAAAAGTTGGGCTGGATAAAAACTTATGCGCTGAAAAGTATGCGCCTGAACAAAAAAGTGAGTAGGCCCGACT
>CANQIX010000024.1 GCA_947624105.1 uncultured Clostridia bacterium
TATACATATAAGCGCGCTAAAAAGTCTGGGTGCGAAGATAATTGAAAGACACGGATACATATATTGCTACGGACAAAATATGCAGGCAGGAAAGGTTGTCTTTAGTTCGGTGAGTGTGGGCGCAACAGAAAATTTGATTCTTGCTTGCTGTCTTTTAAAAGGTGTAAGCACGCTTTACAACGCGGCAAAAGAGCCAGAAATTGTCGAACTAGCACGCTTTTTAAACTCTATGGGTGCAGATATTAGGGGCGCAGGGACGGACATAATTGAAATTAGGGGCGTTGAAAGGTTACACGGCGGAGAGTTTAAGGTTATGCCAGACAGAATCATCGCCGGCACGCATCTTATCCTTGGTGCGCTGTGCGGAAAGAGATTAGAAATTGTGGGTGCAAGGCGAAAAGATAATCAAATGCTTCTTGACATACTTAATCAAAGTGCTTGTCAAATTGAGGAAAAACGTGATAGAATTATTGTGTCGAGGCTTGGGAAAACTTCTGCAATAAAGTTTTTAGAAACGCTTCCATTTCCAAACTTTCCAACCGACTTACAGGCGCAGATTATGGTGCTTGCGGCGGTGAGTAACGGAACTACGGTGATAAGAGAAAACATCTTTGAAAATCGTATGTCGCACGTTATGGAACTTGTCAAAATGGGTGCTGACATCTTTGTGAGAGATAGGCTTGCAATAATAAATGGCGTTGAAAAACTCTATGGCGCTGAGGTCTATGCAAATGACCTTCGGGCAGGGGCAGCGCTTGTTATCGCTGGGCTAATTGCAGAGGGTTACACCACCATAAGCGGAGTTGATTACATCGACAGAGGATATTTTCAACTTGAAAGAACCTACGAGCAGGTTGGGGCGGACATTAAAAGGATAAAACTTGGCTAATAAGAAAACGATAAATTGGATAACAATCATTATAGGTGTGCTTGTGCTAATATTGCTACTTATGTGGACAATGTTTGCTTTATCTTCGGTCGAAGTTGAATACCACTCTTCAAAGATAAAACTTGCAGGCTTAACCGACAAAGAGATAATTGATGTCGCTAAATTTGAATATGGCAGAAGCGTTTTCTTTGACAAAAAGGACAAATACATAAAAAATATCGAAAACTACGCGGCACAAAACGAAACGTTTGCATACATCGAAGTTGTAAATATCGAAACGGTCTTTCCAAACAAATACGTCATTCACGTTGTTGAACGCGAGGAGGTATATGCCGTGCAGGTGGGCGAAAACTACTGCATCTGCGACGAAAACTTGCGTGTGCTTAGAAAGGAAGAGAGTATCGATTTTAAACAAGGAAGACCAATACTTTTAGAGGGAGTAAATGTCGATGCAAGTGAGGTGCAAGTGGGCGACTTTTTAGATTCAACTTACAAAGCGGCAAGCAAAAATGTCTATGAGGCGCTTATTGCAAACAACAAAGATTTACTTGACCAACAGGGGTTGTTTAAGTCCTATAAGTTTGGCGAAACGGCGGACAAAATAGGAAACAATTACACCTCGTTGACGATTGAAACGCATTCAAATTGGACATACCAAATCAACAATGTCGACTTTGGACTTGTAAACAAAATTCAATATCTTTTTGCAATCACAAGTGAGATAGCTGTTGATGATGATGGATATTTTACATATAACGGACAACCTATCGAGGTTGACGGAGAAAGATACAACGTGGCAACATCAAAACTTGTCTTTGACAACGACATCTTAACCGACTATGAAGAAGTTTCTCAGGCAAAGGTAAAATGCTACTTTGAAGACAAATAAAAAATAGGGCTAGTCCCTATTTTCTTTTCTTCTTGATGCGAAGAAGTCGCTGAGAATTTTGGAGCACTCTTCGTTTTCAATTTTTATTAAATTTGGCTTATGATTTAGGCGATTGCTTAAAAATATGCTTTCACAAAGATGGTCGTCGCTGTTTGTTTCTTCGGCGGCATAATAGACATTTTTGATTCGTGCGTTTGCAATAGCACCGGCACACATTGGGCAAGGCTTTAAGGTGATGTAGATGTCGCAGTCGCTAAGACGCCAATCGTGCAACTTTTTGCAAGCCTTTTGAATGGCAATAATCTCAGCGTGATTCACCGCATTGCGAGTTTTTTGCCTTATGTTATGCGCCTTTGCAATCACTTTGCCATCTCTTACGATACAAGCACCAATTGGCACTTCTCCTTGCTTTAATGCCTTGTGCGCTTCCGCTAAGGCTAGTTCGATATAATTTTCCATAGCGATATTTTACTATAAAAAGTGCAACAAGTCTAGCATTTGTTTGTTTTTTTGATTTTTTTATGCTATTATTTTCCTATGGAAAAAACAGACGAAAAGAAATTACAGAAGACATTTGAAAAGAGAAATTTTTATAACATAGGTGATGCAGGAGTAATCTTTCTGCTTAGTCTTACCATTCCACTTCTTGTTGGCATAGTTGTGCTTTATATTGGTTTTGTTGTTTTCAACTTGACTGGAGTGGCACTTGGCGAGAACTGGATAAGCACAATTTATAACTATGTTGCGTTTTCTGTGCCTTATGTCATCGTTTCGCAACTGACACTTCTTTCTGTTTTTCTTATTTTCACCGCGTCCAAAAAGATTTCATTTAGTGCTTGCAAACTGAAAGTAGATAAGTCAATCGACCCTTTAACTGCCGTTTTGTGCGCACTGCTTGGGGGTGTTATGGTTGCCCTTTTTATGCCTCTTATGGAGGGGAGTATGAAGGCAATGTTTGCTTCTTGGAACATCTTTCCAAGTGCTGAGATTTTGCCTTTAAACAACGTTGGTTGGCTCTTGTTTTACATCGTATTTTTTGCAATTATGCCTGCAATCGCGGAGGAACTTATCTTTAGAGGAGTTATCTTTAACGGCGTAAAAAAATCGATGGGGTCAAAGTGGGCAATTGGGCTTTCGGCACTTTTGTTTACACTTGCTCACGCAGACATCATCAAATTTGTCTATCCAATGATTATGGGCGTGTTCTTTGCGATAGTTGTCGACAAAACGGGCAACATCTTTTACACGATGCTCATTCATATGTTCAACAACATAACAACTATTGTGGTGCAATACCTTATGAACATTGGCGTGTTTGCAAAACTTAACATTTCAGTCTGGTTTGTGATTATCAGTATTGTGCTAGCGCTTGTGGGAGTTGGGGTATTCCTACTGTTTTACTTCTTTGTGCTTAAAAAGAGAAAATATAAAAACGAGGAAGATGTTGAAAGCAATTCTTCCCCTGTTGTTAAGGCAAAAATTCCTATTTCTATCTACATTGGAATTGCAATAAGTGTGCTGATATTAGTTATAAATATGGTTCCGGCATAGTAAAATAGTAGTGGCGACTTGCTTTAAATTTTGCTTGTATGCTATAATCGTTTCGTTAAAAAGGATTTGTTAGTGGAAAAGAAATACGCATTTACTTCTAGTTTAGTTTACTTTATTATCGTTTGTTGTTTTATAACACTGCGTATCCTCAGTTATTTCAACGTTTTCGCGTTTATGGGAGAGGGAGGTGTTTATTTTATCAATGCCTTTTTCCAAATTGGCATTCTGTTTATCTTTCCTATCCTAGTTTCTAAACTTGTTTCTAAAAGCAAAACGAAGGACGTTTTTTATAGTTTTGGCTATGAGAGAATTTCGTTTAAAGTGATTTTGGTGTCGTTTGCAATCGGCGTGCTTGTGTATGTGCTTAACACCTTTATTTCTTCCTTTTTCTTTACGATTCTTACAAGGCTAGGTTATGAATATACTTTTGTGGAATCCTCTTCAAGCGTTCTATCTTTGGTGCTAAATTTGATTTTCGTTGCTGTTTTGCCGGCTATCTGCGAGGAAAATGCTCACAGAGGTATGCTTATGCTGGGTAACAAACAATTAGGGGTGAACGGAAACATTATTTTGACCGGACTCATGTTTGGTCTTTTGCACCTTAACATTGAACAATTTTTCTATGCAACGCTGATTGGAATGTTCCTTTGCTATATTGCCTATGCAAGCGGTTCGATTTTCCCTTGTATGATAATACACTTTGTCAACAACGCGTTAAGTGTGATATTCTCGTTCTGTGTGCAGAGAGGTTTATCTGCAGGTGGGCTTATGCACGCGATAAATGTTGTTATGGCAAAAAACATCGTTTTTGGCACGATAGTTCTTTTTGTTGTGCTTGCATTTTCGATTTTGCTTATGAAGTATCTTGTTCGCAAACTTCAGGTGTATAGTTTTGAAGATAACTACAAGACGAGTCAAAAATTTTTGAGAGATATGCAGGCAAAGGTGAACCTCTATCACGATATATACAACATAAAGACGGGAAATACCAAAGATTTGGACGCACCGGACTCTTACGGAATGTTCAATATGAGCCTTGAGGAATTTAGAGAGTTTGTTAAGAACAATCCAGACGCAGTGAAAGAGGTTGTTAAAGACGAAACACCAAAGAAGAGTAAGATGGAGATGAGAACGGCAGTTTTGCTTTGGGCAAGCATCGTTTTGTCGGGTGTTGCCACAATTTTCACTTTCGTTTTTGGAGCGTCGTTTATTTGGGGTGTGATATGATTACGATAAATCTAGTCTGTGTAGGTAACTTAAAAGAAAAATTCTCCGTAGACGCAGCAAATGAATATGCAAAGCGCCTTTCCGCCTTTTGCAAGTTGAACATAATAGAAGTTAAGGAGCAAAATCAACTTGAAAATCCGGAGGTAATTATCGAGCGTGAGGGAAATGACATTTTAAAGAAAGTTGAAGGCTATCTTGTTGCGCTTGACAGAGAGGGAGAGGAACTGTCAAGTGAAAAGTTTGCCGAATTTTTAAACGAAGTTTCGCTAAAAGCATCTAAGATTACCTTTGTTATCGGTGGCTCTTATGGAATAAGCGATGCTGTTAAGACAAGGGCGGATAAAAAACTGTCTTTTTCAAAGTTGACCTTTCCGCACAATCTGTTTAGGGTGATGTTTGTCGAACAGCTCTATAGGGCGTTTACGATAATTGCCGGAAAGTCTTATCATAAATAGTTTATAGTAATTTATTTCAAGCAAACACATAATTTTGCTTGATTTTTTTTTGCGTTTATGTTAGACTTAGCAAGTCGTAAAGACAATAAGCACTCAAAGACCATTTTTAGGTCGGTTGCCTGAACGTTTACATCATTTTAGTTTTTGTTAAGTTTTGTTATGAATTTTGATGTAGACAAAAGAGTAATCTTGGGTTGACCTAAGGAGATAAAACTTTGGGGTAGATAAAAAACACGGAGGTATTTATGTCAGTTATTTCAATTAAACAACTCCTTGAAGCCGGCGTTCACTTTGGACACCAGACAAGAAAGTGGAATCCAAAAATGTCTGAATACATTTTTACTGCAAGAAACGATATCCACATCTTAAACTTGGAACGCACTGCTGAACAAATTGACAAAGCGTATGTTTTTGTTCGCGATGTTGTTGCTTCTGGGAAGAACGTTCTCTTTGTGGGAACTAAAAAACAATCACAAGAAGTTATTAAAGAGGAGGCAGAAAGATGCGGAATGTTCTACATCAACACTCGTTGGCTTGGCGGAACTCTTACAAACTTCAAAACAATTCGTTCTAGAATTGAAAGATTAAACAAACTTAACCAAATGGAAAAGGTTGGAGAATTTGACCTTTTAACTAAAAAAGAAGTTGCTCTTTTAAAGGCTGAAAGAGATAAACTCGAAAAGAATCTTGGCGGAATCAAGAATATGCACGAACTTCCAGGTGTAATTTTCGTTGTTGACCCATCAAACGAAGATATCTGTGTTCACGAAGCAAACATTTTGAAGATCCCAGTTGTTTCACTTGTTGACACAAACTGCGATCCATCACACGTTAGCATTGTTATTCCAGGAAACGATGATGCTATTCGTTCTGTTAAACTTATTGCAAGCGCTATCGCTGATGCAGTTATCGAAGCACGTGAAGGTGTTTCAATGAAGAAGGAAACTACTGAGGAAGAAAACATCGACATCGAAAGCCTTTTAACCGAAGCAAAACCAAGTTTAGAGGTTGCTGAAGCCGCTGAAGAAGAAAAGAAAGTTGCTAAGAAACCTAGAAAGAAAGCCGCTCCTAAGAAAGAAGAAAAGGAAGAGGCTGCTAAGGAAGAAGAAGTTAAGCCTGCTGAAGAGGCTGCTCAAGCACCAGTAGAAAAGAAACCTGCAAAAAGAACTACTAAAAAAGAAACAAAAGTTGAAGAATAATAATTTTTAAAGGAGAAAGATTATGAGTTTTACTGCACAAGATGTTGCTAAATTAAGACAACAGACAGGTGTTGGTATGATGGAGTGCAAAAAGGCACTTACTGATGCTAATGGCGATTTTGAAAAGGCTATCGTTCTTCTTCGTGAAAGAGGATTGAAGGCTGTTGACAAAAAGCAATCTCGTATCGCTTCTGAAGGTGCTGTTGCATCTTACATTCATATGGGCGGCAAGATTGGCGTGCTTGTTGAAGTTAACTGCGAAACAGACTTCGTTGCAAAGAGCGAAGATTTCCAATTGCTTGTAAAGGATATTGCAATGCAAATCGCTGCTGCAAAGCCAAAATATGTTAGCGAGGCAGAAGTTGACCCTCAAGAACTTGAAAATGAAAAAGAAATTTTGAAGGCTCAAGCATTGAACGAAGGAAAGCCTGCTGCTATTGTTGACAAGATGATTGAAGGCAGAATCAAAAAGTATTACGAAGATGTTTGCCTTTTGGATCAACCATTTGTTAAAGATTCAAGCAAAACTATTAAAGACGTTTTGACTGAAGCAACCTTAAAGATTGGCGAAAAACTTTCTATCCGTAGATTTGTTCGTTATGAACTTGGCGAAGGACTTGAAAAGAGAAACGACAACCTTGCTGAAGAAGTTGCAAAACAAATGGCAGGAAAATAATTTTAAACGAAAAAAAGGACTTGCTCTATGCAAGCCTTTTTTATTTTGCGTATTGACTTATTTCATTTTTATGGTATACTATAAGTGTATTGTTTTAAGCATAACTTTATTTAGGAGGTATATGATGAGCAATAGTGATATTCAAAATGCAGAAGTTGAATTTGTTGAAAAACTTGGCAAGTTCGCTGAAAAGTATTTTTCAATGAATCCACAAGATGTTGAAAAGGCTTATTATTCTCGCATAAAGGCAGAAAATTTGCCTCGCGTTTCGGCAATTTTAAGTTCGCTTAGACCTCACCTTGACAGATTTCTTGACTATACAAGTGAACAAGATAGACGCAGAGCAGGAAACGTCATCTTCAAAACTTTAAGATATTCGAGTTTTGACGAAAATGAATCGGCTTCCGAAACTCGTTCAAGACTTGAATCGCTCTTTAAGGACACAACTGCAAGAGGAATCAATCCTTACAACATCATCTATGTTTCATCTTTGACAAACGCAGAGATGTTCTTAGATGAAGATGGCAACTTCGACAGAAAGAAGTATGAAATTGGAAACTTCCGTGCTGTTTATAGTGCAATTTTCAATAAATTTAGAAACTATATGGATTACTCTGACGATGGGGCGTTTGTATCCGACGACGAGAAGATTTCGTATGCAAGAAAGGACACAACAGCACTCTATGAAAAGTGTTCCACTCTCTTGCACCGCGCAAACACCTTAAAGGTAGACAGCAACTTTGCTGCAGTTACACAACTTTACATCTATGACGAAAACAACAGAAACGTAAGAATATTTGGCTCTAGATCGGCAGCAGAAATATTTAAAACCAATCCATCGCTCTTTACTCTTACAAGTGGAAAGATAAAATCGGCATTTAACTATGTTGTTGTTAAGGCGAAGAATCATCTTGCAGTTAACACAAAGGATTCTAGATGCCTTGCCGAACTTTTGCACGATTGGATTTACAACAACTCTACAGTGCTTACAATTAACGATGCGGAACTTGCAAAGAGAGAAAAATATATTAGAAACTTTATGGAAAAACTCTATCCACAAAACGAAGTAGATTCTTACATATATTCACTCTTCTCAAATCCAACAAGTATATGCGCAATGAACGATGTTCCAAACACCAACTTCTATGACAGAGCAAGTTATCATTCACTGCTTGTAGACGAAGACAAGGTAAGAACAAACTATCAAAATGTTGTTTACTTCTTAATCGACAATTTGGAAAAAGATGGTGCGTATGAATATCTGCTTGGCTCTCGCAAAATTTACAGCGTTCCAGTAACAAAACTTGAAACCGTTGTAAACGAACTTAAAGACATCGACGCAAAAGAGGGCACAAACTATGCCGGCAGATTCTTCTCTTTGGGAGATGCAATCTTAGGATATGCAAACAAATTGACAGCGCCAGAACTTGTTAAGAAAGTTAAGGACAACAAAACTCTCTCCGAAATCGATGTTGACGAGTTGTCGAAGAAGGAACTCGCTCAAAAATTCTTCAAAGTGTTTGCAGGAAAGAACTCGGAAGAAGAATATAAAAAGTATGTTCAAATTTTGGTTGTTAACTTCAACAATAAGAAAGTTTTTGACGGAACAGAAGAAATCACCGAACAACTCGAAAAACTTATCGAATTATATCAACTTAACCGCGAAGAGAACTTTGTTTCTACTTTGAAAGAAGACAAGAAGACTAAAAATAAGATTTTGCGCGTAGGAAAGGACATCTTAGGAAAGTTGCAGGGTTATGAAACCGCCGTTGGAGATGTTTACGAAACTGAAACAAAGAACATTCCTGGCATCGTTTCTAAGTTTAGAAAAGACGCAAATGAGATGCTTAGACATATAGACGAACTATATGAAGACAACGTCGAAAAAGTTAAGGCAGTATACAAAAATCCAGACGATTTATACAAAACCTTTAAAACAAACACAGAAAACGTTTTGGCACTTGAACAATCTCCAGATGCAGTTATGAACAGATTTGTTAAGAAATTTGGAAACGACCTTTTGAAACCTGTTTCAAGCGCACTTAAGGGCACAAATTCTTATCAAATCAACTTCTTTGAAGATTTTAAAGACGCAAATGTTGTGGATATCACACTTCCAGTTGCCGATTCAAACAAGGATTTTTCAAAGTTCTTGGCATCGTCAAAGAGAGTATATAAGAAAATCACAGATGTAACAAATCCTTACACTGATGACGAAATTAGCATTCACTAATAGTTATATAAAGAAGAGAAAATTCGTTTTTTCTCTTTTTTAGTATATATTTATTTGCAAATATTTTTGTTTTAAGTTATAATAACTGCGTTAAGGAGTTTTTATGAACGAACTTGTTGATGATATTTATGAATCATTGAAATCTGATTTAAACAAAGCATATTCGCATCAGCAAAGCGAATATCTTTTAGTAAGAGCAGGTCGTGCAAATCCACATATTCTTGACAAAGTGCAAGTTGAATATTATGGAGTTATGACACCTCTTACACAAATGGGAACGATATCCGTTTCCGAAGCAAGAATCCTAAACATAAACGTGTGGGATCAAAGTCAAATCAAAAATGTCGTTAAAGCGATAATCCAAGCAGATATTGGAATCACACCTACCGACGACGGCAAGACAATTAGGCTTGTTTTTCCTATGCTTACAGAGGAACGTAGAAAGGAACTTGTTAAAAACGTAAAGAAGATTTGCGAAGATACCAAAGTTGTTATGCGTAACGCACGCAGAGATGCTTTGGACCTTTTGAAAGACCTTAAAAAAGACAACTCCATCTCGGAAGATGAGATGAGCGCTGCTGAAAAGGAAGTTCAAAAGCATATTGACAAATACACAGGTCTTGCTGACGCTCTTTGCGAGGAAAAGGAAGAGGAGATAATGACAATTTAAAAGGAGCGTTATGAAAATTTCTACCTACCCTACCCATATTGCATTCATTATGGACGGAAACAGAAGATGGGCCGTTAAGCACGGATTTAACAAACTATATGGGCACGAGAAAGGGGCAGAGGCTCTGGCGGATATTATCGAAACGCTGACAAAATATCCGCAAATAAGATATGCTTCATTTTTTGCCTTTTCCACTGAAAATTGGAACAGAGGCAAGGAAGAAATCGATGCAATATTCGAACTTATTAGAAAAACTTTTGACGATCGCTTAGAAGAACTTAAAAGTTACAATGTTAAGTTTGTTTGTATGGGGGATATCTCTCCATTTCCCGACGATTTAAAAAATATGCTTTTAAAAGTGCTGGATTCGTGCAAAAATAATACAGGACTCACCGTTAATCTTGCAATCAATTATGGTGGCAAAAGCGACATAGTGAGGGCGGTTAACAAGGCACTTGAATCTGGCAAAAAGCAAATAACAGAGCAAGATATTGAGGAAAATCTTTATTCCTACCCAGCACCTCCAATCGACCTTGTTGTGAGGACGAGCGGGGAGATGAGAATTTCAAATTTTATGCTCTTTCAACTTGCTTACAGTGAACTATACTTTCCAAAAGTTTGTTGGCCAGCATTCGATGAAAAACAACTTTTAAAGGCTCTAAAGATTTATTCTAAACGAAACAGAAGATTCGGAGGAAATTAAGATGAAAAAAAGAGTTTACTCTTCAATTTTTATAGTAGTGCTACTTGCAATGCTCTTTGTGTTGAAGATATTTGTTGCTGATTGGGGCGCATACTTCTTTGATGCGTTCTTTGGCGTTTTGGCTTGTATTGCAGCGTATGAAACATCAAGACTTTTGTCTAAAGCAAAAAGATATAACTTCCAAATCATTGGAGTTATCTTTCCTGCAGTGATATTGACCGTAAATTTGTTGTGTATCTTCTACGGAAATGCTAATGCAGACCTTTACTATGTGCTTTGGGCAATTTTAATCAATGTTGCAATTATGCTTGCTGTTGTTCTTGTTGCGTTTTTAGTGCAATTACTCAGCAAAAAGAGATCGATAAGCGAGATGAAAGCACGCGAAATAACAAACACATCTGTTGCTAAATTTGCTTTCAAAAAGGCTTTAAACACACTTATTTTGCTTGTTTATCCTGGCTTTTTCTTCTTGTTTATGATTTTTGTCAACCACATCAACCTACTTCCACTTGGAAAACTTAGCGATGTTGGAGCAGATTTCTCAGTTTTTGTTTTGCTTACAGCACTGCTTATTCCTATGCTTGAAGACACATTTGCTATGCTTACAGGTTCAGTTATTGGTGGCAAAAAACTATGTCCAAAAATCAGCCCAAACAAAACTATCTCTGGGGCGATTGGAGGCGTTTTGTGGCCAATGCTTTTGCTCTCTTGCGTTTATCTTATCTTCTCTAACATAAGCACATACGGATTTTTGACGGAATCTTTCCCAATTTGGGGATACCTCATCATTGTGTTTATTGGAACGATAATTGCCATACTTGGCGATTTGTTTGAATCAATCCTTAAAAGAAGAGCAGGCGTTTCTGACAGCGGAAAGTTGATTCCTGGGCACGGCGGACTTTTGGATCGCATCGATTCATATATCTATATTGCACCATACATTTTACTTGCATTCTTGATTTTTGCATTCTAATTACAACTGACAAATTGACAAAATTTTGCCGTCAAAATCATTCTTCGAGGGATTATGATCACATTGCTTTATATCTTACTTGCAATAGTTGTGCTGTTGTTTATGGTGCTTGTCCATGAACTAGGGCATTACATTGCCGGCAAAGCATTAAAATTTAAGATAACGGAATTTTCTATCGGCTTTGGTAAAGCCCTCTTTTCTCATACCTCTAAGTCGGGGGAAACTTTTTCGCTTAGACTTTTTCCTCTCGGTGGATACTGTGCTTTCTATGGCGAAGATGACGGAAAAGAGAATGATCCTGGCGCGTTTAACAGCCAAAAGCCTTGGAAGAGAATTATCGTTTTTCTTGCCGGCGTAACAATGAATTTTATAACAGCAATAGTCTTTTCGTGGATTTTGTTGTGCGCAGTTGGATATGACGTTCCACAGATTGTGGCATACAGCAACCAATATAATGCCGGGCAATATCAAGTTGGCGACATCGTTACGCACGTTGGCGGAAAGAAGGTTGACTTTGCTTTTGGAGAAACCTTTGCTACACTTATTAACAACGAAAAATCAAAGGCAAAGG
>CANQIX010000025.1 GCA_947624105.1 uncultured Clostridia bacterium
CCAACAAGGTCAGTGCCAACAACCCCTCTGTTTATGTCAGTTTCAATCTCGACTGCATAGCCGTTTATTCCAATAAGCCCAAGGCTTTTAAGTTTAGATAACATTCTCTCTCCTAAAACAACAACCCAATCATTATAGCAAACTGCAATCAAAATACCAAACAATTTGAAAATAAAAAAAGAGAGCAAATTGCTCTCAAATTTCTTATTATAAAAGGTCCATCAAGCGTTGTTTATATTCCTCTTCGCTTATTATACCCTCGTCTTTCATCTTTCTAAGATTTTCTATCTGTTGCCTTTTATAGTCCATTTCGTGCTGTTCTCTGCGTTCCTCACTTCGCACTTCGTCATAAGTATTCATAACGACAATGTCAGGTGTGAACATTGCAATAAGCAGCAAAATCCAAGGAATAATGCCGGCACTGAAAATAATTAAGATAACCGAAGTGAGATACATTCCTCTTGAACGTCTAAAGTGTTTTCCTTTGTTTCTAATCACAACAAACATAAGAATTGCCCCAACAAGCCCAGCAAGATTCATAAGTATTGTAGGAACGATACCCATCATAATATACAACGTGCCATCTTCGTATGCCCCAATCGTGCAATTAAAGATAAACAGCAAAAACTTGTTAGAAACAAGGTAATCCGGATTGTAATATGCAAGAGCAAGCATAGAAAGGTTTAAACACACTTCAACAAGTGTTATTATTGCAGCCCAAAGCATAAGATTTCGTTTAGTTTTATTCATATTTTTCCTCATTTATATTGTAGTAAGTTCGCCGCAAAATTATACGCAGAAAATACTCGAAAAGGCGAACTAACAACGTTAAATATCGCTATATATGGTAACATTTTTACAAATCACTGTCAAATCATTTTGAAAAAAACAAAAAATGTGATAAAAATATATTTGATTTGGAGATGAAAATGAGAGTAGATAGAAGAACAGTTGTTATCACCGGCGCATCTAGCGGAATTGGAAAAGGCTTATTAGAAACCTTTGAAGCGCAAGGTGATAAAGTTATTGATATTTCGCTTGACGGAAGAGATTATCAATGTGATGTCGGCGATGACCAAAAACTTAAAGCGGTTTTTGACGATATATATCTAAAACACGGGCCAATAGACATTTTGGTAACCTGTGCTGGATATGGGCTTTCTGGCGCAATCGAACTGCTTCCGGAGGCAGACACACGCAAGCAATTTGACGTCAACTTTTTTGGCACGGCAAACGCCTGCAAATATGCGATCCCTATGATGAAAGAGCGCTCTAAGATTGTGATTATATCTTCGGCAACCGCCCTTTTCCCAGTGCCATTTAAGGCATATTACTGTGCAAGTAAAGCGGCAGTTCACAGTTTTGCGCAAGTTTTGAAGATGGAACTATCAAAAACATCGATTCAAGTAACTTCGATCTGCCCTGGAGATATAAAAACCAACTTCACGGCAAACAGAGTTAAAAAATATGACACAAACGAACGCTATAAAGAGGCAATCGAACTCTCTACAAAGCCAACTGAAAAAACCGAAAAGCGCAGAATGTCGCCTGAATATGCCGTAAAGAAGATAGCGCAAGTGATTGAAAAGAAAAAGTTTAAGCCAATGTATATAATCGGCCGTCAATATCACTGGTTCTACGCAGCAAAAAGGCTACAAGCGTAAATCTTATGAATAAGTGCCTAACAAAAATCTTCTACAAAACAAGCAAAGAAAAGTAGTAACACATTTGGCGCAGTTTAATATGATGATAATGTGGAGGCTGAAATATGAACACGCTAAGAAATTGCAATATCAGTTATCTCCGCAATTGCTGCAAGGGAAATCCCCCATATCTGTGTAATCCTCCAGTAAATTGTCCTCCACCAAACAATGCCTGCAGCGACCTAACACTTTTTATGATTGGTTATCTTATAGGACAAAACAGTAGTAGATGAAAACACAAATGAGAAAAAAGCACACATAACCTGTGTGCTTTTATTTATTCATAATTATGCATAAATGTGCAAATGGTATGCAACAAGTTATAAGTAGTATGCAAGGTGGTATGCAATGCTATACCAAGGCATCAAGTTGGCTTAGCATATTGTTGCAATACTCAAACACATCGTCAAACAGTTTATCGCTCTCCAAATCACAATCGCACGATTTTAAAAGAGATATAGGGTCTTTGCTGCAACCAGATGAAAGGAAGTTTATATACTTTTTAAGCATATTTTTGTTGTCTTCAATAAGTCCATTTGATATATTTATCGCACAAATCATTCCTGTTGCATACTTATACACATAAAACGACCTATAGAAGTGTGGTATTCTTGCCCACTCATACTTCATTTCGTCAATTTGCTGAACTTTTTTGCCATAGTAAAAGTTATTTAACTCCTCATATTTGTCGCACAGTAATCTAACTGTAAGTGGAGTGCCCTCTTCGTATCTTTCGTGTGCAAATTGTTCAAATTCACTGAACATTGTTTGTCTAAATATGGTCGATCTAACATTGACTAAGAAATAGTTGTAGTAATATATTTTTTCTTTCTTTGTCTTTGCATTTGCAAGCAAATATCTTAAAAGTAACATCTCGTTTGTTGTGCTTGCAACTTCGGCAACAAAGATCGTATATGATGCAGTTTCAAATGGCTGCGTTTTGTTGGAGTAATAACTGTGCATTGCGTGTCCTAGTTCGTGCGCAAGCGTAAACACTGAATTTAGATTGCCTTCAAAGTTTGTCAAAACAACCGGAGTTACTCCATAACTTGCTGATTCAAACGCCCCACTATCCTTGTTTTCGTTTGGATAAACATCAATCCATCTTTCGTCTTTTGCACGCTGAATAAGGTCAACATACTCTTGTCCCATTGGCGCAACCGCCTTTTTGACAAGTTCTATCGCCTCGTCATAGGTAAATTTTAGGTCGAGATTTGGGCAGATTGATGCAAAAGAATCGTATATTGCAATTTTGTCAAGTTTCAACGCTCTGCGCTTTATTTCATAGAACTTTTCAACGATGTCGATATGTTCTCTAACCTTTTTAATCAACATATTATATGTCTTTTCGCTTGCCTCTTCGTTGAATATCTTTGCAGTAAGTGCCGATTTATGCTTTCTAAGTTTTGCAAAGGTGCAAGTTTCCTTTACATCGGTTGCATAGTTGCTCGTTAAAAAGTTTATATACTCGCCATACTTTCCATTCATTCGCTTAAAGGCGTTCATTCTCAGCGTTCTATCTTTGCTTTCAACATATCTGCTGTAATTTGACTGGTCAAGTTTATATTTTTTGCCTTTGCTGTCCTCGATTTCGCCAAACTTCAAGTCAACGTCGCTAAATTTGTCAAAGTTTTCATTTGAAGAGCCTAAAAAGTCGCCCATCTGCGATATTAAAACCTCTTCTTTCTTCGATAATTTGTGTTTTTTGCCTCTAAGAACCAAATAGAAATATCTTTGATACTCCTTAAACTTCTTATCTTCTTGCAAATCTCTAAGTTTTTTGTCGGCAAATTTAGAAACTTCAACATTAATATACGTAGATAAAACATTCGCTTTTGTTATCAGCGAACTGAGTTTTTCATACATCTCATTTGCCTCAGTGTCGGCATTGTCGGTGCATCTATTCAAAAAGGCATATTGTGCAAGCGTGTCAAATTCTTTACTGACTTCTTCGTCAAATTTAAAGCAATCCAGAAGAATCTTGTTGGAGGTGTTTAATTTGCCCTCATATTCTTTGTATTTTGCAATCTTCTTCTCTAACTTTGCTAGTCGCTCATAAAATTCCGCATTATCTTTGCAGAATTTCGTCAAATCCCACTTGTATTTTTCTTCAATCTCGCCTCTTTTTTTCATTTCAACTCCTATCGTGAAAAATATTTTTCCATTCTAAAATTCTTCCAAGGTAAAATTGTTGTGTCAGGACATACCATAAAAGTCATTTTCTCTTTAGTTACAGGGTGTGTAAAGGAAAGTTTTCCAGCCCAAAGCCCAAGATTTTTTGTCGCCTTGCTCTTCTCTTTTCCATACTTAAAGTCCCCATAGAGAGGAAAGCCGGTGTTTGCAAGTTGAACTCTTATTTGATGACTTCTTCCGGTCAAAATCGTTACTTCAAGCAGACTAAGTTTTCCGTCATTTTCAAGTTCGCGATATTCTAGTTCCGCTCTTTTTGCACCCTGCTCACTCATTGTTGCAAGTTTAACGATGTTCTCCTTTTCGTCCTTTTTAATATAGTTTACAAGTCTATCCTTTTTAAACTTTACAACCCCATTAGTAACGGCATAATAGGTTTTGTTTGTCGTATGCTCCTTAAACTGCTCAGTAAGTCTAGCGGCAGATTTTGAATTTTTCGCAAAAACCATAACGCCACCGGTTGGCCTATCAAGTCTATGCACAAGCCCAACATACGCCTCACCTGGCTTGTTATACTTTTCTTTGATATACTTTTTGACCATCGAAAGCAAATCAACATCGCCCGTTATATCGCTTTGTGTTGGCACATTTGCCGGCTTAACCACAACAATAACGTGGTTATCTTCATACAAAATCTTTAGTTCTTCCATATTTTCACTCCTGTAGCGCCACAAGGCAAAACAACATCTTCTTCGGTTGGCAGTCCAATTTCGTCCGCCTCAACATTGTCTTTTCCAAACACTCGTTTTAAAATGTTTGAAATGACCGTTGGTTGAAGCCCTGTTGTGTAGGAATTTATCAGCACAAACAGAGGTTTGTCAGACAGCACCTTTTTTGTAAGTTCGACAAAGTCGGCAAGGTTGTCTTCAAGTTTCCACATTTCGCCACTTGGCCCTCTTCCATAACTTGGTGGGTCCATCAAAATGGCGTCATAAAAATTTCCTCTTCTTATTTCGCGTTCGATAAACTTTTGACAGTCATCGACGATAAATCTTATGTTTGTTATTCCGTTTAATTTAGCGTTCTCTTTGGCACGCTCCACCATTCCTTTGCTGGCATCGACGTGTGTAACAAGTGCAGATGCTTTGCTAAGCGCCACAGAGGCAGCCCCGGTATAGCCAAAGAGGTTTAAAACTCTTGGAGATTTTCCTTTTACAAGGTTTTGCATAAGTTCCCAGTTTACCGCTTGCTCCGGAAAGATGCCGGTATGCTTAAAGCCCATTGGTTTTACGATAAATTTTAGGTCTTTCCAAGCAATTTGCCACTCGTCTGGGATTTTTTTGTTAAAGTGCCACATACCGCCACCATCTCTCTTTTCATAGTAAGCGTCAACACCCTTTCTTTTGAATAGATCTTCCTTAGAGTGCCAAATAACCTGAGGATCAGGGCGAAGCAATTTCACCCCCGCCCAGTCTTCAAGTTTATAGCCATCTCCGGTTGCCAAAACCTTATAGTCTTTCCAAGAATCTGCTAATCTCATATTAGTTACCTTTTCTTACAAATTTTACGACAATTTCGCCATCGCCAACTTCAACACTCTTTTCAACTTCGCACTTTGCAAGAGGTTTAACTTCGCTAATCAAAACTTCTTGCATAATCTTGTCTTTATACTGCTTAAGCATATCGTTTAATTCGTCGTTTGTCGTTTTGAACTCTGCAAACAATCTGTCATCAATCGAGAATCCAGATTCTTTTCTAAGCACTTGCAAACTTCTTACAAATTCACGATACAGCCCTTCAGTGATAAGTGTTGGGTCAAGATTTATATCTAGCACAACGGTGTTGCCGTTTTCGTGTGCAATAACATAGTTTTCTTTTGGTTTCTTTTCAAGGTTAAACAACTCGCTGTCTAAGTTCTTAAAGCCTAAGATGTCAACTTTTCCAGCCTTATACTCTTTGACGTATTCTGCCATTTTGTCGGCAGCGTTTTGAAGTTCCTCTTTAACCTTTTGAACATCGCCCTTCAAAACTGCACCTGCTTTTTTGAAGTTTACCGTGAGGTATTCGTCGTTGAACATACTGTCATCTTTAACAACTTCAACCTCTTTGATGTTAAGTTCATCTCTAATTAGGTCGGAGAGCATATTTACATATTCCTTAGACTTTTCATCGCCGGATACAAACATCTTTTTAAGTGGTTGTTTAACTTTGATTTGATTTTCGTTACGCAATCTTTGTGCCGACGAAATTATCTCTCTTACAACCTCAACGCACTCCAAAATCTTAGGGAAACGCTTGCTGTATATTGCAGTTGGATAGCCCGAAAGCATAACCGCCTCAACTTCGTCCTTTTCAATCTCTCTAACAAGGTTCTGCCAGATGTGTTCGGTAACAAATGGAACGATTGGCGTCATTATGCGCACAATGCTTTTGATTGCGTAATACAAGCACCAATATGCAGTCAATTGGTCTTCCTTGTTCTCGCTCTTCCAGAATCTCTTTCTGTTTGAACGAATATAGAAGTTTGAAATGTCGTCTACAAGTTTTTCAAAATCGCGAACAACCAAGAAGCACTTGTCTTCGGCATAATAAGAATCGGAATTTTCGATAAATTGATTTACACTTTCGATAAGCCACTTATCAGCAAATGTAAGATTTTTCTCCTTTGGCGTAAAGTGTGCAATATCTGGATTGTCTATGCACGCATAGGTGTTAAAGAAGGTGTAAACGCTCCAGAAACTAAGCAATTTTCTACGAGCCTCGTCGGTAAGCCCATAGCCAAAACGCATATCATTTGCAGGGCTTGAAGAAGAGAAGAGGTAACGCACAGTATCAGCACCAACCTTATCGGCAACGACATCTGCCTCAAGGGTGTTTCCTCCACTCTTATGGAACTCACCGCCGTTTTCGTCTTTAACGTATTGATAGGTAACAACCTTTTTATAAGGTGCTTTTCCGGTCAGCACAACGCTCATAATAAGGATTGAATAGAACCAAAGTTTAACTTGTTCAACCATCTCGCAAACAAAATCGCTTGGGAAGTTCTTTTTGAAAAATTCTTTATCGGTGAAGTATTTTTTAGTGCTAAATGGAGTGATTCCGGCATCGAGCCAAACATCTCCAACATCTCCCACTCTTTCAACTTCACAGCCACATTCACACTTAATCTTTATTTCGTCAATCCAAGGTCTGTGAATATTTGGAAGAGCATCAACCTTTTTAGGGTCAACCGCTTTAGCGCGCAACTCTTCTTTGCTTCCAATAACGTGAACTTTTCCGCATTTTGGACAAACATAGAAAGGAAGAGGGAGTCCGTAGAAACGGCTTCTTGAAATGTTCCAGTCGCCCATATTTGCAAGCCAATCTGCCATACGTTTCTTAGCATAGGCAGGTTTAAATTCGACATCTTCAATTGCTTTAAGTGCAAGAGGGCGAATTTCGTCCATCTTAATGAACCAGCCAGATATCAATTTGTATACAATATCTGTCTTACAGCGCCAGCAATGAACATAACTGTGTTTGTAGTTATGAGAATATAAAAGTTTGCCGTCAGCATCTAATCTGTTTACAACCAAATCGACAACATCGGTCGTCTTTTTACCAGCAAGAAATCCAGTGTTATCAAGCATAACGCCCTGTTCGTTTATTGGGCAGATTTCTGGCAAGCCAAGTTTTTGACCAAGTTCAAAGTCTTCAACGCCGCAACCAGGTGCAATATGAACAACGCAAGTTCCCTCAGCGTTATCAACCATATCCCACGCAACAACTTTGTGAGCAAACTGCTGTTCTGGTAACTCTGGAAAACAAGTTTCATATTCAAGTCCAACAAGTTCACTTCCCTTAAATTCTTTCAAAATTTCAGGGTTTTTCTCTTTCAAAACTACCAATCTGTCCTTTCCAAGCACCAGTTTTTCGCCATTAAAGTTGACGAGTGCATAGGTAAAATCTGGATTTACAGCAAGCGCAACATTTGCAGATAAGGTCCAAGGCGTTGTTGTCCAAGCAACAATCTTAAAATCCTTGCCCTTTACTGGAAATTTAGCAAATATTGCTCTGTGCGTAACTTCGTGATAAGAACCAGATGTTTCGTGGTCAGAAAGACTAGTTCCGCAACGTGGACACCACGCCATAGGTCTGTTTTTTCTAACCAGCCAACCATTGTCGTTGCACGTCTTTAAAAAGTGCCAGATGGCGGTTATATTTTCGTCGGTGTTAGTGAAATAACTGTTGTCCCAGTCCATCCACTGCCCCATACGAATTGACTGCTTTGTAATCTCGTCAGCAAAATAATTTACTCTCTCCATACATTTTTTTGTGAAGTTTTCGATTCCGTATTGCTGTATCTCTGGCTTGCCGTTAAGTCCAAGTTCCTTTTCGACATTAACTTCAACCCAAAGTCCCTGAGCATCAAAGCCGTTTTGATATTGACAATCCTTGCCCTTTAAGGCGTTGTATCTTATTGTCAAATCCTTAAGGGTTCTTCCCCAAAAGTGATGGACACCAAGTCTGTTGTTTGCAGTTGCTGGTCCATCAAGAAAGTTAAATCTTTCGTGCCCCTTATTCTTTTCTACAAGTTTATGGAAACTGTCGTTCTTTTTCCAAAAATCAAGCACGCTATGTTCCATTTCGACAAAATTAGGCACAACTTCTTCTTTTTTCATTTTTCCCTCCAATAGTGCATTTGCTATTTATGTTAAATCAAAATAACAAAAAAACTTTTTTAGCAAAACAAGCCCTTGCCAAAAAAGTAAGAGTATACCACTTGTAATGCTTATGAGCAATCACCCACTACTTCTATAACGGGAAGTCCCGGCAAGGCTTACTGTTATTTCTGCCCGCGACTCGAAAAGTGATAACCAATTTTTGTTTCATATTGCTTTACAGCGCCCAGCAACTCTCTTAAAATCCACAAAAAAGGTGTTGTCTTTTCTCAAGCGTCTTTACGATATTTATTATAAATAATAAAATCTCGCTTTGTCAAGAAATAATCGTAATTTATTGTAAAAGAAAAAGGAAGAGTTTTCTCTTCCTAATAATCAATAATTTTCTAAGATGTTGTTCATCTTGATTACGTCAGAACCGGTTATTATTCCAAGAGGCTTTTCCTTTGAACCGCCGTTCTTTGTAACCAAAACTGCAAGCAACCTTGAATTGTTATGGAATTGTTCAAGCGCTTCTTCAACTGAGAGGTCGATGTTTGCAAAGGCGTAGTAATCGCTGTTTTCAATCGAAGTAAGCAAATCTCCAATCATAACCCCATCTAAAAAGGTGTCAGCACTGCCACCAGAAAAAAGGTATTTTCCAAGTTCGTTTAAAATCTTCTGTCCGTTGGCAATTCCAATAATCTCGTTTTTGCTGTCAAACACTGGTATGTTTGAATAAGACGAAGAGGCAATCAACATAATAACTTCACGTATACTTTTGTTGTCGGCAGTTGTCAAAACATCACGCCTACAAACGGTGTCAAGCGCACGTGGTGGAGATGTCAGCAGTCTTTCAATCTTTTCAATTTTATCAACAACATCGTCGTGAGGTTCGGCAATAATATAGTCCTCATTTCCGTGCACAATGGCATTTCTAAGTCGCCCATAGTCGATAAGTTCATCTTCATATTTACGCACGATATAGTTAAACGCTACACACTTACGGACAAGTTCGGAGAATCCCATACTGCGATTTAGATTATATCTTACTCTTATGGCGTAATCGATATTGTTATAGGCATTGAGAAAACGTTCTGCATTAGTTGGTTTGTTACTTGTTAATGGCATAATTGCTCCTCTTAAAAATTTTTACATAGCAATTATACAAAAAAACGCCGAAAAAATAAAATGATTTTCGTAATTTTTCAAAATTTAGTCAAGAATTTATACTTTCGGCATAATCTTTGCTTCCATCAAGGTAGACGTTTGGAATCTTTCCAACGATAACTTCATCTGCAATCAATATCTCTGTGTCGCTGTCGACAACCTTGCTGTAAACCGGCAACACCAAACTTACTGATGCCTTAAATTTGACCGATATGGTGTGGTTTGTTTGATTTATGCCGGCGCTTTTAAAGTTGCTAGAAAAACTTGCCGTTATCGCTCCAATGGTAACAAGTCGAACGTTTACAGATGGCCCAAGCCCAACAAACGCCGGTATGCCACTAAACGTGCCGATTGCAATGTCGATGCCACTCTTTCCCATTTTGTTTAAGTTTTGCTGCGCAAGAGCATACATCTCTCTTACCAAACTATTCACCGCCACCGTGTCGACATTTATATATTCAATGCCACCACCAGAATCATATCTAACACTTACAATGTCTTCATACGAAATATTTTTCTTTCCCAAAACTTCATACACTGCATCGCTCACCGCAGAAGAGGAGGAAGAAAACACCATCGCTCTTGTGCTTTCGGTGATAACAGGACTTACAACATAGACAAAGTAGAACAAAAAAGTAGCAAGCAAAATAATAAAGACAAGCCATAAAGATGCAAGCCTTCTTCTCTTAATCTTTTTGCCATAATACGTTTTCACTTAAAAATATATATGCAAGTTAAGAACGAAATTTGCAAAATATATATTGTGTAGTATGCTATTGCATATCACACTATATTTTGTGTAATATGCAATATTTATTATTTTTTAGTATGTGAGCGGAAGATTAATGCAAACACAAATGCAAACACCACCGCAGCGGCAATTCCTCCGGCAGTTGCAACAAGCCCGCCTGTAAAGATTCCCAAAATCCCCTGCGTTTTAACTGCCGATATTGCTCCTTTTGCAAGCGACGCGCCAAAGCCCACAATAGGAACGTTTATGCCTGCACCGGCAAAAGCAGAGATATAATCAAAGACGCCTATCGCCTCTAAAAACACCCCAATAAGAACAAAGGTAACTAAGATTCTTGCCGAAGTGATGTTGGTTGTGATAATCAAAATTTCACCAATCATACAGACGAGTCCGCCAACAAGAAACACCCATAAATAGTCTAAAAATATACTCATATCTTCTCCAATACTCTATGCGTAATAACTTTCGATAACAACTGCGTGGCATACGCCCGGAATAGACTCTCCTTGTTGTGATGCAGTTGTGCTTAAAAGCGCCCCTGTTGGCATAAAGAGTATACGTTTATATTGCCCGTCTTGCAGTTTTTTCATAATGTATGAGTTAAAAACTGTGGCACAACACCCACAGCCAGAACCACCGCAAAGAGTGTTTTGATCTCGCCTAAAATACATCTGCCCGCAGTCTGAGTAGTTTAAACCTAGTTTAATCCCCTCTTTCTCCATTAGGTCGACTAAAATCTCGCTGCCAAGTTTTCCTAAGTCCCCTGTGGCAATTAAGTCGTAGTCATCTGGCGTTGTTTTTGTGTTTTCAAAGTGAGCAAGCATCGTATCCATTGCAGCCGGCGCCATCGCTGCACCCATATTGTTTGTGTCGATTATTCCCCAATCGACAACCTTTCCAAAAGTTGCCATCGTAACTCTTGGCCCTACGCCTTTTTGCGATATAACGCACGAGCCTGCGCCCGTTACCGTCCACTGAGATGCCGGAGCGCGCTGATTTCCAAGTTCGAGAGGAAAACGATATTGCCTTTCCGCTGAGGAAAAGTGTGATGCCGTGCAACAGACAACATTTTCAAAATATCCGCCATCAACAAGCGTAGAAGCCACCGCAATG
>CANQIX010000026.1 GCA_947624105.1 uncultured Clostridia bacterium
TAGTATCTTACAACGAAGGAACTATCACAGGCTGCACAGTAGATGCAAACATCTCGATTGCTGACGAAAGAAATCAAACACAACACATCTTCTTTGGTGGTATCTGTTACACAAGTGCTGCAGGTAGTTCAATCACAAACTGCACTCTCAATGGACTTATCACGATGACAGTTAATTCGTCGTCATATCCAAAAGATCAGGTTGCTGGTATCTGCGTAACCTCTGGAATATCAAGCCCAACAGACTTCAGCGGACACATAGTTGCCGAAGGTGGTGGCGTTAAACTTGTTGTAAACAGCATTGGCGCAACCGTTTATGCAGGCGGTATTGCAGTTTATGCAAAAGTATCGTATAACAACAACGGCGGCAAAGTTGAACTTGAAAACAACTTTGATAATGTCAATGTTTACACAAACAACGACGTATACACAAACTCATAATATGCAGGTTATGTAGTATAAATAAAAAGGCTTTTGAATAAAATTGTTTTATGAAAAAAGCCTTTTTTTTATTGTTTTTTATATTATTTTTGACAATTTTCGCCTTTCAAGAGGTGAATGTTGCCTCTGCAAGCGTAGAAAAAAACAACAATGAGGGAACAGATGCGTTTTATTTTATTAGGTTAAACGCAGGAGAAGAGGTTTCGTTTATCTATCTTTTTCCGGCACTTACAAAGCAATTTCAAGCGGAAGAAATAGACGCCTTGCAGATTGAAGGCTACAAATTTTATTTAAGAAGTTATGTCAATATTTTAAGAAAAAAATATAACGAAAAGACTGCTGAGATGCAAGAAGTTGATGTCAGCGATGTTGTATTTTTTTCGGACTATGATGCAGTGGGATTTTCGCTGAATTTTCACAGCACGCAGGCGCTTAAAAACTTCTTTGGAGAGGGGAGTGTAGAAGGAAAAGTAAGTGGATTTTATGTAAAGCGAATCACTTATGAAATCGACTTTCCAATAACGGTTGAGGCGGCGGATATGTTTCAAAATCTGGTTGGTAACAGCGTGCAATCGTGGGCAAATACCTTTGAAATTGAAGACGAAAAAGTTAAGAAAATTTTAGAAGCCTATGGCGATGCACAATATGTCTATGAAATGATTTCAACCTCAAATCAATTAAAAAGTGAGAATTTTTACGAGAAAAATGGGGTTTATTACAATGTTTTTAGCAAAAATTATGCTCAGTTATCAAGCGACTCAAAGATATATCTTCGCAGCGTTATGCCAGATAAAAAGTGGTGGTATTTAACACTGTTAGTTGCAGTGCTTATCGTGGTTGTGCCGGTTGAAATTTATTTAAATATAAGAAGAACAAAATTGAAATAATTATTGTATTTTTTAAGATTAAGTGTTATAATAAGTGTTGATTTTTACTTAGGAGTTATACAAAATGAAAAACGAAAACATTAGAAATGTTGCCATTATTGCTCACGTTGACCACGGCAAAACATCGCTTGTAAACGAAATGCTTAAACAGGGTAATGTTTTTAGAGAAAACCAAGTTGTTGCAGATAGAGTTATGGATAACATCGACCTAGAGAGGGAGAGAGGCATCACAATTATGTCAAAAAACACCTCTTGCCTCTATAACGGCACAAAGATAAACATTGTTGACACCCCAGGACACGCTGACTTCGGTGGCGAAGTTGAACGTGTTTTGAAGATGGTTGATGGAGTTTTGCTTGTTGTTGATGCGTTTGAAGGCCCAATGCCACAAACTCGTTATGTGCTTGAAAAGGCGCTCGCATTAAAACTTAAAGTTGTTGTTGTTATCAACAAAATAGACAAGCCAGATGCCAGATTAAAGGAAGTTGTTGATGAAGTGCTTGAACTCTTCCTCGAACTTGATGCCGATGAAGAGCAACTTAACTCTCCATTTGTTTTTGCTTCTGCACGTCTTGGAATTGCTTCAACCGATATGAACACCACCGGCACAAATTTTGTTCCACTTTTTGAAACAATCTTAAAGCACATTCCAGCACCAGAGGGAGATGAAAAAGGACCTCTTCAAATGTTGATTTCTTCGGCAGAGCACAACGACTACGTTGGAAAACTTGCAGTTGGAAAAATTACACGCGGAGAGATAAAAGTTGGGCAGAATATAATAGTTTGCAACTATCACGACAGCAGCAAGGCGGTTAAGGCAAAGATTGTTTCGCTGTTTACTTATGAAGGACTTAAAAGAGTTAACACAGACAGCGCTACAATCGGGGAGATTGTTTGTGTTGCCGGAATTGATAACGTTGGAATCGGCGATACAATTTGTGCTGACACAAACGTTGAACCTCTTGAATTTGTTAAGATTGCAGAGCCATCTGTTGAAATGACTTTTATGGTAAACGACAGTCCATTTGCCGGCAAAGAAGGAAAGTTTGTTACTTCAAGACACTTGCGCGATAGACTCTATAAAGAGGCAGTAAAAGACCTTTCTTTGCGCGTAACCGATGGCGATACAGCCGAGAAATTTAAAGTTTGCGGACGCGGAGAGATGCATCTTTCGATACTCATTGAAAGTATGCGCCGTGATGGATACGAATTTCAAGTTTCGCAACCAAGAGTGCTTTACAAAATGATAGACGGCAAGAAGTGTGAACCTATCGACAAACTCTATCTTGATGTTCCAGCGGATTGCGTTGGCACAGTCATGAACAAGATGGGAGTTAGAAAGGCAGAACTTCTTGGAATGACCCCACACAACAACAGAATGAGAATGGAATTTTTGATTCCATCACGTGGGTTGTTTGGTTTTAAGAGCGAATTTTTGACAGACACTCGCGGTGAAGGGATAATCAACTCTGTTTTCCACGACTATGAACCATACAAGGGAGAGATAAACCGCAGAGATTACGGCTCGCTTATTGCACACGAAGACGGCGAATCGATTGTCTACGGACTTTACAACGCACAGGAAAGAGGCGAACTCTTTATCGGTCCAGGCGTGCCAGTATATGCCGGAATGGTTGTTGGCTCAAACCCAAAGGGTGGCGACCTTGTTGTAAACGTATGTAAGCGCAAACACCTTTCAAATATGCGTGCATCGGGTTCAGATGAGGCTCTTCGTCTTACCCCTCCACGCCTTATGAGTCTTGAAGACTGCATCGAATTTTTGGGCGATGACGAATATCTTGAAGTTACTCCAAAGTCGATAAGAATAAGAAAGACAATTCTCGACCACAATATGCGCCTTAGAGAACGCGGAAAAATATTGCGCGGAGAAGTTGTTGTCGATTAAAATATAAAAGCAAGTAAATTATTACGCTTGCTTTTTTTAAAAGAAAAATAGGCGCATAAAAATATTAAAAATAAATAAAAAATCGATATTTTTACTATTTTTTCTAATAATTTTTAATTTTTTTAACAGATTTTTTAATTTAGAAAAATATTTTTCCATTAATTTTATAAAAATTTTTGCTTAAAACTGTGGCGTCTTTTTGTCTTCTATTTATTTTATATAAATTGACAAAGACGACAAAAGTTGTTATACTAACTATAGATAAGGGGTATGTGTTATGAAGATGTCGCCAAGAATGAAAGCCAAACAAAAAGTATACCGCGCAGGTATATACTGCCTTATTGCCCTTATTCCAATCATTATGGAGGGGTATTTTTTGTGGTATCTCGGCGTTCCAGAAATTGCAAACAGTTTGATACTTATCGTTACACTTATCGCATTTTACATTGTTTTTACGCTAATTTGTAACAAAATTGACAAAAAACGTGAAGAAAAAGAAAAACAAAGCAAAACGAGAGATCCATTTGCAGAGTAAGGAGAGGATATGGCAGAATACAAAGTATTACCAAACAGTCTAGAATCAGAAGTGGCAGTGCTTGGTTCAGTTTTAATTGACCAAGAGGCGCAGACCGAAATTTTGACATCGCTAAGTGCCGATGATTTTTATTCGTCTACTCACCGCGATATTTTTTCTGCTATGCAAAAGATATTCGCAAAAAGCATACCAGTTGACTTTGTAACTCTCACGAGCGAACTTGAAGTTGAAAAGTTGCTTGACAAGGTTGGCGGAATCGACTACATAACCTATCTTACAAACGCCGTTCCTTCAGCGGCAAACTTTAAGCACTATGTTGACATTGTGCTTGCAAATGCAACTCGCCGCAATCTAATTACCGGTGGACAGAAAATTATCGAAGATGCGTTTGGAAATACCGATGAAAGAGATTCGATGAGAAACGCAGAACAAATAATCTTTGACCTTTCGCAAAAGAGAGGAAGTTCCGACCTTGAACTTGTTGGAAAGCCAGGCGGAACGATTGCTGCGGTTATAAACAAGATAAACGAGATTGCAAAAAATCCAGGGCAGATGAGGGGACTTTCCACCGGCTTTACCGAACTTGACAACTACACCAGCGGACTTCAAAAGGGCACACTAAACGTCATTGCTGCCCGTCCTGGTGTTGGTAAAACTTCGTTTGCTATGAACATCGCCACACACGTTGCGTGCGAAGAAGGAAAGAATGTCGCAGTATTCTCTCTTGAAATGAGCAGAGAAGAACTTATGCAAAGGGCGTTAGGTTCTCTTGCAAAAGTAAAACTTACAAATATGATTAAAGGCACACTCGAAGATGACGAATGGCAGAGAATTTGGACGGCGCAGAAGAAGCTTGTTCAAAGTGGAATATACGTTGACCCATCAACCAGTGTAAAACCTCTTGACATTATTTCAAAATGCCGAAAACTTAAGATGACCAAAGGACTTGACCTCATTGTTATCGACTATCTTCAACTTATGTCAAGCGACAAAAAGGTTAACGAAGGGAGAACACAAGAAATCACCGGCTTTACAAGAACGCTTAAGGTTGCAGCAAAAGATATGGATGTTCCAATTTTGCTTCTGTCGCAGTTATCGCGTGATTCCGAAAAGCGTGAGGGCGACCACAAGCCAAAACTATCCGACCTAAGAGATTCCGGTTCTATCGAGCAAGATGCCGACATCGTAATGTTCCTCTACGACCCAGCACAGTATAACGATGTTGTAACCGAAGACGAGCCGGGCACAGTTTACTTGCTTTTGTCAAAGCACAGAAGCGGAAGCACGGGAGAAATTAAACTTAAGTGGATGAAAGATTACACAACATTTACAAATCCACCAAAAAGTGTTAATATAAATAATACGGAGGATAAGTAATGAAAAAGAAGATAATTGTAGTAGTTGTTTTGGTTGCTATCGCAGTTGTGCTTGGAATAGTTTTCGTTGAACTCTTTAAAGACAGAACGACAACTTCTCTTTCAAGCAGCGTGTTAAACTATTCAACAAACGGCTACTTAAGTAAAAAGAGTGATGAACTCACAGAATATACAACCAAACTTAAAAATCAGTTAAACGCAAGCATCAGTAGCGGAGATACAAGCAGCGAAAACAAAGAAAAGTATGGAAAATATGTTATCGAGATAGACAACTTTTTAAGCCTCTATGATTCATACATTTTGGAAGCGGATTTCTATGCAGAAAATCTCTACTTCACAAGTTACAACAATGTTTATTCTAAGAATCAAAAAAAGGCAAGAGATGACCTCGCCGATGCAAAAGACTACCTCTCTAACATACAAGACTATTATGCTGAAAAGAAATCGAGTCTTGAAGGCGATTGGCTTATAAGATCTTGGGAAGATTTAAGAGGCGACGCACTTAACTTTGTAAAATATAACAACAGCGCTTTTAGTAGACTTAAGTTAATTTTCACGGCTTGCGGCGATGGTATCGAAAATAACGACTTTGCAACTTTGATTTTAGGAACGATAAACACCTACACAACAAAAGGAGCGGAAGATTTTTCAACTTCAACAACAAATTCTGCCACTTCAAAAAAACTTGCAGAAAGTTACTTTAAAGATGATTTCCACGGGATTTCAAACTACTACCTTGACGAAAAATTGCAAGACAAAGTTAAATCTCTCTTAGAAGATGGCTCACTTGCCGTAAGAAATCCAACAAATCAAGAAAGTTACGATGCCTTTATGGCTGGAACTCTTGGTGCGTAGGTAAAAGGAGGAAGTGATGAAAATATTTAAGAAAATAATTCCACTTGTTCTTGTTTTTGTGCTGCTTGTTGCAGGAATCACAGTTGCAGGCTGTTCGCCTTCGATTGAAGATGTAACAAAAACGATACAGACCATCGATGACGCTATCGAAAAATACAGCGCAGACGAATACAAAATCTTTAAGCAGGCAGGACAACCTTACCAAACAAACTATTACACCATTGACATCGGGATTTCAAACGAAGAAATAAATTCCCTCTCTGGCAACAACGCACAATTCCAAGAGATTATGACCGAATTTACCGATTATTACAATCCAATTTTCTCTTATTCAATGAGTTATATTGCAGAGAACAAGGGGATCGTTTCAAACTATCTTGAAAGAGAACTTCCAAAGGCTTCGGAAGATAGACTTGAAAAATTGAACGATAATATGGAAAGTTTTAGAAGCAGTTTGGAAACTTTTGCAAGCGCAAGAAAGACCTTTGTAAGCGATTTTCATAAAACAAACACCGAAACAACTAAACTTACTTACACCCGCAAACTTGAATATGCATACTCCACCTTTGTCAGCGAAAGTGTAAACGCAGCAGTTGCCCTTGCAGAGTTTGTAGAGTCAACAGGCGTGCTTGAAGCCGTTTCGCAAAACGCAATCGAAAGTCAAAACCTTAAGTTGTTCAAAAACTATATCTGCATAAACCTCTTGCCAGTTTACAAAGACCTCTACCTTGTTGAATTTTGTGGATTCAACTGGAGCGACAGTGCAAGCGAGGGGACAGACAAACAGATAATCGAGAGTATAAGAACTAAACTTGGAGAAATATTTAACGGCGTGTATAAAGAGATATTCACCGCAGATGCACAAAAGATTCAAGACGAACAAAAACTTAGAAACCTTTTGGAAGACATCAACGAAAGAGTTGCAGCATACACAAAGGAAATGCAAGTTGTTGAACGCGCACTGGCATACATCAGCATTCAAGACCTTGCGTCTACAAAATATAAAAACGACCTCGCAAAATATACAAAAGACCACGAATTTGCACAAGTTTGTGTTGAAAAATTGTCAAACTTTGTAAATGTTGTTACACCAAACTTTTTGAACTATATTAAAGAGAACCTTGTAAGTAGTGGAAATTAAAGGAGAAAATATGCAAACGGTTGAAGAAAAGATAGCAAAGTTATTGTTTAAAGACAACAAACTGACCATCGCAGAGATTGAAAAAAAATATCCAAAACGCAAACTTAAGCCAGGGCAAGAGGTTACGCGTTTTGCACCAAGTCCAACAGGATATATGCACCTTGGCAACTTCTTTCAGGCATATATAAGCTACACCGTTGCACGTATGTCGGGTGGGGTATTCTATCTGCGCAACGAAGACACCGACCAAAAGAGAAAAGTTGAAAACGCAATGGAAATCATATTTTCAATTATGAAGCAGTATGACATAACTCCAAACGAATATGAAGTAAAGGGCTTTGAAACAAAGGGCGCTTATGCACCATACATTCAGTCCGAAAGAACGGAAATATACAAGGCTTATGCAAAGAAACTTGTTGCAGAGGGCAAGGCTTTTCCTTGTTTCTGCAAGAAGACAGAGGGACTTGAAGATGTTGAAAAGAAGAGAGAAAAGAAATTCTCTGTTAGAGATAACACCGAAAAAGACCCTTGCAGAAACTTGACTTACGAACAAATCGAAGCAAATGTTAAGGCAGGAAAGCCATATTCAATCCGCTTGAAATCAAAAGGCAATGGCGATGGAAGAGTGGAATTTGAAGACGTGTTAAAGGGCAAGATTGAAATGGAAGAGAACGCAAAAGATGTTGTCTTGCTTAAGAGCGACGGACTTCCAACTTACCACTTTGCTCACGCTGTTGACGACACTCTTATGGGAACAACTCTTGTTGTTAGAGGAGAAGAGTGGCTTCCATCTGTGCCAGTTCACATAGAAATCTTTAACGACCTCGGTTTTGACCGCATCAAATATCTTCACAACCCTCTCATCTGTAAAAAAGAAGGCAACTTAAAACGCAAACTTTCAAAGCGTAAAGACAAAGAGATGGATATGAGATATTACGCATCTGCCGGCTATCCAAAGGAAACGATATGCGAATATATGATGTTCCTCATCAACTCCGGTTTCGAGCCTTGGAGATTGAAAAATCCAACCCTTTCATATCTTGACTATAAGTTTGAACCTTTAAACATCACAGCGACTTCACCAGTTTTTGATATCGACAAGTTCAACGATATATCAAAGGAAATTATCGGCCGTATGTCTGCTGACGAGTTCTTTGAGGCATACAGAAATTGGGCAAAGGAGAACGATAAACAACTCTACGACTTTATCAATAAGAAACCAGAGTATGTTAAGGCGTTTATCAATATCGAAAGAGATAAACCACAGCCAAGAAAGGACATCTTCAACTTCTCGATGATTCACAACTATTACAACTATATGTTCGGCGCACCAGATAAGTATGAGATTGACGATGCTGAACGCCGTAAGTTTGAAGAGGTGCTTAGGGCATACAAAAAATATATCGACTTAAGCGACAAAACCGCTTGGTTTGACAAGATTAAGGAGATGGCATCGGCACTTGGTTATGCGGTAGATAACAAAGCATACAAGCAAAACCCAGAGGCATACAAAGGAAACGTTGCAAAGGTGTGCGAATATATCCGCATCGCCGTAACAGGTAGACGCATCTCTCCAGACCTCTACTCAATTATGACCCTTCTTGGAGAAGATAAAGTAAGAGAAAGAATTTCACTGATAGTATAAAAAGACGCCTTTAAGGCGTTTTTTTTGTTGCAATCCGGCCAATTTTAATAATAAATTATTAAATTTGTTTTGATTTGCGCACAATATTTGATAAAATATTTGCATAAGGGAGGAATATGAAGAGAGTTAGCAAAATATTAATGTTGCTTTGTGCCTTCATATTTTTGATAAGCGGTATCGGCACCGTTATTTATTCCGCTGTCAAAGACAGCGACGATAATTTTGGTGATAATTTTGGAGAATTTGTGTCAGTGCAAGCGACGACGATTCCTGAGATTTTTAGTGGTTCTACATTAAATTCGGAACCTATGAAACAATTGCTATCTGCTATATCTGGTATACCAAATAACACTTCCATTGCCCTTTTAGACGAAAAAATACCTAGCGGAGGTATTATAAGTGCTGCAGATATAAGAAAGCTTGCGGGAAGCGATGTTAAAGTTTCGCTAGGAGGTTTTAATTGGGAATGTGTTTGTGTTTCTAAAGATAACAACAACAACACAATACTCACCCTTTGGCTCGACAGCTGCGTTCAATCATCATTTCCAACATCGTCAACTGCTGCAGGGTCATACTATGGATATTACAATCATGGTTTATATTCTGACTGGTCATCTGACTGGGCAGGAAGGTATACCATAAATTATCCAAGTGCAGTGTATGGTGCAAGTTATATAAGGTGTGTTACGCTTAACAATGGCGGGACTTATTTTGAACCTAGCAGCAATCCACACAACCCGGACGCCGGTTCCTCATCTACGCGTTCTGCTAGTCAAACATCAGGTAGTGCTTTTGCAAGATTTACAATGCCATCTGTTTCAAATGCATTGACCGATTATATCGTAAAGCCAACTGCTGTTTCGTGGCAAAGAGTTCAACCATCGCCATCAACTGCTTATGGCAACGAATCTTGGGATGTAAATGCCAATACAGGTAGTTACAGCAAAGGTGGAGCGGGCTCGTTCTATGAGAAGGTCCTTCAAGGTAGAAGTGATTTGTGGTCTTATTATTCCGCGTGGAAAGATGATTATATTTGGCTTCCAAGTCATTTTGAAGTTGGAACTGATAGTAGTAATGGTTATTGGCAACTTAGCCAGGATCAGCTTACAAATATAGTAGGTAGCGCGGATTATATTTCGGTAAAAATAGGAAATACGTCTTTAAATATAAGTGGAGATCAAGACAGAGTATATACATTTTCGTGGACTAGGTCGGCAAATAATGTTTCTGGAAGTGGAGACTTAGAGCCAAGTTTAGCACACAGATTGACGTGGTGCGTCCACAACACTGGAGCAGGATCTGGAACTTCATGGGACACCCGTTGCTCCCTAGCGGTGAGACCTGCATTTCACTTTAATCTTACAGCGGCTTGCGCACGTGTATTCAATAATGAATCTTGTGTAACAGTAAGTGAACTTTTTGATACAAAGGGTGAAAATACAAACCCAGCCAGCATGAGATTGTTATTGGAATATTTAACTGGTAAACAATTTGCAACATTGGACGATTTAACAGCATCTATTACAGACGAAGAACCAATTTATACATCAGAAGATATACGTAACATAATGGTAACTCCTTCAGCAAAAGGGGAAACTGCAAAGCCTAAAGGTGTGAACGTTAGAGTGTATGTAGGCGGATTGTTGTGGGAGTGTTGTTCTGTTTCTATTGACAAGCAGGGAGATGTTGTTCTTACTCTTTGGCTTGCTGGGAATAGCGGGTTTAAGGACCCTAATAACCCTTCAAATGCCCCGACTCTTAAATCGGAAGCGGGAGATTATTATGGTTTTTATAACGGAGGACTGTATTCTGACTGGTCGTCCGACTGGGCGGGACCTTTTTCTCTTGCAGATCCAAGTTCTGTATATAGCACAAGTTATATAAGGGCTGTTACACTTAATAATGGTGGAGATTATGCCATTGCAGGAAATAACGCTAACAGCCCATTTGTTACATCGTCTGCAAGGTCGGGGAGTATTGGAAAAGATAGTAACCATGTGTTTGCGAGATTCACTGTAGAAGACCATACCAACTCCTTAACAAAGTATATAGTAAAACCATCAGAAATAGCATGGCAAGAAAATGAAAAAAGCCTTAATTACGATGCAACAAAAATTGCCTATGGCAATGAAGCTTGGTCGTCAACATATGCTAAAAGCCTGAAATATTATAGTGGCGCAACTTCAGGCTTTGATAGCTATCTTAACAGAGCCTCAAATGATTACGAAAGGTGGAAAAATGACTATATTTGGCTTCCTAGCTACACCGAAATAGGAGCTTCTGGTGGAGGTGGTAGCGGGATTTGGATGCTAAACGAGTATCAGCGTAGGAATGGAAACGTCGATAAAGAAATTGCCTCAACGAATGCAAAGGTAGGAGG
>CANQIX010000027.1 GCA_947624105.1 uncultured Clostridia bacterium
AGTCTATCTGCATTTTGATTAAACTTTCGCTGACGGAGATGTTTTTAACTTTTGCAGACAACTTTTCGTAGTTCAAATCGAGAAGTTTTGCAAGCGCCTGTGCGGTTCTTTCCTTTTCGGTAACCTCCCTTGCACGAACATAGACGTTGTAGGTGGTGTAAGATACGGCAAGAGTATCTCCGGTTGTGTCATAGATCGCTCCGCGCTCGCCGACAAGCGAGAGATCCCGCGTCCACTGGTCAGTTGCGCGCTGTTGGAGGTTTTTCGCCGAAATAACTTGCACATAAAAAAGCCTTACACCAACACCTGCTGCTAAAAGAATTAAAACTATCACTATCGCTAAAATTCTCTTTTGCATCGAGTGTAAAGTGTAAGGTGTTTGCAAACTAACCTCCAAAAATGCCTGACAAAAATTCAGTAAGTTCGTTAAACCAGTTTGTGTTTTCCCCCACCGAAGAGGCATCGTTTATGTCGTCTGGGTAGGTTTCGACAAAATCAAGGGTCTTGTCCGTTGCATTAAGTTGTTCGATGTGTTTTAGATATTTCCATAGGTTGATTTCGTATTGGTCTTGAAGTTCTATGTATTGACTAGACATATTGTCTATCAAAACACTTCCGGTAGCGCACCCAATTCCGCACAACATAACAGATATTGCAAGCGCAACTGCCTTAAATTTAAACTTCATTTTAGGCTTTTTCTTCGCCTTTGGCATAAGGTCGTAGTTAGGTTTTTCGATGACAAGGGTTGTTACTTCTTTTTCATTTTCACTTAAAACTTCGTCTTTAACTTCGCTAGTTTCCTCTTCCGTAACCTCCTCTTCAACCTCTTTTTCTAACTCTTGTTTTTCAAGTTCCAGCGCCGCCTCTTTTATCTTCTTTGCCTCTTCCTTTGCAAGTTCTTCTTCTGTCTGTGCTTGTTGCATCTTCAACTGTTCGATTGTTACGTTTTCAAAGGACGCAACATAAGGTGTGATTTCCTCAGTTTTTTCTTCTGTTTTTTCCTCTTTCTTAACTTCTTCCGTCTGTGGCTGGACAAAATATTCGGTGCTTATGCCCTCGTTAGGGTTTGAAGTTACCTTGCTTTGAACTTTTATTTGGTGTTCCTTTATGCTGCTTTTATGCAGAACGATTTTTTCTTTTTTCTCTATCGGTGCAGATTCTTTTTGCGTTTCAACTTTCTTTTCAGTTTCAACTTGTTTCTTAGTTTCAACCTGCGTTTCCATAACAAGTTTGTCCATAATAACCTATGCACCTCCTCTTTTGTTTATACTTTATATTCTCTCCACAATCCTCAATTTTGCTGATGTGCTGCGCGAATTTTTCTGCTGTTCCTCTTCGCTGGCAACAAGTGGTTTTCTGTTTACAAGCACCACTTTTGCTTTATGATGACAGACACAAATTGGCATCTTTGGTGGGCAAATGCAGTCTTGACTTTCAAGTTTGAAGACGTTTTTTACGATTCTATCTTCAAGGCTGTGGAAAGTAAGTACGGCGATTCTTCCGCCCACGTTAAGCATATCGATATACTCTTCCAAAAGGTCGTCTAAGCCCGTAAGTTCTTTGTTCACTTCGATTCTTATCGCTTGAAAAACCTTTTTAGACGCTCCACCGCGCGAATATACCACCTTTTTTGGCATACTCCCTTCAATTATATCTCGAAGGGCAAAAGTCGTTTCTATCGGCGATTCTTTGCGTTTTAAAACGATGTTGTGTGCGATTGACTTTGCAAATTCTTCTTCGCCGTATTTAAAGAAGATATCTCTTAACTCCTCTTCGCTGTAAGTGTTTACAACGTCATAGGCAGAAAGGTCGCTGTCAGTGTCCATACGCATATCAAGTTTGCCATCGTGCAGAAAACTGAAACCACGCTCTGCATTGTCGATTTGATAACTCGACACGCCAAGGTCGATAAGCACGCCGTCCACCTTTTCAACGCCCATACTTTTAAGTATGCTTGGCGAATCTTTAAATTCCGCCTTTGTCAAAACGACTTTGTCGCCATACTTTTTCAATCTTTCAGTGCAAACTGCAATCGCATCGGCATCTTTGTCAAATCCATAGAGTTTTCCACCCTTCAAGCGCTTAACAATCTCGCTAGAGTGTCCCGCTCCACCTATTGTGCAGTCGACATATATTCCGTCTTCCTTTATGCTAAGTCCGTCTATAACTTCGTCAAGCATAATAGGTGTGTGTTTAAACTCCATACTCGCTCCTAATATAATGATAGCAATTTTTTTCAAAAAAAACAATAAAAAACAGCGCTATTACATAATAGTGCTGTTTTTTTGTTTAACTATTGCTTTTATGCAGCAAGTGCAGCAGATGCTGGATCTGTGATTCCAAAGAGTGCTTTAAGGGCATCTTGAATGTCTTTAAATGCTTGGTCTTTGGCTGCTTGAACAGCGGCTTCTGCTTCTTCTGGGCTCATATCACTGGTGTCAACTTCAACTTGAATGTAGTCTGAAATTGCATCTTTAAGTCCACCCTCTTCTGCATCAAGATAACCAGATATTGCTTCTTTGCATTCTTCATATTCTTGACTTTCGAAGATTTCTGGAAGATATGATTCTGCAACATCTGCCATATTTTCAACGATTGAAACAACTTCTTCTGCTGTGTAAGTGTCGGTTGGATCTTGTCCGTCTTCAGTCTTTCCAAGAAGTTCAGCGATTGTGTCGCCGACAGCCTGTTTAACTTCATCTACGTTTTCTGGATTGATATCTTGGAAATCTTGAACTTTGTCGTTGATTGAGTCCATAAGTTTTGTTGCAAGTTTAAGCATATCTTGAATGTCTGCCATAACTGCTTTGAAACTGAAGTCTGGGTCAAGGTAATAAGCAAGGATTTCTGCTTCGCTTACGCTTTCTTCTAACTTATCTTCCTTTTCTGCAATCTTCTTCTTAAACAAGTTGTGCAAGTATGTTTGAATGTCTGCATAGTTTTCGTTGTCTGGAGTGATTACATTAAGTTTTGTTGTTGTGTCGCTGAAGTAAATTCCACTTCCAAAAATTACATCTGAAGACATATACCAAACAAGGAGTTCGTAAAGTTCTTTCATAGCATCTTGTTCGGCAGCGTCTTTAACATAGTCAAGAACTTCGCCGATTGTTTCAAGCATTGTGTCGCCTTGTAGTTTGTCAAAGTCAACGCTGATTATTTGTGAGAGTGCTGTTGCATAAACTGTTGCTTTTCCGTCTTCAAAGCGGTTTGCATAGTTGCCTGCAAATCCATCTCTAATTGGCAATGTTTCTTCGCGTTCTGTGTCAAACAAAGCGCCAATAACTTGGTCTTCAACGGTGTCAAATACATAGTCAACAAGTCCGCCATAGATTTCATAACTTAAAACGGTTTCAAGCAACGCGCTTAAAGTTTCGTCTTCTGCCATCTTCTTAAGCACAACAAGCATATCTTCTTTTTGCTCTAGGATTGCTTCAAGGTAAGATGTTTCGGCATCGTATGGGTTGTCTAAGAGAACAAGAAGTGTTCCAAATGATGCAAAGTTGTCATACGCTTTTGTGAAGTTTGCCTTAACATTATCTACATAATTTTCTGCTTCTTTATCTGTTACATCTTCAAATGTGATGTTTTCTGTGCTTGCAAATTGTCCTGCAGCGGTGTTGAAGTAAAATTCAACAACTTCTCTAAGGCTTGCAACTTCGTCAAGGTTAACTTTTTGTCTTGGGCCTTCTTCTGGTTCTGGCTCTGGTTCAACTGTGTCTACACCTGGATCATCGATTGTAAGGTCTTCTTTAAGTATTCCAATCTTTGTTTCGTCAAGTTCAAGAAGTGGAGCAACAACTTTTCCTAAAAGTGCTTTATCTTGTTTTACAATTTCGATAATTTGTGTCATCATATCGGCAAAGCCTGCAAGAGTTTGATCTTCTGGAGTTTCCTCTGGAACTTCGTCTTGAGGGCCTGTTGGGGCTTCTTCCTCGCCTGCGTTTTGATATAGGTCAATCAAAATCTTTGCAACGTCTGCGTTCATAAGTGCATCAACTGGTTTTGAAAGATATGTCATAACTTTTTCGTAGTTGTCAAGTGTGAGAAGTTTTTCGTTTGTTGTCATCACGCCGTCTGGAGCAATTGTGTAATCTGTTACTGTGTCGCCAAGAAGCACGATTCCTTCAAATGTTAAAAGTTCTGTAAAGGTGTTATATTCTTTTTCGTCTATTGTGTAGTTGAAGAGTTTTTCGCCACTAACGATATCCAAAATCTTTCCAATATTGATAAGCGCTTTTCCAGTGTTATCTCTAAGTTTTGCAAGAGTTTCATCGCTTAAAAGTGGTTCTTCTGGGTTTTGTGTTTCTTGTGTGTCAACAACTTCTTCGTTGTTTACAATAATTGTTGTGCTGAGAATCTTAAATAGGTCGATGTAGTCGTCAATCTCTAAAACAAGTTTAAGCACATCAAATTCGCCCTTAAACATTGTTGAAAGGTCGGCTGCTGTTACATCTAAGTTGACATCAATTGTTCTGTCTGTGCCATACATCTCGTCAAGTTGAGCATCAAGTGCATCTTTTGCATATTCAAGCCCGATTGGTAAGAGGTCTTTTACTATGTTAAGGTCAAACACTGAATCGATGCTGTCTTTATAGGCATCTTCAAAGTATCCAGCCATAACTGAGAGTGATGTTTTGTCGACATCTGCCTTTGAATATTCTTGTGCAGCGCCGAACACATTTCCTGCGATGTCAAGGAATTTTTTGATGTCGTGTTTGATATATTCATACAAATCAAAAGTTTCGTCTTTGAGTTTTGTGTCGTAAACTTTTACAATCTTGTCTATTGGAGTATATTCAGTTTCGATTGTTGAAGAATATTGATATGCCCTTATAAAGTCTTCAAGTGTTCCAACGATAACTCCCTTCAAAAGTCCATTTTCAAGCAAATCTGCAAGCGACTCTTTGATTGAGTTGATGTCGAGAGTGGAATTTGTATCTAAAGAAATTACTTTGTTGTAGATTTCTACTGTTTGGTTGAAGGTGTTAACAATGTTAACAAGTTCCTTTCTAACAACAATCTTTTCGCCGTTTACTTCAACTGCGCTAAGTTTGTCGAACACTGCGGTGCTAAGTCCGCCAATGTTACAACAAGCACCAAGTGGGCTGTGGTTAAATTCATATATAATAGGAGCGACGTCGCCAAGATATTCGGTTAAGAGTTGTTGAGAGTTTTTCATTCTGCCGTTTTCGTCAAACAACATTGCAAGTGGATTAGACTCTTCCTCTGGATTTTCGTCCTGAGCGTTAGGATCTTCATATTCAAGGATATACAACTCTCCCTGTGTTGCTGCCTTTTGCTCTTCGATTTGGCTTAGTGTTGCCGCATCAATTGCGATGTCTTCCGCTGTTTTTGTAAGCGCAAACACTGGAGCAAAAATCATAACAAGGAAAACGAAACTTTCAATCATTCCAACAAGTCCACCAGCAAGGCGATGAGGTTTGTTTCCGTTCTCTTTGAAATCTCTCTTCTTAGTTCCAAATGCAATGCGCGCAACAATGGCATAGATGATTGTCATAAGAAGGTGTGAGAGCATCATAAGAAGCATAAACATAACTGGCCCCAAGGCGATGTATGGAACTTGCATTATGAAGTCCTTTAATGTTGCATACTGCATAATCTGCTCTGGAAGCAATGAGATGATGTAGTCTGCAACAGTTGTTGGCCCTCCTCCTGTTATGAAGGAAATGTCAATGTTAAGCAGTGGTGTTATTATCACCTTTGTAAGCAGCAACGAAATTACTATTGCTGCCAAAATGAAGACAGTGTGTAGCACTGAGCGTTTAAATCCTCTGCTGATTCCTCCTAAGAAACCAAACAAAGCCGCGATTATCACAAGTGCTAACGTTGCCCAAAAAATAATTGTAGCAATTGGTGGCATAATCTTTCTCCCTTTAATTAGATATAAAATCTATATAATACGTTGTTAGTATAGCACATAAAAACTAAAAATGCAATGAGAGGAAAATAATTTTTGACGCATTTTAGATAATTTTGGCGATAAATAAAATTAGCGCACCTAAGCACGCTAATCTTTTTTAAAATCTTCCGCCGCCACCGCCACCGAAGCCGCCTCCGGAGAATCCTCCTCCGCCTCCGCCGATGCTGATACCACCACCGCCGCTTCTTGACATCTTATCCACCATCGCGCGCCTATACGAACGGCCAAACGCACTTCCAAAAATCGTCAAGCGAATGTTGATATGTCTAAGCATCGCCATCGTCCAGATTGTGTCGGCATCGCAGATAAACCATTCTGGATTTGGAAGTTCAAAGCCCTTAAATTTGTCCATATACACATCGGTAACGCCAAGCACGGTGGCATAAGGCAAAACGTTATAAAACACACTTGGATCGCTTTCAACAAGCGCAATCATTCTGTCTTTTTCGGCAACTTCGATATATCTTCTTAAGCCTCTCACCTTGCCAAGCGAAAGTCTGCCCTCTTTGGTGTAGATTTCAAGGAATGGAGAGAAGAAGTAAAGCGCAATTGGGAAGATCATAACGATAAGTCTTGTAAGATATGGGTCGCAATACGCCTCCGCCATAACTGAAAAACAGATCACTCCCGAAAGAATCGCTACGCCAAGCAGAATCTTTTTAATGAGATAGTCCACTTTGTTTATCTTTGTGCGCATAACATCAAGTTTAAGGTTCAAAGACAGCGTTATAGCAACAACAACAAGTGTTATCACTGCAGAGAAGAAGTTGATCATACTGTGGCTTTGATAGAATATTCTAAACACCGAAAGTGCCGCCAAAACGACGGCAAAGCCAAACAGCACCGCATAGGCGTTTCTGCCCTTTTTCTCAAAATATTTCTTTTCGTCTTTGGTAATTGAATCGTGGAATTTTATCGAAGTGCTTACGTTGTTAAATTCAAACTCTTCGCAATCGATTGGCACAGAATCTTTAAAGATTTCGCCAAACAAAATCTTCTCGTGCCTTTTTGCGTCTTTTGGTAAATCCTTAACCTTGTCGATGTAGGTCTTTTCGCCCTTATTGATAATGCGCACATACCCCTTTGACGCCCAATAGAGAATAAGCGCCGAAACGTCCTCTCCGTCTACCTTTTGGTCGACAAGATATCCAACCTCTGTTGGCGTCATACCGTCTGGCGAAGAAAATTCGACAACATCGATGATTGGGTCTTTTCTGCGGTATTTCAATATGATAACAATCGTTGCAACAAGCAAGATTCCTGCGCCAAACAAAACGATGTAGTCAAGCACGGAGGATTCTCTTGTGTAACTAAAATATCCCTCTTCAAGGTCAAGATAAACGGTAACTGCCGTGGCATAGTTTATGTTTGTGTAACTGCCACTAAACGTTCTGCCGTCTGGAGAAGTTAGCGTTGTTCCGGTGGTATCCTCTCCGTATCCGCCGTAATACACAGTTGCAGAGTTTTCAACCGCAGTAGGAAGAGTGATTGAATAGGTGAAGTTTTCTATATCCGTATCCCACGTATCTCCAAGCACGTTGAAGTAGACAAAGTCCTTATCTTTCACTCTGTCATCGCCGAAAGAATAGTCATAACTAAAATGAAAATCGTAAGTGCCTATCACAGATTCGCCATAATCTGATGCATAGAGGTAGTAGATTCTAAAGTTGTCGCTATCTTCATATTCTCCCCTTCTGTTTGAAGAAAATTTTTTGATTTCGCAGTTATACGTTCTCACTTTGCGTTTGCCGTTTTTATCTAAAATTCCAACATTCATAGTTGTTGGCAAGCGTCTTACAAGCCCGTGAGATAGTTCGTGAAAATCTGCCGTGATATATTCGTCTATATGATATACGCCCTTTTCGTCAATATCGATGTCGATGTTATAGTCGGTTATTGTGTAGCCGGAATCGTAAGGCGGATTGTAGTCATCATTTCCAAGCAAGGAACAGCGTGATAAAAGCACTGCACACAAAATTATTGCAACTGTCAATAGCCCATAACTTATACAACTAAAAACTCGTTTTGCAACGTTCATATCGTCCTCTAAAAAATATTATGTTTTGCACAAATTATTATATCACCACAAATCTCTTTGTGTCAAAAAATTAAACCCGTCTTACCTTAAAATTGTGTGAGGGTGGCAAAACTCTTGAAATTCAACAAGCGCTTCAATCTGCTCGTTTGAATAGTTTTTGCCTTCTTTAACGACGACGAGTTTGTCGTCCTCTTCCTCTAATCTATGCACAACCGCGATAACCTTGCCGGTAAACGTTTCGAGAGGTTCAAACTCTCCTAAAACATACGCATCGAGTTCTTCGCCATCGCCCGAAGTGGTGTTTGGAAGATAGCCATAGTTCACAAGATAGTAAAATCCGTGCTTTGGGTGTTTAGAGCCAAGTGGCCTGTCCATCTTCACCGTTACCGTCTTGCCTATATAGTCAATTCCTCTGTCCATAAATTCTCCTTATTCGTTGAACGCGCCACGAAGGTGCAACATTTGAAACATAAGCGAGATAAACGCCGGATAATATTTGACAAATGTGTCCTCTTCGATGAGTTTCAAAATCTCACTCTCACTTGCCCACCTAACCTCTTGCACCTCTCCATCGGTAAATTTGACTTTGCTTAAATCGATGTCCTTTTTAAGTAGAAAATAGTCGTCATAGCCGTTGTCGAAGTTGATAGTAAGATATGGCCTGTCTTTTGAAAAGTCGAGATCAAGCCCAAGTTCTTCCTTTGCCTCTCTTGTCATTGCCTCTGCTGGCGTTTCGCCCGCCTGAACACTTCCGCCCACGCTGACGTCCCACTTGTTCGACCACGAGCGCCCATCTGCCTGCCTCTTTTGAATCAACATCTCCCTTTTCGAGTTGAAGATGCAAACGTGCACAACCACCCTGCAATCTGTTCCAGAAAGTTTCGTTCTTTTAGGTGCTTTTCTGCCTGTTTTTATTCTGTTTTCGTCGTAAATATCAAATTCTTCGTGTTGTATCATATCCCCCTCTAATAGAGAAATTATAATTTAGCGGAAAAATCTTTGCAAGCAAATGGCAAAAATTAAAGAAAAAATCTACTAATATTCGACTTACGCTTGTTGATTTTGGCAAAAAAGTTGTAATATAATAAAAATGTAAAGGAGCAGACGTGAATAAAGAACTTGGACAAAAGATTTTTGAATATAGAAAGAAATCGAAATTGACGCAAAAGGCTCTTGCCGAAAATTTAGGTGTTTCAAACAAGGCTGTTTCTAAATGGGAAAACGGTGCATCAACACCTACCTTAAACGAACTTAAAATGATGGCAACCCTCTTTCACATAAACATCTCCGACCTTGTTGAAACAAAGGCGCGCAAGAAAAAACTGATACACAAAATCGCCATCACCGGTGGACCTTGCAGCGGAAAATCGACCGCAATGAGTTGGCTGCAAAACACCCTGCCAAAGATGGGATATTATGTTATCTTCATAGACGAAACTCCAACCAACCTCATTCTTGGTGGCGTGTCGCCTTGGACGATGGATTCAAACGTAACCTTTCAAAAATACGTGCTAAAATATCAACTTGCAAAGGAGAGGATTTTTGAAGAGGCTGCAAAACATCTTGACAACTACGACAAAATTGTCATCGTTTGCGACCGTGGTGCGCTTGACGGCAAGGCGTATATGACTGACAGCGAGTTTGAAACAACTCTGCAAGAACTTGACACAAACGAAATCGCCCTGCGCGACAGATACGATGCTGTATTCCACTTAGTTACCGCCGCAAAAGGAGCAAGCGATTTTTACAACAACGACAACCCAGCCCGCACCGAAACGGCGGAAGAGGCAATCGAGCAAGACGAAAAAACTCTTAAAGCGTGGATTGGCCACCCACATCTTCGCGTTATCGACAACTCCACCGACTTTGAAACAAAGATGCGTCGCCTTATCGCTGAGATTGTTCACTTCTTAGGCGAGCCAGAGGCACAAGAGATTGAAAGAAAATACCTCATAAAATATCCCGACATCGAAAAGTTGGAGAAAAATCCACACTGTTCTAAGGTGGAGATCGTTCAAACCTACCTCACCGGCGACTCCAACACCGAAATCCGCGTGCGCCAAAGAGGAATAAACGGCGATTTTACCTACACAAAAACCGTGAAGAAAAAAGTTACCGATTCTAAGCGCATCGAAATTGAAACGCGCCTCACCAAAGACGAATATCTAAAATCCCTTTTGCAGTGCGACACCACAAAACGTCAAATCCGCAAAACGAGATATTGCCTGCTCTACAAAAATCAATACTTTGAAATAGACATCTACCCATTCTGGAAAGACAAGGCAATTATGGAGATTGAACTAAGAGAGGAAAATCAAAAAATCGACTTCCCAAGGTTCATAAAAATCATAAAAGATGTTACCGGCGAACAAGAGTATTACAACAGCGAACTTGCAAAAAACATCTAAAAATTGCAAAAAATAGCCATTTCTATCGAATTTTTACATATTTTTGCTATTTTTTCACAAAAAAGACGGATAAATAAAACCGCCTTTTTTATTGCACATAAAATACTTTTTGCCTAAAAAATAAATCGACAATTTCGGCGATTTGTAAATTAAGTTTGAAAATTTCTTAAAAACGCTTGAATTTTGCCATAAAAATATGTATAATAATGAAAGTTAGCGATAGTGCTAAAACAAAATAATGGAGAGATGGCTGAGCGGTCGAAAGCGGCGGTCTTGAAAACCGTTGATGTGAAAGCATCCTGGGGTTCGAATCCCTATCTCTCCGCCAAAAGGAAACTGTTCGCACCCTAAACTCAAAAATGGGTGTGAACTTTTCTTTTTAAGTGATTGTATAGGTATGGTAATACCATTTGAGAATAAAAATAATTCTTAATATGACTCCTTATATATTTGCTTTTGTTGTGTCAGTTGTAGCACAACTCT
>CANQIX010000028.1 GCA_947624105.1 uncultured Clostridia bacterium
GTTTTCTCTTTTCGCCCAAACTCATTCTCTTCGTTTCGTTTTTAAGAGTGGTGTTGTCGAGTTTGAAGATGTCAAGCATTCTGGCAAGGCGCTCTTCGTTGTGAATGCCCTGCATATCTTGCATCATTTTGATAAACTCCCAACCGGTCAAACCGGCAGGCAACGCAATTTCGCCCGGGATATATCCAACGCGACTTAAGATTTCGGAATATTTTTCAAAGGTGGGCTTGCCAAACAAAAAAGTTTCTCCGCTATCTGGCTTTGAAAAGCCCATAATGTGGCGAATTGTTGTCGATTTACCCGAGCCGTTTGGCCCAAGAAAGCCAAAAACTTCGCCGGCATTTATCGAAAAACTAACATCAAAAACTCCGCGTTTGCTACCATAATCTTTTGTCAAATTTTTAACTTCGATTATGCTCATAGCCCCTCCCTAGACTCTAAATTATATGTGCGTTTCGCTTTAAATTTTAAATCATATAAATTATATATCTAAACAAAATAAAAAGTAAAGCACACAGCAAAAATTAACCAAATTCCCCTCCGCCCTTCTTCCCATCCCAATCACAATCCCCTTTATCACAACATAATTACCACGCTCTAACCACGCCAACACCCATACCCCAAATCAACTCACAACACCTCTATCACTTCGCCATTTCTTAATCAACTTATAACAACAACATCATAACACAACGCTATTATGGCACAACACCAATATAACAACACTCCATCAACATATCACGGCACAGTTTTCCAATAAACTTATCGCAGCACAGTTTCCTAATGCCCCATAACAACACCGTTTCCTAATGAACTCACAACAGTATCGGTTCTAATAAACTCATAACAACAACCGCCACGCCCCAACCAACAGAAAAAAACAGCGAGAATAATTCTCGCTGTTTTTATTTATTGAAGACTATGGGGTTATTTTTTATCGCCTTGATTGTCTGTCTCTTTGTTCCCTTTTTGCTTAAGTAAGTCTGACAAGTCTGGTCCACCACTGCTCTTGTAACCCTTTTCAATATCTTCATTTCTGAATGTGTTTATCATTCCCGCAGTCATCTCTTTTACACTACCTTTAAATTTATTGAAGAAATCCACAAACTCTGGAGAGTTCAATATTTTAGTTACTTGAGTACCAAACGATTTTATTCCCCTTCCAACTGCTTTCGCTGCACTTCCTATACCTTTTCCAACTGCTTTCGCTGCACTTCCTATACCTTTTCCAACCACCGAAGCGCCTTTCTTAATGCCTTTCACTACTTTCGTATTATTAACTTTGTCTGCAAGGAATTTAACCCCAGCCACAGCTGGATCTATAATCTTAGAGTTAAAGCCTTGCGCGAAGTTACTTGCTGCATCATGAATCTTATGGCCAGCATTACTTATCCTTCTTTGCCCGTTTGCAATTTTTATGTCATGGTAGTCTTTCTTGGCAATCTTACTTTGGGTCTTTAAATCATCAATACCTTCACTTGTCATTTCTTTATATTTTTTAAGTAAATTTTTACTATCTATGCCTTCGGCAAAGGATCCATCTCCGTTAAATAATCCACTAGCACCAGCTGTCAGATTACTTAATTGGGTCGGATCAATCTTGCCATCTTTTGCTGCTTGCTTAAGTGCTTTTAGATCTTTCTCTCTGGCTTCTTTAGCGCCTTTTAATGCTTCTTTAGCATTTTCTTTTTTATTTCTAGCTGCATTCGTTACGTCGTCATGTCCCCCTCCAATCAGTCCTGCTGCTTCTCTCCCTAGAAATTTAAAGCCTTGTGCCGCCTTGCCACCAAGAAATTCAAGTCCTTGTCCAGCTTTTGTCCCAATAAATTTCGCACCTTTCACCGCACCTTTTGCCGCAAATTTTACTGCTCCTGTTCCTAATCTGGCCGCAGGCACAGCAAATTTCATTGCCGTGCTTGCAATTTTCCCTGCAGTTTTTTTCACGTCTTTTGATATATCATCACCTTGTTTATATGCATCAGCACCTCCAATTAGACTGGAGATCATCGCTATTACATCTTTAATTACAAGCATTCCAACAATCATGAATAGCGTCTGGCATAGTAAATCTGCTATAGGAATGTCAAAGAATGCTATATTGTTTATAAATGGCAAGATTACCAAAACTAAGTTCATTCCAACAACTGCACCATAAGCCATTATAGCGTTGCTAACAAAATTCTTTACCCAGTTTTTGAATCCATTACCACCATCTAGTGGCGACACACCTACAATTGCTGGCATGATAAGTATCAACACAAGGCACATGAAGAAACGCTTCATCATCGCAAATGTTATATTAAAGAATATAGTTAAGAATATTATAACAGCACCAAATCCAACAATAAAATTATAATTCCATAGATTATAGTAATACCATACAGCGCCAACATCATATCTTGAGAACGAATGTAATTGATCCAACTTAAATGTGGTTAATATCATTTCGCCTCTTAACCACTTATTGGCATCCTTATATATAACATCATACCCCGTTTTCAAATGTAGGAAATTTGCAAACGCAGTATCAATCAAATCCGCCATTATTTCAGAGTCATTTCCGGCCCCAGAAAAAAGGGATAATCCTCCACCACCATTACCAGTAAAAGCAGTATCTGTGCCATAATAACCAGATCTAACGCGGTTTGCATTATATGCGGCAACTTTAAACATTGAGCCTGAAAATGGTTGAGAAGCAGCGGCGGTATCTGCCATTACTTTATCTTGGAATAAGCTAGAGAGCCTTAACCCTCCTCCACCATATCCAAATATGTCATAAAAAGTATATGTTTTTCTTCCATTTTCAGTTTGAGCAGAATATAACAATGACACTTGCGACCCAAACTTCTGTTCTATTGTAGATTCATTTGTCATAGTTATTGAATCTAAAGCCTGAAGAACTGCTTGACTTAAGAACAACCCTAAAACCACAACAAATGGAACAACTATCATATTTAATAAAGCCTTACCTGCAGAGATAAGGATAGGTTTTGGATTCCCTACATCTCTACCATCTAGTGCATAGTGGCTTTTTACAATTGCGATTATAGTTGTTGCCACAAGTAAAATAAGTCCAAAAATGACAAACGACCAGAATATCGTGCTAAGTAACGAATATTGAGTTGGATCATTTGCTGCATCTGGAATTTTAATTCCAAGTATCCCGGAAATAAAGTTTGTTAGAAGGTCTCCCTTCATCGCAACTCCGTTTGCGTAATACACATCTAATCCAGCCAATTTACGGAACAACATCTGCAACACGTCCATAATGCTTAGCATCGCGGTATTAAGTAAATAGATGATTTTTGGAATAAAATTGAAGATATCTTCAAAGATATGCACAAACCAATCCAATATTCCTTGAAACCAACTGCCAATCCAATCAGTTATTGCAGAAAATATTCCTAATACTATTGAACTCAAAGTCTTATCCTCCTTTGTTCACTCTTATTGTCTTCATTATACCAAATAAAATTACAAACTTCAACAATATTCTCAAAATTTTTGCATAGTTTGTAAAAAATTTTTCAATTCTAGCCTTCATTGGCGCTGCCAAAAGTCTAATTGGAGCAAATTTAAGCACAATTTAAAATTTCTTGTAAAAATTTTATTGTAAGTGTATAATTAAGATATGAACGAAAGAATACGCGCTAAACTTAAAGGGCTGCCACGAAAAAGTGGTGTTTATATTATGCGCTCTAAGAACGGAGAAGTTATATATGTTGGCAAGGCGAAGATCCTTAAAAACCGCGTATCACAATACTTTCAGCACAGCGACAAGCCGGTAAAAGTGCAAGCGATGGTTGACAACATCGACGACTTTGACTACTTTATCACCGTCAGCGAACTTGATGCCCTGGCGCTTGAAAACAATTTGATAAAAAAATATCAACCTTTCTATAACATACTATTAAAAGATGGAAAGACCTTTCCATATATTAAGATAAATATGAAAGAGCCATTTCCTAGAGTGGAAATTGTTAGGAAGATCAAGAAAGACGGGGCAAAATATTTTGGTCCATATATTGCCGGAATCGATCCGAAGGCAATAGTAAGCACCATAGCCTCCGCCTTTAAAATACGCACTTGCGCAAAAAAACTTAGCCCTGAAAAACCACAAAAAAGGGAGTGTCTAAATTACTCTCTTGGGCTTTGTCTTGCCCCTTGCACAAACAGAGTTACGCCAGAAGAATATGCTGAGGAACTTAAAAAAGTTATTTCCTTTTTAAACGGAAATGACGATGAAATTGAAGGCATATTAGAAGCGAAGATGCTTGAAGCATCGAAAGAAGAGAAGTTTGAAAGGGCGATTGAACTTAGAGAATCGCTTAAAATGGTCAAAAAACTTAAACAGCGCGTTGTTGCCAACTTGCCAAAAGATGTCGACAAGGATATTATCGCCTATGTTAGCGATGGTGTAAATGGTGTGTTGACTTTGATGATAATACGTGGTGGCAAGATGCTTGGAATACAACACTTCAACGATTTCGACATCGACACAGAAAATGCCGTGCTTAACTTTATGGCACAATACTATTTGAATATGATTCCTCCAACAGAGATTATCGTCAGCCACCCAGTTGATGAACAACTCCTAAGCAGTTATCTTGGCAAAAACATCAAAACAATCTCTCAGCCTCACGGGATAAACCTGACCCTGCTTAAGATGGCGAAGGAAAACGCAACCGAGCACCTCGAAAAACACATCGAGAGGGATAAGATCGAATATAGCAACACAATCGGTGCATTAAAAGCCTTGCAAGAGAGGTTGAATCTTAAAGTTTTACCAAGACGAATGGAGTGCTATGATATCTCCCACATAAGCGGAACGAATATGGTTGCATCTATGGCGGTGTTTAAAGACGGAAAGCCATCAAAAAAGGACTATCGAAAGTTCAAGATTAAAACGGTGAAAGGTTCAAACGACTTTGCTTGCCTTGCCGAAGTTTTGGGGAGAAGATTTAAACGACTTGTAAACAAAGATGGCGCAAGTTTTGACGAAAAGCCTGACTTAATAATCATAGACGGCGGAAAAGGACAACTCTCCTCCACCTATGCCATACTAAAAGAATATGGCCTAGAAGACGAAATCACAATGGTGTCGCTTGCAAAGAGAATCGAAGAGGTCTTCACTCCAAACAGTTCTGTGCCGGTGATTCTAAAATATGGCAGTGCCGAACTTAAACTTATTCAGCGTCTGAGAGATGAAACTCACCGATTTGCAATCACTTTCCACAGACAGCGCCGACAAAAGACACAGACTGAAACAGAACTTGAAAATATAAAGGGGCTTGGGAAAACAAAAATCGCCGCACTTCTAAAGGCTTTCGGCACTACAGAAGAAGTGAAAAAGGCAAGCGTAGACGAACTTGTTAATGTAAAGGGTATCCATCGTTCACTCGCAGAGACGATAAAAGAATATTTTAAAGAAAACTAAAGAGAGGTAATATGGAAGAGTTAGATTTTGCAATAAAAACAGTAAAAAAGGCATACAAAAAGTGCATAAAAGGAAAGCCAATAAATGTCGGTGTGAAATCAACAGAAAAATTTTTGAACGATTTTGTAACAGACAGAGATATGGCAACCGAACAATTTATCACGGAACAAATTAAAAAATGCTATCCAAATGACAACATCGTTAGTGAGGAGTTTAACACCTACAACAAGTGCGAGGGTAGATGTTGGGTCTTAGATCCTATCGACGGAACGGTAAATTTCAGTCGAAAACTCCCACTTTGGAATATACAACTTGCGTTTGTAGTTGATGGAGAAACAAAGTGCGCAGCAATTTACTGCCCTACGCTTGACGAGGTGTTTAGCGCAGACGAAAACGGCGCATATCTTAACGGCGGAAAAATCACCGTAAACAAAGATCTTGCTCTGGAAAATTCGATAATAAACAGCACCGGCCTTGTGCCAAAAAATGAAAAGATATTTAACACACAAATAAACATCTTGAAAGATCTTGGACGTAAGGTGCTTAAAGTTAAAATTTTCGGCTCTTCCGGATTTGAATTTTGTATGGTGGCTGCCAACCGCATCAATGCCTACATAACCTTTTACACTTACAACATTTGGGATCACATTCCAGGCATATTCATTTGCAAACAAGCCGGCTGTGAAATTATTGACAGAGAATTTGGCGATGGACACGTGTGCGTAGCAACTGCAACAAAGGCGCTTAAAGACGAATTTGAAAAATATTTAAAGTAAATTTATTAAAGGAAAAATATGAACGAACTTGAATTTGCAACAAAAACACTAAAAGATGCCTACAAAAAGTGCATAAAAGGCAGAGATTTTTCGGTAAAAGAGAAAGTTTCTGCAAGTTTTTTAAACGATTATGTAACAAACTGTGATGAAGATACAGAAAAATATATCGTTTCAAAAATCAAAAAATATTATCCAAACGACAACATCGTTAGCGAGGAATTTAATTCAAATCACAAATGTGAAGGCAGATGCTGGGTTTTAGATCCTATCGATGGAACAGTCAACTTTTCTAAGCACCTGCCTATGTGGTGCATACAAATTGCTTTTGTGGTAGACGGAGAAACAAAATGCGCAGCAATTTATTGCCCTACGCTAAATGAAATGTATACCGCAGACGAAAGTGGTGCATATTTAAACGGAACACGATTAGATGCCAAAAATCAAGTTGACATTACATCTTCAATAATCAATGTGTGCGATTTAGAACCAAAATCAGACTATATTTTTGCTAAACAGATGAAAATAATTGAAAATATTGGCAAAAAAGCACTAAAAATCAAGGCTTTTGGCTCTGCCGGATACGAATTTTGTATGGTGGCAAGCGGAAGAATAAATGCCTACATCATATTCTATCATTATATTTGGGATTCCTATCCAGGGCTTTTTATCTGTAAGCAAGCCGGCTGCTGCACAATACACAAAACTAGCAAAAAGGCAAATATCGCACTCGCCTGCACTAACGAAAAAATTAAGGAAGAATTATTGAATGTTTTAGAAGATTAAATATGAAATATTATTTTATTAAAAATATTATATTTAATTAAAAAATAATTAAAACACACTAATTTACATATAAAAAAATATATTTTTGTTAAAAAAAGATAGCATTTTTGCTATCTTTTTTCTTTTAAATATTTTCTGCCAAAAACATTCTCTTAAACTTTTCGTTTGTTTTAAACAGTTGATCGAATGTTCCCTCGTCAACAATTTTTCCTTCATCGAGGAAGAAAATCTTGTCTACATTTTTAATGGTTGAAAGGCGGTGCGCAACAATTATGATTGTGCTCTTTCCTTTAAGTCCATCAATCGTCTTTTTTATCTCCTCTTGAGAGAAGTTGTCAAGCGAACTGGTGCTTTCGTCAAAGATTATTATTGGCGAATCTCTTAAGAGGGCGCGCGCAATGGCAAGCCTTTGTTTCTGTCCGCCAGAAAGTTTAATTCCGCTTTCGCCAACCTTTGTGTCAACGCCATTTTTTAATGTAGAGATAAATTCACTTAAATCGGCCTCTTTTATCGCCTCTTCGATTTCTTCGTCGGTCGCATCAGCCTTTGCCAAACTTAAATTTTCTTTGATGGTCATATCAAAAATGTATGGAAATTGGTTCACAAGCGAAATTGTTGAACGCAGAGTTTGTTTGTCTAAATCATTGATATTTGTTCCGTCAATCAACACCTCGCCCTCTGTTACTTCATACATCTTTGACATAAGGTTTAATATCGTTGACTTTCCACTTCCGCTCTTTCCAACAAAGGCAACTGTGGTGTTATGGTCGATCTTGAACGAAAGTTTATCAAATATCTTGTTTTCAGAGGCAATTTTTCGAGGTTCTTTCTTTTTGCTCTTCGAATCTCCCTCATTGTTTTCATATTCGACGAAGGTGTAACTTACATCTTTAAATTCGATATCGCCGACAACTGTTTCAAGTTTTTTATCTCCAAACTTTTCGGTAACAAACTCTTCTTCGTCGTAAAGTGAGAATATTCTGTCTGCCGAAACTTTGATCTCTACTATCGAACTGATCATATTTCCAAGACACCAAATGAAAGAATAGAAGTTGGAGTTGTTTTGGAAGAGAATCATATAGGTTGATATCGTGATAAGTCCAAGTTCGTGTAAGTAAATTCCAAGAATCAAAATTAAAATGCCTGCAATTTCAATCACTGTGTTTCTTGTTGAATAGAAAATGGTGTTTATTGTGTCGTGTTTTGCGCTCGCTTTTCCGTAATCAACATAGCACTCTTTTGAAACTTCATCAAGTTTTTGTTCCAAACCTAACGACTTTATATCCTTTTCACTGCGCACAATTTCGGTGGTAAGTGAACTGATTTTGTCGTATTTTTTATGCAAAATCTTACGATAATTCTTGTGAAATCTGTTGCGGTAAAATTCGATAATGCAACCGATAAGCACAACCGCAATCGCACACACTCCAATAAGTGGGTGAAGGCAAGTTATGTAAACAATTATGATAAATGTGTTCAAAACTTCACTGACATCTTCAAAAATTGCGTCTATGTTTGCAAGTATTCTCGATGGGTCGTCAAGTATGCGTTGAACAAATGTGCCTGTGCCGTGGTCGGCGTAAGTTCTTGAATTCAACTTAAACGCTTGTTTCGCAAGATCGAGATTGATGTCGTTTATTATTTTGTTTGAGTATTTTGCATATATGATTCGCGATGCCATATACGACAATCTTCGAATAAGATATAATCCGGCGGTAAACAGCAAGTAGAGAATCGCTTTTTTATAATCTGGACTATCTTGCGTTATGAACTGAATCGAATCCGCCAAAAGAATTGTGGCAAGAATAGAGGTAACTGACCAACACATTTCGCCAATAACATAGCCAAATATCGCCAATTTATATCTGCCAATATATGTAAAAATACCTTTTTTGTTATTTTTTTCTTTATTTTTCACGTGTAACCTCCATAAATTTTACCATGCAGGCCACAACAAAGTTATACAATTTTCTTACTTAACTTGGTTGAGAGTAAGCATGATAATATTAAATTTTTTTGCATTTACAAATTTTGCGTCAAATAAAATCATCTTCTTAACTCTCCTTTTGTAAAACTAAATGCGACTAAATATTAACATACCATTTTTTGTTTGTCAATAAGTTATTCAAATTTTAAAAAATTTTTTTACTTCTTTCCAACTCGTAACTTCTTCCACGTCGTCTATGTCAATACTAAAATCTTCTTTAAAATACAGACACCTAATTCCGTTTTCCTTTAGTTCAAGCACGTTCAAATAGTTGTCTTCTATCATAATGTCGATATTATTTTCTTTGCATGCCTTCGCTTTGGACTTTTGGCAGTATAAAATGTTGTCGAATGGAACTTTATCTTCTGCCAATCTCTTTTTTGTAAGTTCCAACTCTGGCTTTTGCTCGCCACGTGCTGTTATGATTGTTATTTTATGTAATTTTTTAAGTTCGCCCAAAACTTCTCTAACGTCTGGATATAAATCAGCGATCGTTTCAACAAGTATAAGGTAATTGTCGACAAAATATTGCCCCTGCTCTTTGCTCCAGTTATACTTGAGCCTCGAATCGGCAATATGTGGATTTATCATTTTTCCGCCAATCTCTTCGTTATACTTTTCGGCGTATTGCCTAAACAGCCTCTCAGTTTGATATATTACGCCGTCAATGTCAACACCTATATTCATATCAACCTCGCATTTTAAGATGTTGGTAACACAACATTACACTTTGATTTTACTTAAATTGCATAATTAAGTCAACTATTTTTCAACTTCAAGCGCGGAAGATAGTTGCACAAAGTGCAAGTGTGCACAGCACACAACACTGCTTTAACCGTTTCTATACTAAAAATAATAACAAAAAACTAGGCTCGTGCGCCTAGTTTAATGAGTATCCAGCAGTGTTCTATCTTCCCGGACCGTTGCCAGCCAAGTATTTTCGACGATGAGAAGCTTAACTTCTGTGTTCGGAATGAGAACAGGTGTGACCTTCTCTCTATCGCCACTGGATTGGTATAATAACATAATTTCTTATGATATTAACGGAATAGTGAATATTGCTAATTAAAAGAAAAGGAGGATATGAAATTCTAGCAATATTCATCAGAGATAAAGTTCCCTGACAACTACATATTTAGAAGGAAGCAAAAATAGGTTAAATCCGTGATTAAGCCCTCGACCTATTAGTATCACTCAGCTAAATACATTACTGCACTTACACACGTGACCTATCAACCTTGTGGTCTACAAGGGGTCTTACTAACTTAAGTTATGGGATATCTCATCTTGAGGCAAGTTTCACGCTTAGATGCTTTCAGCGTTTATCTCAACCATACATAGCTACCCAGCAATGCCGCGGGCGCGACAGCTGGTGCACCATCGGTATGTTCACTCCGGTCCTCTCGTACTAGGAGCAAGCCCTCTCAAATA
>CANQIX010000029.1 GCA_947624105.1 uncultured Clostridia bacterium
ATATCCGCCATCAACAACCCTAGAAGCCACCGCAATGCTCTCCGCCATCGTTGAACAAGCCCCATACACGCCCAAATATGGGAAATCGAACTCTCTTGCCGCGTAAGACGAACTTATTATTTGATTCAAAAGGTCGCCAGCCACCAAGATGTTTATGTCATTTACCGAAAGTTTAGCCTTTTCAATCGCCCCTGTGATTGCGTTTTCAATCATCTTTCGTTCCGCCTTTTCAAATGTCTTCTCGCCAAAAAGGTCGTTGTTCATAACGTAGTCAAAATAGTCCTTAAAATTGCCGTTTCCCTCTTTTGGGCCAACGATAGAATATGAGCCGATTATTTTAGGTTCTTTGCGGAACTTTACTGTTTCATACTTCTTCGCCATACAACTCTCCTAGATAAACAACCCAACAATATAGTATATAAGCCCAACAAACGCGCTTGAAACGATACCAAACACAATCACAGGCCCTGCCACAGAAAACATTTTGACGCAGATTCCGTAGATGATACCTTCGCTTTTAAACTCGATTGACGGACTCGCCACCGAATTTGAAAATCCGGTTATCGGCACAATCGAACCTCCGCCGGCGAACTTGCCTATTTTGTCATACACGCCAATTCCAGTGAGGAAAGAGGCGATGAATATCAAAATAATAAGCGTATATGCCCACGCGCTGCCCTCTGAAAGATTTGGGAAGCAATAGATGAGCAGATCATTTATGCCCTGCCCAATAAGACAAATAAGCCCTCCTACCCAAAAAGAGTTAAAAAGCGTTGGCCAAGGCCTTGTTTTTGGCACTTTTGCGCTGATATATTTGTTATATGCTTTGATTTTTTCTGTATTTTCCATAGTCAAATTTTTCCCAAGAAAACTAAATCTAAACATATAAGAATAAATCTTTTAAAAGACCGCAAAATATATTTGAGGTGAATATGAAACACACATTCTTTATCTTCTTAATTTGCGCTTGTTTATGCCTGACTGCTTGCTCTGCAACGTCGAACAGTTCAACGCTTTCCACCCTAAACAAGCAACTTGATATGACCGAAAAATCCCTTTCAAGCATAACAAGTGTGGAAGACAACTACTTTGATTTATCGACAAGCACCCTAAATAAATTGGACGAAAAACAAGATTCCGTCATCGAGGATATTGAGCGAACAAAAGAAATCTATATGCTTGAAGAGGAATATAAAGAGGAAATTCTTGATGCATCAAAACTTATCAAAAATTATATAGAAACAAACGACATCTCCCTACAAAACGACCAGTCTGCCGCTTTAAAGGCGCTGTCTGGCACGCTGTATAAATATAGTAGCAACATTTCAAAGGCAAGCAACGAACTTGACTCCACTCTGCGAAATTACGCAATGACGAAGAATAAGGCGGACAGAGAACTGAATAAATTTAGCACAAAACTGAACAAACTTATCTGCAGTTCAAACACGCGCTGTTCCTATTATGAGAATATTCTAAACACCTTATATCAAATCGAAGACCTTTTAAAAATTCCAGAAGACTACACCTTTGTTGAGGAAGATAATATAAAAGACTCCAACTCCGCCCCATCAAAAAAATGGTATGAGGCGAAAAACATCGACACATACTTAATCAAAAAGGATTCACAATACCTGCAAAATGCAAAAAATAGCCCTAAAATCATCACAAATGACACAACTCCGGAAAGTAACACAAATAAAAGCGAAAAACACAAATTAAGCCGAAATATTGACACTTACGGGCCAGAAAGACGCAATATCGATTCATTTTACAACATAGCACGTGAAAATCAATTTAATAGTGGATATTACAACTCTCCATATCGCGCCTACGGATACAACAGATTTAATGGATATAACGGCTATGGCGGATTTGGCGGATACGGCAATTTTGGGCAAACATCAAATGACTTCAACAGAATCTGCTACCCATACAACAATATGCCTTATGCTCCGGCAGATACCAACAATTTTGCCGGCTATAAGGAAGAAAATAGTTGCATTGACAGAGAATGTAACGATAAAGAAAACGACTCCTCGCAGATAGAGGAATCGCCAGAGCAAGATGAATGCAACGAAGAAAGTGTAAATGAAGAAAACGAAGAAATTTCAACCTCTGCCAAGCCAATTAAAAAGTATAATGGCAGAAAATATGATATTGTCGACGAAAACGAAAAGCGCGTAAAAGCGTTTTAGACAAAAAAAACAAGAGGAATAACCCTCTTGTTTTATTTCTTAAAATTGAACTTTTGGAGCAACTCTTTCTTCTTCAGCAGCAACTTCAAAAAGTGTTCTTTTTTCAAACTTGAACATCTTTGCAAGCAAGTTTGTTGGGAAAGACTCAACTTTGATGTTGTATGTCTTTGCGCAACCATTGTAATACTTTCTTGAACTAGCAATTTCGGTTTCAAGGTTCTGCAAAGAAGATTGCAACTCTACGAAGTTTTCGTTTGCCTTAAGATTTGGATAGTTTTCAGCCACGCTAAACAAAGTTTTTAATGTGCCAGAAAGCATATTTTCTTTCTCTGCCTTTTCTTCGGCGCTGCTTGCGGTCATACAAGAGTATCTTGCCTGCATAACATTTTCAAGCGTTTCAGTTTCGTGTTTTGCATAGCCTTTTACGGTTTCTACCAAATTTGGAATCAAATCGTATCTCTTCTTCATATAGACGTCCATAGTTGAATATGCTTCGTCAACATTGTTTTTGTGCTTAACAAGAGAGTTGTATCCTCCCCAGAAAAATATGATGACTCCAAGCACCAAAACGCCTATAACAGCACCAATAACGATTCCAGCAATTGCTCCACCACTAAGTGCAAGTAACATATTTCCTCCTTATTAAATACTAATCTAAATAGTATACTAATAGTTTATATCAATTATTACATAAAGTCAACAAATTAAGCCTTATGCATACTTTTTTTCTTTTTATTTTTGCGATATAGGTATAGCCCAACTTTCCCAGAAATCCAAATTGTCAAGATAACAAGCGAAACAATGAAGAAAGAGATAACCGTCTTTTCGTCGCTGCCAAATATCACTCTCTTTGCCTCTTTGAAACTGACAACCACTTCGATATCCGATTCAACCGAAAGAGTTAACGAGTTGTCTTCATCAAGGTTAACAATCATATCGTTTACTGTGATTGAATCAACAACAAGATTTCTCTCGCCGATAAAGTGCAAATCAAGCAGATTTCCAGAGATAACGTTTATCTTGTATTCGTGGCGTTCCTCGTCGTGCGAATCATATCCTTGCGAACTGATAATTCCGCCATTACCATACTTAATCGTAACAACCCACTTAATAACGCTTGCAGTTATGTTGATTGTGTATGGAATTGCGACATTTGAAATTTCAAAGGAATTGTCGCTGTCTAATTCAACCTTCTCGCCGTTTACAAACACTTCGTTTACTGAGTAACTCTTGTCTGCAGTGATGTAGAACTTAACATTCTGCCCTTGTGTAAATTCAACGGTGCTAGAATTAAAGAAGTTTTCTTTTGTCTTTCCGCTATCTGTCGAGTAACTTACATTTAAGCCGTCGTCGTGAGTAAGCGTTATATCAAGTTTTTCCATCTTGCCTGTGCCCGCTTTTACACTAACCTCATCTATTAATGTTTGTCCTTTTAAAGTTCCGTCAATAAACACCTGGCCGCCAACAATTTTAAGTTTAAAACTGCAAGAGGATTCTTTTGCAGAAGTTTCAATAGTGTAGCCACCAACAACAAGTTCCTTAAAGTAATATCCGGCATCGGTGGTAACTGTGATGTCATACTCTATGCCGTCATAGAACTTAAACGATGCATCAGCCAAAGCGCCATCAACATAGACCTTATATTCCTTTTCCGTTTCGTCTAAAACAGCAATATCTATGTTGTGTGCTGGAGTATCTTCATCTAAAACAAGCACATTTGAAAGGATAAGTTTGCAATAATTTGAATCTAAATCTCCACTTACATATTTGTCAAGCAAGTAATCTACATACAAATCTAGTTTATTTTCCATACCGCCCACATTGGCAAAGAAACTAGCAACCGATTCACTTTTGTTTAGATTAAAGTAGCCAAATAAGTTGGTAACTATTAAAAAGTATTGATACTCGCCTTCTTTAAGCGACTGTTTCATGCCTTGCTCGTCGGTGTATGTTGTGTTTAAGTCGATAAAGAACTTAGTGTAGCCGTTATCGACAGAATCATCATCAAAACCAATAAAGTTTACGCACTTTTTCATATCTGCTTGTGGATCTGTTGTATCCTTCAATGTCATTGAACACATCACAGTGCAGTAGTTTTTAACGAGGAAGTCAAAACTTGCCGTTTCGTTAACTCTAAGAACATAGGTAGATGCGATGTTTTCAACAACCTCAGTGTTTGTGCTTGTTATGGTGTTTGCGATGCTGTTATAGAAGATGTCTAATTCTTCATTTAGTCCGGTATATGCGTATAGTTCGTCAACCGAAAAGCCCTCTTGTATGCCACTGAAGTAGTCGATAATTCCGCCGACAACAAATCTATCAAGTTGAACATTTCTAAAAGCATTTATGTCAATGCTACGTGCGTAGTTGGCGTTAAACTCAGTTAAGTTTTCGCAGTTGTTGAACGCGTGCGTTCTAATATCCTCTACATAAGGGAAGTTCGCCTCAGCAAGAGCGGTGTTACCGGAGAAGCAGTAAGCCCCAATAGTTCCAACGCCATTGCCGCTTATCGATTGCAGTGAATCTACGTTGTAGAACGCATAACTTCCAAGGTCGACAACTGTGTCAGGAAGAGTAACATTTTTAACTTTTGTTCCCTGAAAAGCGTAGTTGCCAATCGCCATAATTTTCTGCGTAGATATCACACTTGGGATAGACAATGTTTCAAGTTTTCCGTGATATCTTGCAATGTAATAGTAGTTATGCAGCATATCAAATTCAAGGTCGTAGTTAATATCGAGGTCGATGTTGTCTATAATCACATCTTGTATGCCAACTTCGCTCTTTGCAACAAGAGTATCCTCCGTAAACACATAAGCAACGGCTGTTATTCTTGTTGTGCTTAAAATATGAATAGGTCCTTCAGAAGTTTTATATTCTCTAGTAGAACCACCCTCTTTAGAATTTGGGACATCGTAATTTAGTGTATACATAATCTTAGCAACTTGACCATTTTGAAGAGAAGCAGCCTTGCTGTAAGTCAAAGTAACGTCTTTTGTAGAAGAACCTGTGGAGTCGCTAACATTAAATATGATTGATCCTTCAATTTCACTATCGATGTTCGCTATATTTATACAGCCATAGCCGGTGTATTGGTCCTTTTCAGAAGTCGAAGTTGTTACCTTTTTTTCAATAGGTTTTGCGTTGTCGGCTAAGAGTTCTTCAATTTGATCGCAGCCATATTTACTATACTTTGGATTTGAATAAAGCAATGCAATAACTGCCGATGCGTGTGGAGTTGCCATAGAAGTTCCGCTAAGATAAGCGGTGGAAGTTGTTGGATTAACTCCGCCGATATACGCACTCTTAATAGATGTTCCAGGTGCGGCAAAATCAACGGTTGAGCCCCAGTTTGAATATGAATCACGAAACAGCGTATCTCCAGAGCGGTATAGTGCAGCGATAACGATTGCCTCGTCAGTGTTAGCAGGACTGCAATAGATTGTGTTATCTCCCAACTGGTCTTTTCCGCCATTTCCGGCAGCAACAACGGACAAAATTCCATAGTCCTCTCTTGCTTTAACGATTGCACCTTCGATTGCGCTGTGAACAACTTTGCCGTCTTGACTTTCAATACCCAAAGACATATTTATTAAGAACTTTTCGTTTTTGTTTTTAAGAATGTTATCTCTAACAAGACTTCTAACATATTCAATTGCTTGAACAGTTGCGGTAGAAGAACCATTCCCTTCTCCGTCAAGAGTTTTCAAAACAAGCAGTTTAACATTTGATGGTGTTTGATTTGCAATAATACCGGCAACGTGTGTGCCGTGTCCATTGTCGTCTTCAATGTCTGAGCCATTGATAAAACTTTTACTATTTTCGTGAATCCTTGCCCCACCATCAAACCAAGCGTGGCGAGTGTTGATTCCAGTATCGATAATTGCAACAACAACATCTTCAAGTTCCAATTTGTTGGTGTTTTTGTTTAAAAACATTGCTTTGAGGTAAGTGTTATATTCTGCTATACCGGTATATGCAGCACCCCAAGATGCGTATCCCGTTGCTGAAGTGCTGGCAGCAATTTCAATGCCGTTGTCTTCAGTCGCAGTTACAACATAGTCATATTCTACCGAGTCAAGATATCCAAGCGACGAATAATACCTATATGCGTCATCAGTTTCGGTCTGCGACTCATATTGATAGATATGCCAGCCAAGTCCCTCAGCATAATATTTTGTGTTGTATGTTGGCACTTTTCCGTTGTAATAGACGATAATTCTGTTTGTATATAAATTGCCAGATGCATTTGGCTCTGTGTAACTTGTGTCAAAAGCCGCAACCGACATAGTTTCATCGCTAGGCGTTGTTTCTTCTCTTTGATATTGTCCAAACTTTTCATAGATGTTTGAAAGTCCGGATTCAAGGTCTTCATAAGTTCCAACCTGAACAATATCAGCGCTAGCAAAATTGTTTTTAACAGCATCAAGAGAAGATAATCCAGCCAAAGCAGTTAAAATTATCATTAAAAAATATGTAACGCCTTTTAATAAACAATTCTTGCTCTTCATACTTTATATATTATATCACTTTATTATAAAAAAAACAAGATATTTGTCAAATATCTGTCCTAGATAAAATTAAAAAAAATAAACCTAAACCAAACGATTTAGGTCAAAAGGTGGTGCGAGCGGTGGGACTTGAACCCACACTCTTTCGAACATGCCCCTTAAACATGCGCGTCTGCCATTCCGCCACGCTCGCTAATAACGTAAAAGATTATAAACTAAACAGCGCAAAATGTCAACCAATTTAACAAAATAAATGAAAACTTTTAAAATTTGGCGATTTTTTGCCCTTTTTTAGCAAAAATAACCTTTACGTCAAGATAAAATCAGTATGCGTATGTCATAAACTTTTTGTGAATAAGTCTGTTAAGATACAAAATTCCAACACTTACCAAACTGAAAACAATCAATACAACAACGACAAATGTGATTGTGTTGCCAACTCCATAGGTGTTGTAGTTTAAAAATTTATAGACATAGTCGCCCATAATGTTGCCTCTAATAATAGCAAAAATAAGATATGCAAATGGCAAAACAGCGGTAAATGGCACTTGCCAAAGTTTTGTTGTGTTTTGATTTGTAAGGAAGATATAGTATGCAAAAACTAAGATAGGATCAAGCAGGTGCAAGAACAAATATCCATCTCTAAAATTGAAATGGTAGACAATACTCACAACACAAACAAGCAAAAGCAAAGGCGTAACAATTAGATATAAAAAAGAAGGAACTTTTTTGTTGCAAATCGTTAAGATTGAAACAACCAAAAAGAAAATTCCGGTAATTAAATTGCTTAAAAATGTAAGTTGATAAAACTTATACATTTCGTGCCTGTATGCAATAAATGGCATCACCATAAGCAAGATTGCAAGCCCTAAACTTACTCCAAATTTAACATACTTATATCGCTTTAATTTAACTGTTAGTTCCGTCTGTTCTTCTTTCATATTTTCCCCTTACAAATGATGGACCGCAATATTCGGTGAAAAGGTCGATAATTTCTTCGATGCTACCCTCGGTAATATTCCTCTGTTCGATGATAAATTGTGCCAAACCAGCAGAGTTAAACAAAACAAGCGCACCTTTATAGTAATATGCCGAAGTAAAATAGTCATAAGGCACTGTGGTTGTGCTGCTTGACCTATCACCATTTTCCTTGATGTTTATCATAAGCCTATCAAATTCAACTTCGGCGACAACAGAGTCGACAAATCCAAAACTTCTCTGGTGAAGTGCATGAAATCTTTTGGTAGAAAGCCACTTAATAAGTGGAAAGTAAGCAAGCCCAATAACAATAAAGACAATGCCACCCACAATCGCCACTACATAATCTTCAGAATCTTGCATTAAGTTTGAAAATGTCGCAGCAAGCATAAAGATTCCTATACCGCAGAATATAACTGCAAAAAAGATATAGAGTGGTATGATTTTTTTAAGTTGTATTTCAATCAACAATCTTATGTTGTCTTCCTTTCGCTTAATTACCGCTTTTGTCATATTTTTCTCCTAAAAATTAACCTTTTTTCAATAATTTTTCTAAAAATTCCTTATTTTTAGCAAGTTTTTCTCTTTCTGTATCAACAAGTTGTTTTGGCGCTTTTGCAACAAAGTTAGGATTATTTAGCATCTTTTCACTTCTTTCAATTTCAAATTTCAGCGATTCGATGTTCTTTTTAAGTTTCTCTTGTTCCTCAGCCTCGTCAACGAGATCTCCCATAGGAAGTGAGATTGTGCAGAGTTTTGTTTCAATACGTGCCGATTTTTCTGTTTCGTTCGATATAACGTTCACTTCACTTCCACCGGCAAGTTTTTGAATAATCAAAAGGTTCTCTTTAAGCAGACTTGCCTTTTCGTTTGGAATAAGATTTATCTTTATCTTCTTGTTGTCTGGAATGTGATATTGTGCACGCGTTCCACGAATCTCCTTGATTATCTCGATGATGCCTGCAAAGTCGTTTTTATAGACCAACTTTTTGTCATATTCTGGAAAACTTGCACGCATAATTGTTTCTTCGTGAGATGGAAGATTTTGGTAAATCTCCTCCGTTACAAATGGTATGAATGGGTGGAAGAGTTTAAGTAGCGAAGTAAACACAAACAGCAAGATATTTTGTGCCTTGCTCTTTGCCTCAGCATCTGTTCCATGTAGGTCAAGTTTAGACGCTTCAACATACCAATCGCAGAATGTTGAAACAGTGAAATCAATAAGGTTTGCAGATGCAACGCCGATAGAATATTTTTCGATATTTTTTGAAGTTGATTTGATTAAGTTTTCAAGTTTTGTCAAAATCCACTTGTCGCAAGAATTAAGTTTAAATTCGCTTAGCGCTCTAACCTTCATTCCCTCAGTGTTTTGCAAAACAAATTTGCCGGCATTATAAAGTTTGTTTATGAACACCTTGCTGTCTTTCGCCTTATCCGTGCTGTAAGAAATGTCCATTCCAAGACTCATTCCGTTTACAAGCGAAAGTCTTAAACTGTCAGCGCCATATTCGGCAATAACGTCCATAGGGTCGATGCCGTTTCCAAGGTTTTTAGACATCTTTCGTCCAAGTTTATCTCTTACCATTCCGTTGATAACAACATCTTTAAATGGAACAGTTCCGGTAAAGTGCAAACCGCTAAACACCATTCTAACAACCCAGAAAGTTATAATATCATAAGCAGTTACAAGCACATCTGTTGGATAGTAGTATGCAAGGTCTTCGGTCTTTTCTGGGTATCCAAGGGTTGAAAATGGCCAAAGTGCAGAACTGAACCAAGTGTCAAGCACGTCGTTGTCTTGTTTGATATGTTTCCCGCCACATTTTTTACATTTTTTAACATCTTCAACGCTTGCTTCAACATATCCGCAGTCTTCGCAAGTGTAGATTGGGATTCTGTGTCCAAGCCACAACTGTCTTGATATGCACCAGTCTTGTATGTTTGTAAGCCAGTTAAGGTATTGTTTTTCGTATCTCTTTGGAACGAAACGAAGTTCCCCACTCTTTACCGCATCAATAGCAGGCTTTGCAAGGTCTTTCATCTTAACGAACCACTGCTCAGAAATCTTTGGTTCGGTCATCTCCCCACATCTGCAGCAGCAACCAACCTTGTTCTTGTATTTTTCAACTTTAACAAGCGCGCCAATGCGTTTTAATTCGTCTTCAATCGCTTGTCTTGCTTCAATTCTATCCATTCCGGCGAACTTTCCAGCCTGTTCGTTTAGTTTGCCATAGTCGTCGATAACAGTGATTATTGGAAGTTTGTGTCTAAGTCCAATCTCATAGTCGTTTACGTCGTGTGCAGGGGTAATTTTAACTGCCCCAGTTCCAAACTCCATCTCGCAATATTCGTCTGCGATAATTGGTATTGGACGATTTACGATTGGAAGAATGACGTTTTTCCCAATCAAGTTTTTATATCTCTTATCGTTTGGATTGACTGCAACGGCGGTATCGCCAAACAATGTTTCTGGTCTTGTTGTTGCAACGACAACTTCGCCACTTCCATCTTCAAGTTTATATCTCATATGCCAGAGGTTTGTCATCTGCTCTTTGTGTTCGTTTTCGATGTCCGAAATCGAAGAACGGCACTTAGGACAATAATTTACAACGCGAGTGCCCTTGTATATAAGTCCTTCATTGTAATATTGAACAAAAACAGACTTAACTGCTCTGTTTAAGTTTTCGTCCATAGTAAAGGCGCATCTATCCCAATCACACGA
>CANQIX010000030.1 GCA_947624105.1 uncultured Clostridia bacterium
TAAATATATGTCAAAACTATCCGGACCAATTATGGACAGAATTGATATGCACGTCGAGGTTGACAACATAAAGTATAGCGAGTTGCACAGCACTGAAAAAGAAGAATCCTCTGCGGACATAAAGAAGAGGGTTGATGCGGCAAGAAAGATACAACTTGAAAGATTTAAAGGCACAAACACGTTCTGCAATTCAAAGATGACCGTTCCTCAAACAAAGATGTTTTGCAAACTGAGTGATGAGTGCGAGAAACTTATGGAGATTGCCTTTACAAATTTGAAATTAAGCGCGCGTGCACACGACAAGATATTGAAACTTGCAAGAACGATTGCCGACCTTGACGGAAAGACAGATATCGAGCCACAGCATATTGCCGAGGCGATTTCTTATCGAAGTCTAGACCGAAAATATTGGACAGTTTAAGGGGTAAGTTGTGAAGATTTTAAGTGAAATTGCTTTATATCTGTCTATGTTTGATGTTTCATACAAGAAGACGGAAAACATATTAAGTTTAGCCGAGGAGAGAGGCTTTTCATCTGTTAAAGATATGCTAAACTGCCACGAGGTTGAAGGAATCTTGTCGGCAGAGGAATATCATAAGATGCTTAAAGACGAGTCCTTTTCTTCGTTTATCAAAAACTTGAAAAATGACGGCATAGAAGTTATTACAAAGTTTGACGAAAAGTATCCAACCTCTTTAGTTGGACTTCCAGAACAACCAATAGTGCTGTATTTGAAGGGAGATTTGTCGCTTTTAGAAACTTCCGCTCTTGCCGTTGTTGGAACGAGAGAGCCAAGCAACTATGGAAGGCTGATAACCGAAAACTTTGTAAAGGAACTTGTTAGGGCGGACATTACGATTGTGAGTGGGCTTGCCTATGGCGTAGATGCCATCTCTCACAGAACAACTTTACAAGAAAAGGGAAAGACTATTGCGGTGCTTGGGTGCGGATTTAATGAAATCTATCCATCTGCGCACACCGCATTAGCAAAGGAAATTGCGGAGTGTGGACTTCTTGTAAGTGAATATCCACCATTTACTAAGGCGACAAAATACACCTTTCCAAGACGTAACAGAATAATCACCGGTCTATCTAAAGGAATCCTTATCACTGAGGCTGGAAACAAAAGTGGAACGATTCACACAAAGGAATATGCTTTAGAGTATGGAAGAGATGTTTTTGCTGTGCCTGGAAATATAAATTCACCAAAAAGTTGCCTTCCAAATATGCTTATAAAGTCAGCGCAGGCTGAATGTGTGCTTTCGCCAGAAGATATTTTAAAGTATTACGGAATAGATGCAAAATCGGCAAAAAGTGAGCGGAAATCAAACTCTACACTTGCCGTTTCTATTGAAGAAGAGATAATTTTGCAACTTTTAAAGGACGGAGAACAAGACTTTGAACACCTCCAAGAAAAATCAAAAATTCCGGTAAATATTTTAAACAGTTGTTTGACAACTTTAGAAATTCGTGGTTTAATTAAAAAAATGCCGGCCAAAACATACATCAAAATTTAAAGGAGTTTAATTTGAAACTTGTTATCATCGAGGCGCCTGCAAAACGTGAGACGCTGAAAAAATATTTAGGTTCTGGTTATGAGGTTTTTGCAACTAAGGGGCATATAAGAGATTTACCTGTAAAATCTTTTGGTCTTGATGCAAACAATCACTTTGAACCTTATTATGAAATAAAGGCAGATAAAAAACAACTTATTCAAGAACTCAAATCAAAAGCGAGCAAAGCGGAAGAAGTTTTGATTGCAACCGACCCTGATAGAGAGGGAGAGGCAATCGCTTGGCACATCGCTTATGTTTTAGGACTCGACCCAACATCAAAGTGCCGTATTCAATATAACGAAATTTCAAAAAATGCCGTTGTTAAGGCGCTTGAAGAAAGACGTCCAATCGATTTAAACCTTGTAAACGCTCAGCAGGCAAGACGTGTGCTTGACAGAATCGTTGGCTACAAATTGTCGCCGGTCGTTTCAAAAAAGGTTGCTCCAAAACTGTCTGCAGGCAGAGTTCAATCTGTTGCACTTAAACTTGTTGTTGACAGAGAAAAAGAAATAAAAGACTTTAAGCCAGAAGAGTATTGGAACATAACCGCTATTCACGAAAAGTCTAAGATGCAGTTTAAATCGACACTGCAAACCTATAAAAATAAGAAGTTAAAACTTCAAAATCGTCAAGAAGTTGACAAAGTTTTAGATGTTCTTAAAAACAATCAATTTGTGATTGAAACTGTTAAGAAATCAAAGACAAAGTCGCACGCAGCACCACCATTTACAACAAGCACGATGCAGCAAGACGCTTTAAACAAACTTGGAATGAGTTTGAAACGTACAACCGCTTCCGCTCAGGAACTTTATGAAGGGGTTGACGTTAAGGGAGAAGGTAAACTTGCTCTTATCACATATATAAGAACGGACAGCACGCGTGTTTCAATCGAGGCGCAGAACGCTTGTAGGGCTTTTATCGCTGAAAAGTATGGCAAAGAGTATGTTCCAGCAAAGCCAAACATCTACGCTGCAAAAAAGAACGCACAAGATGCGCACGAGGCTATTCGCCCTATCAATATGAAGATAACGCCAGAAATGGTGCAAGACAGTTTGTCAAAAGACAACTATCGTCTGTATAAACTTATTTACGAGCGCTTTTTGGCAAGTCAAATGTCAGAAGCAGAGTATAACAGTTTGTCAGTTGATGTAAAGTGCGCTGATTATGGCTTTAAAATCTCGGGCAGAACGTTGGAGTTTGCCGGCTACACCGCAGTTTACAAAGAATATGTCGATGACGACAAAGAAGACAAAGAAGATTCTAAGGAAGGTGCAAAACTTCCAAAACTTGAAGAGGGTGAAGTCCTTCAAGTGAAAGATATTAAGGAAGAGCAGAAGTTCACAAAGCCACCTGCAAGATATTCCGAAGCAACCCTTGTTAAAGCAATGGAAGAAAAGGGAATCGGGCGTCCGGCAACTTATGCTGCAACCGTTACTATCTTAACTGCAAGAAATTATGCTGAAAAAGAGGGAAAATATCTTGTTCCTACCGAACTTGGCATCAAAATCACCGAATATCTTGACAAATTCTTTAGCGGAGTTATAAATGTTAAGTTTACGGCGTATATGGAGAATCGTCTTGACGATATTGCCGAAGATAAAGACACTTGGCACGACGTTGTTGACAGTTTCTGGAATGGATTTAGCAATTTGCTCACTAAGGCAGATGCATCGTCGGTTACTATGAAAAGCGAACCTATCGAAACAGATATTATCTGCGACAAGTGTGGTCATAAGATGCTTATAAGAGAGGGTAAGTATGGCAAATTCTTAGGCTGTTCAAACTTCCCTAAGTGCAGAAATATTATGAGTTACGACCAACCTAAAAAGCCGATTTCAAAATGTCCAGAGTGTGGCAAGAATGTTTATCCAGTTAAAACTAAAAGCGGAAAAACTTTCTATGCGTGCGAAGACAGAGAGGGGTGCAACTTTATGAGTTGGGACGTTCCTACCGGAGAAAAATGTCCTAAGTGCAACAAGCCTCTTATAATCAAAGGCAAAAAGATTAAGTGTTCATCGTGCGACTATGTCGCACAATAATATACAAAAGACCTATTGAAAAATTTTTCTCAATCAATAGGTTTTTTTGTTTTGTATGTGGTATAATCAGTGTGTATAGGGTATACAAGGAGATTTTATGGAAAGTATGTTTAGAGGCACAACAATTTGTGCCGTAAAAAGAGATGGAAAGATTGCTATTGCGGGCGATGGACAAGTTACAATGCAAAACAGCATTATCTTTAAAAACAACGCAAGAAAAGTAAGAAGAATATACAACAATCAAGTGGTTATCGGCTTTGCCGGTTCGGTTGCTGATGCCTTTTCACTTAGCGAAAAGTTTGAAGGTATGCTTAACAAGTTTGCCGGAAATTTGATGAGAAGCGCAGTTGAACTTGCTCAGTTGTGGAGAAACGACAAAGTTATGCGTCAACTTGACGCCCTTATGATTGTTGCCGACAAAAATCAAATTCTTATCTTAGACGGAACAGGAAATGTTATCGAACCTCAAGATGATATCTGTGCAATTGGCTCTGGCGGAAATTTTGCTCTTTCTGCCGGAAAAGCACTTATGCAAAACACAGACCTCGCTGCAAAGGATATTGCTTACAAGGCTCTTAAAATTGCAAGTGAAATCTGCGTATTTACAAACGAAAACATAATTGTTGAAGAGTTAAACTAGGCGAAAGGAATAGGAGAGTATTATGAATTACACACCAAAACAAATTGTTAATGAACTTGATAAATACATCGTTGGGCAAGCAAAGGCAAAACGTGCTGTCGCTGTTGCACTTAGAAACAGATACAGAAGAGCGCATCTGCCAGAAGAGATTAGAGAGGAAATTACTCCAAAAAACATCATTATGTGCGGACCTACCGGTGTTGGTAAAACAGAAATTGCTAGGCGTCTTGCAAAACTTGTTGGCGCGCCTTTTGTTAAGGTTGAAGCAACAAAGTATACCGAAGTCGGCTATGTGGGCAGAGATGTTGAAAGTATGGTCAGGGACTTAGTTGAAGTTTCTGTAAGAATGGTTAAAGACAGAAAGAAGAAAGAAGTTGAAGATAAGGTTATGCCTATCGTTGAACAAAAACTTGTCGAGGCTATCTTCCAAAACCGCAGAGTTACAACCGTTGAAGTCAACAGAGATTTGCTTGTTGAAGAACTGCATCAAGGAAAATGCGAAGATGAGATTGTCGAAGTTAACGTGCTTGACACTCCAAAGCCTATGATGGCACTTGGCGGAAGTGAAATTAACCTTGGATCTATGTTTGAAGGGTTGCAACCTCCAAAGCATAAAAAGAAGAAGATGAGCGTTCGCCACGCAAGAGATCTACTTCTTCAAGAAGAAACAGAAAAACTTATTGATATGGACAACGTAAACGAAGAGGCTATCTCTCTTGCCGAAGAGCAAGGCATCATCTTCATTGACGAAATTGACAAGATTATCGGCAAAAGTCAGGCGACAAACAGCGCCGATGTATCACGCGAGGGCGTTCAAAGAGATATTTTGCCTATCGTTGAAGGCAGCACCGTTCCAACTAAGTATGGAAACGTTAAAACCGATTTCATACTCTTTATTGCCGCTGGGGCGTTCCACGTTGCGAAAATCGAAGATATGATTCCAGAACTTCAAGGAAGATTTCCAATTAGAGTCAACCTTGAAAGTTTGACAAAAGAGGATTTCAAAAAGATTTTGACCGACCCTAAAAACGCCGTTACACTGCAATATGCTAATATGCTTAAAGTTGATAACATCGACCTTGAATTTAAAGAGGACGCTCTTGATGAGATTGCCACTCTTGCTGAAACTGAAAACGAAACAAGCGAAGATTTGGGCGCAAGAAGATTGCACACCATTATGGAGTTCTTGCTTGAAGATGTTTCCTTTAATGCGACCGGCGAGCATCCACTTACAAAGGTTGTTATCGACAGAAATTATGTTAGAAACGTCTTTAAAGATGGCGACATAAAATTTGACCTTAAAAAGTATGTGCTTTGATATGTGGACAGACAGAACAGAAAAGTTGGTTGGCGCAGAAAATGTTAAGCGCCTTGAAAATGCAAATGTTGCAATCGTTGGGCTAGGCGGAGTGGGCGGATATGTTGCCGTGCTTCTATCTAGGGCGGGTGTTGGAAACTTTACCCTTATTGATTTTGACAAAGTTGACGAAACGAACCTAAATCGTCAGGTTGTCGCAACAAGAAAGACGATTGGTAAACTTAAAACCGAGGTGTTAAAAGAGCAACTGCTAGAAATAAATCCAAACTGCAACATAACAATCAAAACAGAGAAACTTGTTGAAGAAAACATCTCCAAACTTTTGGACGGAAAATATGACTATGTTGTTGACGCTATCGACATCGTAACAAGCAAAATTGCACTGTGCGTATATGCTCATAGACACAACTTAAACATCATATCTGCAATGGGTGCTGGAAACCGAATTGATATTCCAGAATTTAAGATTATGGACATCTATAAAACTTCAAATGATGGGCTTGCTAAGGTAATGCGCAAAAAACTGCGCGAAAACGGAGTTGAAAGACACACAGTTGTCTGCGCAAACACAGTTGCCATTAAAAACATCGAGGGTGTTGGAAGCATCTCATACTATCCTTGTATGTGCGGCTGCGTGCTTGCAGCAAAGGTGATTGGAGATTTATTAAAATAACAATAAAAGGAGATAATATGGAAATTTTAGACGAAGATAACTTCAAAGAAAAAACAAGCAAAGGCCTTGTTGTTGTAGACTTTTTTGCAAATTGGTGTGGACCTTGCCGTATGATGAGTCCAATTTTGCAAGAAGTTCAAGCAGATATGGGCGAGAAAGTCAAAATTTATAAGGTAAATGTCGATTTTTCGGCAGAACTAGCAAAGGAATATAAAATCGTTTCTATTCCTGCTCTTTTTGTCCTTAAAGATGGCAAAATTATGCACACTCATATCGGGCTTTGGGAAAAGGAAGAAATGGAAGAAACTTTGAATTCTCTTTTATAAATTTATTGACACTTTTAAAAAGAAAAGTATTGACATTTTGATGTTTTAATGATAAAATTTAACCGAAAAAGTTTGTTTTTACAAATTTTGTTGGTTATTTTTTATTATAAAGGAAGGGTATGATGGATAGAAAAATTTACTTAGACAATGCTGCCAGCACCTATGTTTCGTCAGAAGTTTTGAACGAAATGTTACCTTGCTTTAACGCATTGTATGGAAATCCAAGTTCTCTCCATAGTTTTGGAAGAGACGCAACCGCTATGCTTGATAAGGCTCGCGACAGAATTAAAGACAGCATAAACGCTGAAAAAGCAAGCGAAATTTACTTCACAAGTGGTGGAACTGAATCTAACAATATGGCAATCCTTGGCGTTGCTCGTGCTTACGCAAACAAAGGAAAGCACATAATCACAAGCCAAATCGAACACCCATCTGTTCTTGAGGCTTGCGCACAACTTGAAAAGGAAGGATTCAAAATATCTTACGTTCCTGTTGATGCAAACGGACTTGTAAGTATTCCAGACATTCTCCACGAGATAAGAAAAGACACAACTCTCATTTCTATTATGACAGTTAACAACGAGGTTGGAACAATCCAAAACATCAAGTCAATCGCAAAGATTGCTCACGATTATGGCATTATCTTCCACACAGATGCCGTTCAAGCAATTGGACAAATCGTTTTGAATGTTCAAGATATGGAAATCGACCTACTTTCACTCTCAGCACACAAAATACACGGACCAAAAGGCGTTGGCGCTTTGTATGTTAAGTCTGGAATCAAGTTAGAACCAATCACATACGGTGGTGGACAGGAGAGAGGTAAGCGTTCTGGAACAGAAAACCTTCCTGGAATCGTTGGGCTTGGCAAAGCAGTTGAACTTGCTACCAAAAACCACATAATTAACAACAAAAAGTTAAAATCAATTCGCGACTACTTCTTAAGCAGAGTTGCTGAAAAGATTGAATTTTACCAAATTAACGGACATCAACATCAAAAAACAAATGAAATCGTAAATATTTCGTTCTATGGCGTTGAAGGCGAATCTCTTATGATGCTTTTGGACCTTGCAGGAATTTGCATCTCTACCGGTTCTGCTTGCTCGTCAAAGGCTACACAAGTTTCGCACGTTCTTAAAGCAATGAAAGTTCCTGAAGAGGTTGCCGCTTGCTCAGTAAGATTTTCATTCGACACAAACATAAGCGCTGCAGATGTCGACTATGTTGTCGATGAACTTGCTAAAGCAATCGCAAAACTTAGATCAATTTCTACAGTTCAAGCAGGGAGGGCGTAATTATGTATAGCAAAACTTTAATTCAAAGATTTCAAGATCCAAAAAATGCCGGCGGAATGCACGGTGCAAACGCAATTGGATATGTTGAAGGCAAAAACTGCCAAGATGTTGTAAGACTTTACCTTAAAGTCAACGAAAACAACAACTTGATTGAAAATGCACGTTTTAAAGCCTTTGGCGGATGTGCTACAATTGCTTCTGCTGACGTAACTTGCGACCTTGTAAAGGGCAAAACAATGGACGAAGCACTTGGAGTAACAAATCAAGATGTCATCGCCGTTCTTGGAGATATTCCAGCAAACAAAATTCATTGTGCAGTTATGGCTGAAGAGGCTATACACTCTGCAATCGAATACTACTATAAGCGTAAGGAAAAAGAAGCAAAAAAAGCAATAAGCGACGCAAATAATAATATTTAAGAAAAGAAAAATATACCGATTATGGTATATTTTTTTTGTTATTTTTATCACATTTTCTCCGCTATATAACTGCGAAACAAAAAATATCTAATAATATACGAAATTATTATAAATAATTTGACATTTTTTTACAAAATTAGTTAAAATATAATTGAGATGATAAAGAGGATATTGAAATCAAAAATTTTTTTAACATTTGTTTGCACAATTTTGGTTGGGCTGTTTGTATTTAGCCTTGTATTTTTTCCAACTTTAAACTCACAAGACGAAACATCAAATTTGCCAGACTCAAACGTATCAACTCCAGCCCCAAACGACGACCAAATCACTTCGCAAGCCACCGGCGAGTGGACGGACGATAGAAGCAGCAGCTGGTCTACAGATAGTAGTGGAAATTATTTAATATCCGATGGAAAGCAACTTGCAAAACTTGCCTACGATGTAAATACTGGAGCAAGCACTTATAGTGGCGTAACATTTAAACTTACGAATAACATTGACCTCTCTGAACATTATTGGAACCCTATTGGCTCTACTACAACTAATAGTTTTAGAGGAATTTTCGACGGAAATAATTATTGTATCTATGGGCTAGACATAACAGGAACATATAGTTCTGGAGAAACCTATATAGGCTTATTTGGATATGCTTGGAATGCAAAGATTCAAAACCTTATTGTGTCTGGCAGTATAAATGTTACTGCAAATGCTCATGTCAAAATTGGCGGAATTACTGGATATTGCGATTATACTACAATACAAAATTGTATGAGCGATGTGAATATTAATTTGGCGGCATTTTCGACTCATAACGTTGGAGGAATTACAGGGTTTGAGTATGGAGATGGCTCAGAGAGTAAACTAAGTCAATGTGCAAATTCTGCAGACATAACCGTTACTGGGAGTATCGTAACCGGAGGATACACTGGGGGAATTGTTGGCTGGTGTAGACAAGATAGCAAAATAGAAAATTGCATAAACTATGGAAATATAAATGCAAAATCAGAGCTTGTCGGCGGAATTGCAGGTTACATATATGTTGATAGTCCACGAGATACTTCAAAAGCTGTAAGTGTATATAAATGCATAAATACTGCTTCTATTAAAAAAACGAAACCTGATTCAGGCAGTTCTGTATCCGGGAATGTCGGTGGACTTGTTGGCAAGTTGTATGCCACATCTACTTCGGAGTGGGCTTGGTGGCCTTTTACACATAATTATTATTACTCTGAGGCCAAGGTAACAGATTGTTTATCAATTAATTCTGTTGGTAACGATTCCGGCGGTTTGAATATGTATATTGCAAACCAATCAGGCGGAACATTAAGTGGACAAGGAGAATGGACTAGTAAGCGTGATATCGTTAACCAGGATGGCTTCGATCGTAATATTTGGGAGGTTCATTCAGAAGGAACTGCTGTTTTAATTAGCAATTATAAAAATATTGATAAAGATCGTCCTGTTTTGAAGTGGACTTATGCAGTTGATAATGCAAACGATGTGAAAGTTATAAATATTGGAACATATATTGAATCTATTAATTCGTTAACATATCAAAATAGCGAGTTAAGCATAACATACAATTCAAATATATCTGATAATCTAAAGTTAAAGAAATTAGCAGAGTATAGAGTAATTAGAACACATAATCAAATTACATTTTTTGATATTTTAAATGCGTCTTTCTATGGTTATAAATATATTGGCATTTATTCTGCGGCAGCTGCAGGCAACAGATCAGCAATGGATATAGACGGCGGATATCAAAATATTGCAAAGAAAGATGGGGATATCTTATCTGCATTGACATACAACGACGGAACATATGGTGCATATAAAGACTTACCTAATGACATTGGGG
>CANQIX010000031.1 GCA_947624105.1 uncultured Clostridia bacterium
TAAGCAAAGTAAGCAGAATCGGGAAGACGGCGTCCATAACATTTTTCAGCGAGGTTAAGGCGAGAGTTGTGCGCCTTACAAGTTGAGCGATTGTTGCTCCCAAAAACACGACGACAATGCCAAAGGTAACAAAGTGGATTATGTTCCCCATAGACTTTCCGCCGCTTTGCGGCTTAAGTGCAGAGAGCATACCGCCAAGGATAGAAACTGCGATAATTGTTGCGATGATTGGCAGATATTCTAAAAGTCCGTTCCACAGCAGTGAAAAGACCGATGAAAAGAAGTTTTTGCCGTTGTTATACTCGCCGTTTATAAGCGATTTGACGGTTGTAACAAAGTCGCCAGAAAACAGAGTTGTTTCAGTGATTGAAGAGAGATATTCTTCAACTTCGCTAAAGTCGAGATTGTCAAGTTGGTCGTCTATCTCCTTAGATATGTCCTCTTCAAGTTCGTTTGTTTGAGCAAATGCTGAAAGAGAAAGTGTGTTGATTGTGTAGCCATTTATATCCCAACTGCCAAAAAATGAAGATATAAAGATGGCAAATACATAGGCAAAGATTAGCAGCCGTGTAAGAAGTGTTTTGACGCTAAATTTTGCCTTGAAACAAGAGTGCTTTTTGTAATCTATCGCGCTTATTCTTTCTCTCATTTTGGCAGCAATTCCGTAACTATGTTTAAGATGTTTGTTATGATTGGCAGCGCCATAACAAGAATAATTATCTTACCTCCTAAAAGCACCTTGTCGCCTAAACTTGCGTTTCCTGTGTCAGAGCAAATGCTTGCCGAAAATTCGATTAAATAGCCGACTGCAATTATCTTAAACACAAGTTTGTAGAGCGAAGAACTTAGATTTGTGGTGGAAAATATCTGCATAAACACGTCAAAGATTCCAGAAACATATCTCACAAGCATAAACAAAATTATGATTCCTCCAACCACAGAAACCATTATTGCAAAGTCGCTTCTTACCGGCTTTAATATGATTGTTGCAAGACACGTTACAAGTGCAACTGCGATTATGCGATAGATTGGATCCACACACACTCCTTTTAAAAGGTAAAGACCGTTTTAATTGTGTCAAAGAGTTCGGCGATTAGGTTAATAACCATAATAAGCACGATAACAACCCCAGCAAGAGTTGCCAGCGTTGAAATGTCGTCTTTTCCGCTGTTTTTAAGAACTTGACCGATGACCGCAGTGATGATGCCTATTGCGGCGATTTTAAAGATAATATCAACACTCATAACTACCCCTAAATAAGAAGCACAACGATAAACAATCCACCGACAATGCCAAGTTTAATCGACATAGAGCCATACTTTTTGTATTCCGCCTTGCACCTTTCGGCAATTTCGGAAAAGCGTTTTACAAACGATTGAATCTCCTTTGTTTGATTGTCGACATCACTTCGCCCAAGAGCCTTTAAAAACAGCAGAATGAACTCCTTTTCGTCTTGCTTTACAAAGTCTAGTTTTTTTAGTGAATTAATGCTTAACTCTCCGCGCTTGTCGAGATAATCCAAAAAGACATTGTCAATGCCGTATAGTTGCCTTTTTATGCCCTGATCAAGCCCTTCGATAAGCGTTTTAAGTTTCTCGCGAGAAAAGTTGATGTCCACAGTCAGTTTCTCTCCAAGCAGTATTAAAGCGGAAAATAGGCGCTTTCGCTTGTTATATTTGCAGAAAAAGTAATAGCCAATCAGCGTGCATAATCCAAACAAAACAACAATGATAAAATATCTCATACTGCCTCCCAAAATTTAGCCTAGTCGCTCAAAATTTTCGTTGAAAATTCCTTCAAAAGTGCCAGGGCCGTTGCGCTTTGACAAAAAGACATACCTCTTAAACACTTTTTCCTTTATAAGTTCGCTGAAGAGCGGTTTTTTAAGGAAGTTCTCCATAGAATCACAGTGAGTGCTTGCAAGCAGACGAACGCCCGATGTAACGGCATAAAACAGCGCCTTTATATCCTCTTCTTGCCCAATTTCGTCGGTTACAATAATGTCTGGGGAAAGGGAACGTATGCCGTTTTCAAAACCCATTTTTTTGCTGCAAAAGGCAATCTTGTCGCAGAAGTTGGAAGTTAAATTGACATCAAGTTCACCCCTTTCGTCTATAAGTAACACATTAAACGGAAGTTTTCGCTCGCTCAACTGGTAGACAAAATCGCGTAAAAAGGTTGTTTTGCCGCAGTTTGGCGGAGAGATAACAAGCGTGTTTTCAATCAAGTTGTCGTGAAAGATAAACGGAAAAGCGGTCAAACAACAGTTTTTGACGTTGTGAGGAAATCTTATGTTGCAACTTGTAAAATGATTCATCGTCTTTACGCTTGAATTTTCTTCGACAATGTTTCCCCCTATGCCAATTCTAAGCCCGCTTTCTGTGATTATGAATCCCCTTTTTATCTGTTCGTTCACAGAGTATATAGAACACTCGCTCGCCCTAAAAATAATGTCTTCAATCGCGATTTTAGACGTATATAAGGCCGCATCGATGTTGCTTGTAACCCCACTTTCTGCCAAAAAGTAGTTTTTGCCGTTCACGCAGACGATAATTGGCTTGTCCGCCCGAAAGCGCAGTTCGTTTACAAGTTTCATATTCACCTTAGAATCGATAATTTGAAAAATCTTTTCTGGAAGAATTTTGCTTAGCATATCACCACCTCAAAACAGTTCTGTTACAAATACTTATGCATTAACCCGGCACGAAAAAGGCAGTAAAATAGCAAAATGCGCCAATTTTTGTCGCCTTAGATCCTTAAAATACGGCAACAAAGTGATGTAAGCCTAAAAATTTCTATCTTTTATTGACAAAATGATGGAAAATGCGTATAATGATAATACTGGGATAGATGGGGAGTTAGCGGTGCCCTGTAACCTGCAATCCGCTACAGCAGGGTCGAACGTATGCCTAGGGATAAGTTGTTTGAATATGTGCTTTAGATACAGGCGTTGAAGTTAAGGTCTCATGCGATTGGTAATCTTGAACCATGTCAGATCCTGACGGAAGCATCATTAAGAGAACCTACTGATGTGCCATGAGGTAGCCTTAGTGGAGCATGAATTTGGAGAGGCAGTCAGGCAATTTATAACGAAGCCTATTCCCGGTATGAAAAAAGCAAGGTTAATTACCCTTGCTTTTTTGTTGATTAAATTACAATATATTGTTGTATTATGCTTGCATATTACACAATATAAAGTGTTATGCTAGTTTGACTTTTTTGATTTTTGATTTTTTGGAGAGACCTTTTCTTTTACGTCTTCTACTCCATTTGAAATAGCCTTTTCGGTTTTATTGACGATTTTTTTTGTTTCGTCAGAATGTTTATAAAGCAACATTCCAACAACAAGCCCTGCCCCAAAACATAAAATAGACACTCCGTCTTTCATCTCTTACCCTCCTACACTTAGAATGAGCAATTTTCGACAAAATATACGAAGTGTCTACTGATGTTTATGCTTATAAATTAGCCAACCCTGTTTTTATCTAAAAGCGATATAAGTTTTTGATAGTCTAGTTGCGCCCCAACAGAAAGTATGTTCTTATCTTTAAAGAGTTCAATTGATGTGTCGCAGATTGATTTAAATGATTTAGCCGATTTCAACCTAATATAGTTTGAAACATTGAGGAATGTTTGATACAAATCGTCTGTATAGAGTTCATCTGGGCAGTTGTATAGCAAACTTTCAATCAAAATTTGGCTTGGAACATATCCGTTGGCATTTGAGAAGAGAGCATTGTAAACTTTTATCATGTTTACATAGTTTTCATCGCATCTGCCATACTTTGAATTTAAGTTGTCTACCCTTTCTGCAAAGTTGACGTCATCAAATCTGTTCTTTGGATAGTTGAAGTTCTTAAAGGTGTTGGTCTTTTCATCATATAGGCAAACATAGATGTTTATCTTTATGTTGCTGCCAAAGTCCTCTTTCCCAACAATCGATATGTATCTCTCTAAGTCATAGATAATTGTTGTTGATGTAAGGAAGTTTGCAAGGCTTAATATGATGTCATTTCTCAGCGCCGTTATGTCGTATTTTGCGCCGACAACATTCAAACTTGGTTTGATTTCGGTGTTAACCGCCTTAGATTTTTTCTGGTGCGACTTCTTCCAAGCGTATTTTAGGCGCTTCCAGAAGTTCTTAAAGAAGTTCTTTTTGCTTACTGAATTTATTTCAATTTCGGTGTTAGGGATTCCTAACAGATAGTTATACTCACTTCGAGAGCATATAGCACGCGTAAAACTTTCGTCAATTGGCAACAAAACTGCCCTATTGACGTCAACATTTGATGTTTTATCGCTAAGTGATGCAAGGGCTTGATAAACTAAAGAACTTACCTTTTCGTTGATGTTGTCAACGTTTGATGGAACAGTGCTTTGGCTTAAGCCTTCAATCAATTCTCTATTTAACTCAGTAGTTTTCATACTTCTTTCCTTTTTAGATTATCTTATTTTTTGTTGTTTACATATACGCAAAGGTCAACAAGTTTGCAAGAGTAACCCCACTCGTTGTCATACCAAGCAACAAGTTTAACAAATGTTGGGCTGATCATAATTCCTGCAGTTTCATCAAATATGCAGGTTCTTGGATCGCCAATAAAGTCAGATGAAACAACCGCATCGCTTGTGTAACCCATAATTCCGTTCATTTCACCTTCGCACGCCTTTCTAACTGCTTTTACGATGTTTTCGTAAGTTGTTGGTTTGCTTAAACGGCAAGTTAAGTCAACTGCAGAAACGTCAAGTGTTGGGACACGGAAACTCATACCGGTAAGTTTGCCTTTAAGTTTTGGATATACCTCTCCAACTGCTTTTGCAGCGCCGGTTGATGATGGAATAATGTTGTATGATGCTGCTCTTCCGCCTCTCCAGTCTTTTTTGCTTGTTCCGTCAACAGTAAGTTGTGTTGCTGTTGTCGAGTGAATTGTGCTCATAAGACCTTCTTCGATTCCAAATGCTTGGTCGATAACCTTTACAAGTGGAGCAAGGCAGTTTGTTGTGCAAGATGCGTTGGAAACGATTTTCATATCTGGTGTGTATGTTTCTTCGTTTACGCCCATAACAAACATAGGCATTTCCTTACCTGGAGCAGAAATAACAACTTTCTTTGCGCCTGCATCAAGGTGTGCCTTTGCAAGTTCGTAACTTGTGAACTTACCTGTGCATTCAAGAACAACATCTACGCCATCTTCTTTCCAAGGAATGAGAGATGGTTCTTTTTCAGAGTAGAAAGAAATCTTCATATTTCCAACTACAAGTTTTCCGGCCTTGTTGATTTTTACTTCTTTGTCGAAGTGCCCGTGAATTGAATCGTGCTCTAAGAGGTATTTTGCGTATTCAATGGTCATAAATGGGTCGTTAATAGCGACAACCTCAACGTCCTCTCTGTTTGAAATAATACGCAATGCAAGTTTTCCAATTCTTCCAAATCCGTTAATAGCAACTTTTGTTTTTTTCATTTTTTTCTCCTTTTCTTTTTTAATTTATATCTCCTCTGCGCGGCCGTAATCTAGTTTCCCAACATAGATTGAACGCACAAAACTCAATACCGAAACTAATAGAACAATAAGGCTTATAAGCATTATAAACACTGACAACAGCACCATAATAACGATGTTTGCACCACTGCTGCAGAACACGATTGACCAAACAACGCACAGTGCAACAAACAGAATCGAAATCACAAGTTGTGCCACATTCATAAAGACGTCATAGTCTTTCTTTGGTGGCTTAACCGAAGATTCTATTGTCTCCTGCTTATAGCCGATAAATCTGTCGATGCGAGTTATGTATGAAAGGTTGTTTAAGTTTTTAACAAGTTTAAACATATTTTCTTTGAAGTAAATTGCAGAGATGTCTTCAAAATAGAAGAAAGCAAAGATTGCTCTTATAATCTTCTTCCAAAGGTTAGTCCAAAATTCTGCAAATTTGCTTCTGTGCTTTTGAAGTCTAACGATGTCGGCATCGCTTGCCTTTAAACTTTCAAACTCTTCAAGCGAAATTGGACGCCTTAAAACCATCACTCCGCCCTCTTGCATACTGTCGGTGCTGAGTGAATTTAAGATTTCCTCTTTTTTGCTTTTGGAATTAAACGTCTTAACATCTACGCCCTTTGGAAAGTTAATCTTGTCTTTCAAACTTTCTCTAACGCCGCAGTAGATTTTGACATCTTTTTGCTTTGATAATTCGTCTAGCATCTGCTGGTAAGCAAGTTCATTATCAACAATTGGAACTAATACATTTATCATTTTACGTCCCCCGATATTTTTTTGATTCTTCTTGCGTGTCTGCCACCTTCAAATGCAGTTGTAAGGAAAACTTTGATTATCGAAATCGCCTTAGCCTTTTTTGTTACCCTTGCAGATAGGCACAGCACGTTTGCATCGTTATCCTTTCTTGCATACATTGCCATTTCTTTATCAAGGCAAAGTGTGGCGCGTATCTTAGGGTTTCTGTTTGCTGCAATTGCCATTCCGTTTCCAGAACCACAAATGAAAATACCTATATTTTCTTTATGTTCAAGCACCTTTTCGATTCCTTTTTTTGCGTAATCAGGATAATCGACAGGCTCTTTGCTGTAAGTTCCTACATCTATTGTTATTATGTTTTGTTCGTTGAAGAACTGTTTTATCTGTTCTTTTAGTTCGTATCCACGATGGTCGCTTGCCATTATAATCATACTCTACACACTCCTAAAATTCTTAATTTTTTTAAGTAAAACTTCGACATTTTTTTCGAGCAATTTTGCGCAATCTAAATACTCATCTATTGGTTGCATATACGGATCTGGAACTTCGCCATAAAGTTCGGAAAGCGATATGCAGTTTTTCATATTGATTGCCTTTTTATGTGAGTCCGTCATAGCCACGTATATCGTTTTTGGATTTAGTTTCGTAAGTGGCACGCTTTTTCTATCTCTTGAGTCGTAGCCTAGTTGTTTTAATGCTGCCTTTGCGTTGTCTGTGATGTTTTCTTTTTTTGCTTGCAGCCCCCTAGAAGAGAATTTAAGGTCTTTTAAGCCCATACTTTTCGACATCTTTTTTGCGATGCGTTCTGCCATAACTGACCGGCACGTGTTACCTGTGCAAACAAAACATATTTCTATCATTTTTAATCCTAAAGTTATTATAACCTAAAATAAAAAAAAAGCAAAATAATTTGCTTTGATTTCTAGTTTTTTTTATTTTTTTGTGTAATATTTAACCGGCTTATAAAGTTTGTCGATGTTGTAGTGTTGTCTTACCTTTGAAAGGAAGATGTGTAAAATTATGTTGTCAAAGTCAAAAACAATCCACTCGCCCTTAAAATAGCCGTCTATCTTGTCGATATAGCCAAACTTTTCTGCAATGTTGTCTGCTATGTTTTTGTTGTTTTGTATGCTGTTTGACGAGCAAACTACGATAAACTTTTCGGAGTTATCAGATAGAGAATAAACTGAAATGTTTTTCACTTTATTGTCGTCTAACGCTTTTAAGAGTTCTTCAAGTTTAACCATATTAAAATATTAACAATATTTTTGTAATTTGTCAAGAAAACTAGATGTATTAAATAATAAAAAAGTTGTCAAAAATTTAGTTATGAAAAGAATCAACTTGGTTTTCCAGGAACTACTAAAAATCTTTCTAATCTTTCTTTTGATGTTTGTGTGGGTGCGCTACCTTTTAAGTTCACTTGTCGCCTCGCTGCTAATCTCCCTTGCAAGCGCGGTTGTCCTATACCTAATTTTGCACTTTATATCCGCCAAAAGCAAAAATCGAATCGAACTTAAGTTAAAGGAAAAGGAACACGCCGAAAATATCTTTCTTTCGCTTGCTGCTGACAAAAGACGCACCGACTTTTTCTATAAACTTGCCTCGAAAAAGCATAGCAACATAAAGAAATTTTCAAATTACCTTATAATCACTCACGAAAGTGGCACAAAGACTCTTCTATACTGCAACTTTCAAGAACTTGGAGTAGCGCAGTTTATGGAAATATACGGTAAGGTAAGTGGCAAGGCAGGAAGAGTGGTCGTTCTGTGCCATAGTTATGATAAAAAGTTGAACAAATTTGCAAGCAATTTTGATGCTGACTTTTTGTTTTTAGACAGATATGATGCCTACAAACGACTTTATAAGTTTTATGACTGCTATCCAGAGATTTCCGTTTCGTATAAGCCGGATAAGGCGCTAGGTTTTAAAGACTTTATATCCTTTTCCTTCAACAAAAAAAGAGTAAAGGGATATTTGCTATCCGCCTTACTACTCATAATTTCGGGACTTTTTATAAAAGCAACTTTGTATTATTGCATAGTTGCAAGTCTGCTTGTTGTTTTTGCAATAATTTCCCAATTCAACAATGTCTACAATCCAAAGGAAGAAGAGGTGTTTTAGATAAGTTCGATATGCTTAAAGTTCTTTCTCGTCGACCTTTTATACAATATTATTGTAAGCCCAATCACCTGCACAACGTCAGCACCAAGCTTCTCGGCAAGTGCATCGGCAACTTCCCTTGTCGACATATCGCAATTCTTTAACACATTTATCTTAACAAGTTCTCTTGCCTCAAGCAAAAGATTGACAGAGGTTGCAACATTTTCAGTTACCCCCTCTTTGCCCACTTGCATAACAGAATCAAGTGCATTTCCAAGCCCACGAAGATAGGCTCTTTGTTTTGTTGTAATCATAAAATCTCCTTATTCAGTATATTCAAAGTCGATATTTTTGATGATGACGGTGTCGCCATTTTTAAGTCCGCGTTCCTTTAGCATATCAATAATGCCCATCTCTTTAAGGCGTCTTTGGAAGTATGCAAAAGAGTGTGCGTCATCGATAAACACCCCTCTAACAAAGTTGTCGATTCTGCCACCGCTAACGACAAATGCGCCATCGTCATTTCGAGTAATTTCGATAGAGGTTGTGTCCTTCTTGTCAAAATCATAAACTTCAACAGGAAGTGATGGCTTCTTTGGTATTGTTTTAAGTTTTTCAAGAATCTTTTTCTTAAGTTCTTCAATTCCTTCAAAGTTAAAGGAAGAGATAAGCATATATTCTACGTTAAACTTCTTCAAAAATTTGTCTACTTTTTTGTCTAACTCTTCTTTAGTTAAAAGGTCGCACTTAGAGAAAACGACAAGTTGTTTTACATCGGCAAGACTTTCGCGATATTTTTTTAGTTCGGAGTTGATAACGATGTAGTCGTTTATCATATCTCTTCCCTCGGATTCGGAGATGTCTATAAGATGCACAAGAAGTCGAACGCGCTCTACGTGTTTTAAGAAGTAATGCCCAAGCCCTGCGCCCTCGCTTGCCCCTTCAATAAGCCCTGGAATATCTGCAACAACATAGGTTTCGCCCATAACCTCGCACACTCCAAGGTTTGGATAGAGCGTGGTGAATGGATAATTTCCAATCTTTGGATTTGCGTTTGAAATGATAGATAAAAGCGTGCTTTTTCCAACATTTGGATAGCCAATAAGCCCAACGTCAGCAATCGTTTTAAGTTCCAAGATAACTTCGTGCATATCGGTTGTTTCGCCCGCTTGAGAGAATGATGGCGCTTGCTTTATGGAAGACTTATAATAGTTGTTTCCGTGTCCGCCATATCCACCTCTTAAACAAACGAACCTTGCGTTTTTTTCGTTAAGATCGGCGATAACTTTCTCTGTTTTAGGCTCGATAATCACTGTTCCTGTAGGAACTTTTATGACGATATCGTCGCCATCTTTACCGGTTTTATTCTTTTTTGAACCATTTTCGCCATCTCCGGCAACAAATTTCTTTTTAAATTGAAAGGAGTAGAGTGTGTTCATATCATCGCTGGCTTCAAATATAACATTTCCACCTCGTCCACCATCGCCACCGTCTGGCCCGCCCTTAGCGGTAAGTTTGGTGCGCAAAAAAGACACAG
>CANQIX010000032.1 GCA_947624105.1 uncultured Clostridia bacterium
TGTGCCTGGCGGCGGCGCTCCTCCTGGGGAGCGGCCTGGAGGCAAAGGCGTATTACACCGGCGAAGGATACGATGCCGACACCTCCGCACCATATAAGTTTACTATGACGGTAAGGCGCAATGAAAAGGCGATAGACCTTGACATAACAGTGTATGAATACGAATATCAAGTTACCGACGAGGAAGGGCAAGTGCAGACAAAGGTGAGTTATGTTGTAGGACTTGAAAACGACCTTGTTGGAACAGAAAATGGAGTAGACAAAGTTCAATGCACAAAAGCGTATAAATACGGGCTTTTTGAGGGGCTTTTAAGGTCAATACCTATGGCGTTTGGCTTTGCTTGGGTTGTGCTTAAAAGTTTGTGGATGCTGATAACTTTCCAAATTCCAATAAGTCAACTTGGAGGAACAGTTGCAACGGTTGCAACTATGGCAGAATATGCACAGATAAATATTGTGAATATGCTGATATTTATTCCTCTTATCTCGGCAAACTTGGCGGTGTTTAACCTGTTGCCAATTCCGGCGCTGGATGGGGCACACGTTGTGTTTACGGCGATTGAGTGGGCACGAGGCAAGCCTATAAACAGAGAACTTGAAGCAAAAATCCACTTTATTGGGCTGATTTGCCTGCTCGCATTTGTCGTTATTGTCGATGTGCTGCACTTTCTTTTGTGATACACTTGACAAAATCCGCGCATAAATTTAAAATAAAATTATGGATTTTGAGCAAGGTTTTATGACTAAATTTGAAGATAAATACCCATTTCTCTTCCTAAAAAGCGTGGTCGCTTCAAAAAAGGAAGGGGAGTGCGTATTTACTTTTTTTTATCCTGCGTCTTGCAAAAATCTCAGCGATGCAGAGAAAAACGAAATAATTGCTTGGATAAAAGACTACTTTAAGTTTGAGGGGTTTAGCATCAAAGTTAAGTTTTTGAAAGCATACATAGAAGAAAAACTTATTAGAAAATGCCTTGAAGACTTAATTAAAACAAAATTCAAATTGCTTTCCGCTTACATAACACAAGAAGATATAACAGTTGAAATTACAAATCTTGATGTCAAAGTAACGATAAAAGGAACGGACAGAATTGTAAACTATGCGATGGAAAACAAGATCCAAAGTCAACTTGCAGCAGAACTTAAAGAGAACTTTTTGACCGAATTTATCGTTGTTTTTAGCGCTACGGAAGAAAAAGGCGATGAGGTGGACTTAGAGTCCGTTCCACTTGAATCGTCTTACCGAACGACAGCGAGATATAATGTGGAGGTTATTAAGGACATTGTTGGGAGTGGCATCACGCCAAAACCAGAGTTTTTGTCCGGCATAAAATCTCCAAAAAATGCCGTTATTGTGGCTGGATTTGTTTCAAACTTTGCTCGCAAGGAATATTTGGCAAGGAAGGGCAAACATATTGGGGAAAACAGAACCTATTACACGTTTACCCTTAACGACGATAACGGAAAAATGGAGTGCGTCTTCTTTTCTGCTAGGTCAAACGAAAAGAGGCTTGATGGCATAGAAGATTGTATGTATTTGCTTTTGCACGGCGATGTAAGGGTTGGAGTAAATAGAAAATTGACGCTCTATGCCGACAAAATTGCCCTTGCAACTAGGTGCGAAAGCGAAGAAGGACAAGAAGTTAAGGTTAAGCCTGTCAAAAAGCAAGAGTGGGATATTGTTGAAAATATCACATCGACCGAACAATCGAATATGTTTACAAACAAGAGATATACCGATAAGATTGCTGAAAACACAATCGTTGTGTTTGACCTTGAAACGACCGGACTTGACATACAGAATGATGAAATTATCGAACTTGGCGCAGTGAAGATTGTTAAGGGAGATATTGTCGAAAGATTTAACACCTTTGTTAAGCCAGAGAATCCAATTCCAGAGTCTGCATCAAGCGTCAATCACATAACAGACGATATGGTTGCAGACGCTCCACCAATCGAGTATGTAATTGAAAAATTCTATGAGTTTTGTGATGGCGCAATTTTGTGCGGACATAACGTGATTGGATTTGATATAAAATTCTTGCAGAGATTTGGCGAAATGTGTGGATATATCTTCGACAACGAACTTATCGACACAATGAACGAAGTAAGAAATTCCAACTTAAAGATTTCAAGGTTGAATCTTGGAACTGTTACAAGGGCACTTGGCATCGACTTAACGGGCGCGCATCGTGCTTGGAACGACGCTTTTGCAACGGCAAAGGTGCTTTTAAAACTTAACGAATTATAATATTATTCTAATATTTTTATATTTAGTAATAAAAACAGTTGATTTTTGGATTTGTTTAGGTTATAATATAGTTATCTGACGAGGAGTGGGCAAAGTTTGCTCACTCTTTGTATTTAGATAAGGTTTTAAAAGGAGTTTGAAATTGGCTAAGGTAAAAGAATTATGTGCGGAAAAGATCCGCCCTGTAATTGAAGAAATGGGATACGAACTTGTTGACGTTGAATATGTTAAGGAGTTTGACGGAATGAACCTTGTGTTCACAATCGACAAAGAATCGGGAGTTACCGTTGACGATTGCGAATTAGTCAGCAAAAGAATCGATCCGATGCTTGACGAATTAAATCCAACAAATGACGAGTCTTACACTCTTGTTGTAAGCAGTCCAGGGCTTGATAGACCTCTATCAACTGACAGAGATTTGACAAGAAATTTGGGGAAGGAAGTTAGTGTGTCGTTGTTTACAAAGGTAGATGGCAAAAAGGTTTTTGAAGGAATACTTAAATCTTTTGACGAAACATCGGTAACGATACAAACCGACAAGCAAGAACTTACTTTTGAAAGAAAAAAAGTCGCTAATATCAAACTGGTTATAAAATTTTAAGGAGAAAAAAATGGTTAATAAGGATTTTTTTAAGGCACTTGAAGAATTAGAAGAGGAGCGCAAAATAAACAAAGAGACTTTTATCGAAACTCTTGAAACTGCGTTAACTTCTGCCTACAAAAAGATGTATGGAGAAGCAAAGTCTGCAATGGTTAAACTTTATCCAGAGCGCAACACTATCAAAATCTACTCTTACAAAACTATCGTTGACGAAGTTGTAGATCCAGACAAAGAGATTTCTCTTGCAGAAGCAAGACAGATGAAAAAGTCTTTCAAACTTGGCGATATTGTTGCAGTTGAAGAATCTACTAAGGATTTTGGAAGAATCGCTGCTCAAACAGCAAAACAAGTTGTTATGCAAAAACTTAGAGAGATGGAAAGACAACAGGCATCGGACGAACTTTCTGAGAAAGAAGACGAACTTCTTACCACAGTTGTTAAACGTATCGATGGAGACAACGTTTACGTTCAAATTTCTGGTATCCACAGCGAAGGCGTGATGATGAAGAGCGACCAAATTCCAACTGACAAATTCTCAGTAGGCGACAGAGTTAAGGTTTATGTTAAAAAGATTAAAGAATCTTTCCACGGACCACAAATTCAAGTTTCAAGAAGCAATATTGGCTTTGTAAGAAAGTTGTTTGAACTTGAAGTTCCAGAAATTGCAAACGGCGAAGTTAAAATCAAAAACATCGCGCGCGACCCAGGTAACAGAACAAAAGTTGCTGTTTATGCTGACAGACCAAACATCGATGCGGTTGGCGCTTGCGTAGGAAATAGAGGGGTAAGAATCAACACCATCGTTAACGAACTTAACGGCGAGAAAGTTGACCTTGTTGAATATTCGGACGATCCACTTGAATACATCGCAAGAGCGTTAAGCCCGGCAAAAGTTATCTCTGTTGAAACTAACGACAGTTTGAATATGAGCCAGGTTATCGTTCCAGACGACAAACTTTCACTTGCTATCGGCAAAGGCGGACAAAATGTTAGATTAGCAGCAAAACTTACCGGCTGGAAAATTGATGTTAAGCCAGAAAGTTACGTTGCACCAACAAAATCTAACCTTGACACCGATTACGAACTTACCGAACTTGAAGACGACAATTCATTTGATTCTATGAGCGATCTCGAAGAACTTGAAGAAATTGACGGAGATAGTGATAAAGATGAGTAATGAAAGGCTGAGAATGTGTATCGTTTGCCGTGAACATAGCGACAAAAAAACGCTTGTTCGTATAGTTAGAAACAAAAATGGCGAGATATTTTTAGATAAAACTGGAAAGGCAAATGGAAGAGGTGCGTATGTGTGCACTTCGGCAGAGTGTGTTGAAAAATTAAAGAAAACACGCGCACTTAACAGAGCCTTTAAATGTGAAATTCCAACTGAAGTTTATGATATGATTGGAGAACAGATTGAAAGAAGTTAAAGGTATTTTAAATATTTGCAGAAAAGCAGGATATTTAATAATTGGCGGAGATAATATTAAAACATATCATCATAAAATGTTTTTAATAGTGGTTGATAAGTCCGCTGGAAAATCTCTTATGAGAGAGATGACTCTTATCTCTAAAGAAAACGACATAGAGTTATTATGCATCGAGGCACTTGGAGAACTTATTGGCATCGATAACTGCAAGGCGGTTGCGGTGAGAAATAAGGCTTTGAGTGATGAGATAATACAAATTATAAAAGGAGAAAAACTTGGCTAATAATCAACAATTAAATGGACTTAGAACGATAAATAATTTACAAAGAGATGGTTCTTTGCAGAATTTATTATTGTCAATCAAGACTTCTAAGGTTGAAGTTGATGCTCTCAGCAAAAAACTGATGGCTAGAAAGTCTAAAATCAAAGAAGAGAAAGCGGTTGCAGAGAGGGCGGTTAGCGAAGCACAAACTCCTGTAAAAGAACAACAGACTGAAAAGGTTGCAGATAAGAAAGAGGTGGCTGGCGTTGTTGAAAGCGCGCCTGCTGCTCCTGTATCTCAAATGAAACAAACCGGCAGCACCACAAACTTTAACAGAAGTGCCGATTTTAGAGATAGACAGAATGGCGACAGAGATTATAATCGCCAAAACAATGGTAGAAACTATCAAGGTGGCTACCAAAATAACAATTTTAGGAATAATTCAAACTATCAAGGCGGAAACAGACCTAGATTCGATTCAAATTCTCGTCCTAACAACGGACAGAATCGCTTTGATGGGCAGAATAGAAGACCTGGACCATTCAATAGGCAAGACCAACAGGGGCAAAAGAACAAATCTTTTGTTTCGACAAAGGCTAACAACTTTAAGAGTTTTGCAAAAACTGAACCTGCTCCAGTTCCTCAACCAGAAAGAAACTTTGGAAATAAGAACAAACAAAGAAGAAATGTTGAAGATCCAAAGAAACAGACCTTGAAACAGAGCAAATCTCATGAAAAGAACAACATCTTAGTTATGGACGACGAGGGGTATGAAGAAACCACAATGGGTTCGAGAAAACTCAACAAAAAGAAGAGAGAAGTCCAAGAAGTTGCCGTTTCAAAGGTTACACACGCAGTGCTTAATTCAAGAGATATTTCAATTAAAGATTTAAGTGAAAAAATTGGAAAGCCTGTTGCTGAAATCGTTAAAAAACTTATGCTGCTTGGCATAATGGCAACGATAAACAGTTCGATAGACTTTGATACGTGTGAACTTATTTGCTCGGATTTTGGAATTACACTTGAACTTAAGATGGATAAGTCGTATGAAGAAAAACTTATCGATGCTGCTGCAGAAGACGATGACAAAGACCTTGTTAAACGTCCTCCAATAGTAACTGTTATGGGGCACGTTGACCACGGAAAAACCTCTCTGCTTGACGCGTTTAGAAAGACTAATGTCGTTTTAGGCGAGGCGGGCGGAATCACACAAAAGATTGGTGCATATCAAATTTCGTTTAACAACGAAAAAATCACCTTTATCGACACTCCTGGACACGCTGCTTTCACTGCTATGCGTGCTCGTGGAGCGGAAGTTACCGATGTTGCAATTCTTGTTGTTGCAGCAGATGATGGAGTTATGCCACAAACAATCGAGGCAATCAACCATATTAAGGCTGCTAAAGTGCCTATGATTGTTGCGATAAACAAGATGGATAAGCCAGAAGCAAATCCAGACCGCATTAAGCAGCAACTTGCTGAAAACGGCGTTTTGCCAGAAGAGTGGGGCGGAGATGCAATTTGCGTTCCAATTTCAGCAAAAACTGGGCAAGGGCTCGATGACTTAAAACAGACTATTTTGCTTGTTGCTGAAATGGAAGAACTTAAAGCAAATCCAAACAGAAACGCAACCGGCGTTATCATCGAGGCAGAACTTGACAAAAACCGCGGACCTATCGCAACTGTTCTTGTTCAAAACGGAACTTTGAAAGTTGGAGATTCGATTATCAGCGGTATTACCTATGGAAAAATTAAGGCTATGTTTGACGAAAACGGCAAGCCTGTTAAAAAAGCACCACCATCAACACCGGTGTCTGTTATGGGCTTTAACGATGTTCCATCGTCTGGCGATCAGGTGCACGTTGTTGACGATTCGCTTTCAAAACACGTTATCAGCGAAAGAATCAACAAACTTAAAGAGGAACGCTCTAAACAAACCTCTGGCGTTACTGCAGATGACTTTATGGATAGAGTTCACGAGGGCGACCTTAAGAGTCTTAACATAATTATCAAAGCCGACACACAAGGTTCTGTTGAGGCGCTTAGAAATTCGCTTGAAGCAATTAGAAATGACGAAGTTAAGGTTGTTACAATTCACAGTGCTGCCGGCGCAATCACGGAAAGCGATTTGCTACTTGCACAGACAACAGGTTCTGTTATCGTTGCGTTTAACATCAAAACACCAAGCAAAACGATGGCGCTTGCTGACTCTTTGAAAGTAAATATTATCGAAAGCAGAATCATATATGAAGTTGTTGAACAAGTAACACTTCTCAGCAAGGGTATGATGTCGATTAAGTATGAAGAAAAGTATATCGGCTCGGCTGAGATAAGAGTTGTGTTCAAACTTTCTAGCGCTGGAAAAGTTGCAGGTTGCTATGTAACTGACGGAAAGGTTCAAAGAAAGGCAATTGCAAAAATTAAACGCAATGGCGAAGTTGTGTTTGAATCGACAATCGACAGTTTGAAGATTGTTAAAGACGAAAAGAGCGAAGTTGCTAAAGGTTTTGAATGCGGAATCAAACTGAAAGATTCTGGATTTGACTACGCTGAAGGCGATGTAATTGAATGCTATGTGAAAGAACAAATTAAAAATGTTTAGTTTTTAAGGAGTGTTTATGTCAAATAGATTAGATAGAGCAAACAGCGAATTGCAAAAATGCTTAACAGAAATTATACAACATAAGATGAACGATCCAAGGCTCGACAAGGTTATTTCGATAACTGAGGTTGATGTCAGCAAGGATTTTAGATATTGCAAAGTAAAAATAAGCGTTTTAGACCCAAAAGATATCGAAGGAGTAACAAAAGTGCTTCAAAAATCGGAAGGATTTATTAAACGCGAACTTAAAGAGATGGTTGATATGCCATTTATGCCAAAATTCAACTTTGTGGTTGATAAGAAATCCTTAGAAATCTTGATATTCCTGCGGAGACTGACGACGATGAATAGTGCAGACGTAAAGAAGATCATAACTTCTGCCAAGAAAGCTGCTATATTTGGCCATACATCACCAGATATGGACTGCTATGGCTCGCTTTTTGCCGCAAAATATCTCTGTGAAAAACTTGGTGTTGAGGCGCATATATTTGGAATCAACACCGAGCATTCTTTTATGGATCAAATATTTGATTATAAGGCGATAGAAAGCGATTTTTCGCCAGAAAGTTTTGATCTTGTAATTCTTGTTGACTGCAACAAAATAAGCCGAATTGACGAAGTTTTTGCCGAAAAAGTAAAAACTTGTAACAATATTCTGGTGTTAGACCACCACTCTTTACAATCTAAAGAGGAAAATGTTCAATATTTTGTTGACGAAAATATCTGTTCGGCATCGATGCTTATTGGAAATATAATAAGAGAACTTAAAATTCCATTAAACGACACGGTTGCAGCGTATATGTTTACCGGTGTTGTTGGAGATACGGGCAGATTTTGCCATACAAACACCGATTCCTCAGTCTTTGAATTTGCTTCATATCTGCTTAAATACAACGTGGATATACAGACGATATACGACCACATATACCGCTCTAAATCAATGGGGCAGATAAAAATTCAAAAGTTTATGTTAAATCACTTTAAGGTTGTTAAAGACCACTACTGCTATGTTGTGATTTCGCTTAAAGACTTAAATCGTCTTGGTGGCTATACCGAAGACGTAAAGATGTTTTTTGACGATTTGCGAGATGTAAAAGATTTTTATATGGCGTTTTTCTGCTATGAAGTGGAAAAAGGCAAATATCTTGTAAGTTGTCGTTCAAGGGCAGGACACGATGTATGCGTGATTGCAACAAAATTTGGTGGCGGCGGACATAAGTGTGCGTCTGGATTCACTTTGTATGGCAACAAAGGTGCAATAAAGAAACAAATTCGTAAAATTTGCGAGGAGATTGAAGAGTGAATGGAATAATTCTTGTCAACAAACCTAAGGGAATGTCGTCAA
>CANQIX010000033.1 GCA_947624105.1 uncultured Clostridia bacterium
CGTCAAACACCGCCGTGAACATCGTCAAAAGGGCGATAGGAGCGAAAAAATGCGGGCATCTTGGCACATTAGACCTTGAGGGAGAAGGATTATTGCCAGTTACACTAAATGCGGCTACAAAGTTATTTGATTACTTTTTAAATAAGGATAAAACCTACATAACAACCTTTCAATTTGGAGTTAACACCGACACGCTTGATGCTGCGGGGAGTGTTATCGGTCAAAAGCCTTTTAATTTTTCTCGAAGGGAACTTTTAGATGCGATAAATAGTATGCTTGGAAAACAAAAGCAGATGCCTCCAATGTATTCGGCAAAGAAAGTCGGCGGAAAGGTTGGATATATAGAAGCAAGGAAGGGAAATACCTTAGACTTGCAACCTAAGGAGATTGAAATATACGACATCAAACTTTTAAAGGAAGATGCAAAATCTGGGCTTTATCAGTTTGAGATAACTTGTTCAAGCGGAACATACATAAGAAGTATTGCAAGAGATTTGGGTGAAAAACTTAACACATATTGTATTATGCAGTGCATACTACGCACAAGATGTGGTGTATTCTGTCTGCAAGATGCCTATTCAATCGAACAAATCAAAAACGGCGAATATTACATAATACCACCGCAAGATGTCTTTGATTTTGAAGAGTTATATTTAAGTGAAACGGAGTTTCTTAAACTTTGTAACGGTCAAAAGATTGCAATGCTATATGCTGATGGAGAGTATAAAGTCTTTTATGATGATTGCTTTTTAGGTGTTGGAGAAGTTGTTAATAAAGAATTAAAACTTAAGTTAAGATTGTTTTAATGGGGTGTTTATGGGAAAAGTTTTGTTTGGACCTGCTGGAAATAGCGTGTCGTTCTATGACGAAGGGCATAAATCTACGCTTGAAGCACCAAAGTGGGTAAAAGAAAAGGGCGCTGACCTTTTTGAATACAGTTTTGGCGAAGGATTTAGAATGTCAACCGACACCGCTGTTAAGATTGGCGAAGAATTTAAGAAAGAGGGCGTTATTCTCTCTCTTCACGCGCCATATTTTATCAATTTTGCTAATCCAGATGATGAAATGTTCCAAAAATCAATCGGTTACATAAACACCGGCATTAAGTTTATGAAGAATATGCAGGCAGAACGTATGGTTTTTCACTCTGGTTCGTGTATGAAACAGACAAGAGAAGACGCTTTATCGCTTATGACAAGGCGATTTCACGAAGTTATGCCACAATTCGAAGAGGCGCTTGAAGGGAAGTTCTATATCTGCCCAGAAACTATGGGGAAGATGATGCAGATAGGAACTTATAAGGAGATAATCGACCTCTGCACAATATCTAATAGGCTTTTGCCAACCTTTGATTTTGGGCATATCAACGCACTTACTCAAGGCACGCTTAAGTCTAGCGATGATTATAGGAGAATATTTGATTATTCAATCGAGAAACTTGGAAAGGAGCGCACAAACATTGCACATATTCACTTTTCGAAGATTCAATATGGTCCAAAAGGGGAGATAAGACACCTCACTTTTGAAGATGATGTCTATGGGCCGATATTCGACCATCTTGCAGAGGTGCTTGTGGATTATGACCTTTCGTGCCACGTAATTTGCGAATCTTCTGGCACTATGATTGAAGATAGTTTAATTATGAAAGAGATTTACAACAATTTAGTTGCAAATAGAAGTTAAGTATGTTATAATGAAACGGAACGATTAGTAATCAAACAAAAATATTTATTTAGGAGAGTTTTATGGTTTCTGCTGGAGATTTTAGAAAGGGAACAACCTTTGAAATGGACGGAAATGTCTACAATGTTATCGAATTTTTACACGTTAAGCCAGGAAAGGGTTCACCTTTTGTTAGAGCGAAAATTAAGAATGTTATGACAGGGCAAGTTAGAGAAGATACTTTCAATCCATCTGACAAATTCCAAGAGGCTGTCATCGAAAAGAAAGATATGCTCTATCTTTACAACGATGGCGATCTCTACTACTTTATGGACAACGAAACTTACGAACAAAAGCCTTTAAACAAAGATGCTGTTGAAGATGTTTTGAAGTTTGTGCTTGAAAATATGAATGTTACGATGTATATTTACAAGGGCGAACCATTTGCAGTTTATCCTCCAACTTTTGTTGAACTTGAAGTTGTTGACACAGAACCTGGCATTCAGGGAGATACTTCAAAGGCTTCTAAAAAGCCCGCAACGCTCAGCACTGGATACACAATCAACGTTCCTTTGTTCATTAACATCGGCGATGTTATTAGAGTTGACACAAGAGATGGTTCTTATCTAGAAAAAGTTAAGTAATAAAAAGAACAGTCAAAATCTAAAATTAGTGAAAAATTTACATTCACTAATTTTTTGTTTTGTTTTTTGCTCGCTTTTGTGTATAATTTTAGTTAGGAGTTTGTTTTGGATAAAATTAAAAACATTCGCAATTTTTGTATTATTGCACATATTGACCACGGGAAAAGCACACTTGCTGATAGGCTCATAGAACTTACCGGCACTATATCTAAGCGCGATATGCAAGACCAGATTCTTGACAGTATGGAACTTGAAAGGGAGAAGGGTATAACGATTAAACTTGCTCCTACGCGCCTTATCTATGAATATAACGGACAAGAATATGTGCTTAACCCTATAGACACACCCGGACACGTCGATTTCACGTATGAAGTGTCGCGCTCGCTTGCTGCTTGTGAAGGGGCGTTGCTGCTTGTTGATGCTTCGCAAGGGGTAGAGGCGCAGACGCTTGCAAACACCTATCTTGCCTTAGACAACAACCTTGAAATTATACCTGTTATCAACAAGATAGATTTGCCATCTGCAAGAGTTGACGAGGTAAAGGAAGAGATTGAAGATACGATCGGGCTTGAAGCAAAAAACTGCCCTTGCGTATCTGCTAAAGAGGGTATAAACATACCAGATGTTCTAAAAGCGGTCATCGAGCAGATTCCTTGCCCAGTTGGAGATGCTAGCGGCAAGTTAAAGTGCCTTATTTTTGACAGTCATTACGACAACTTTAAAGGGGCAATCTGCCTTGTTCGAGTTTTCGATGGAACAGTTAAGAAAGGCGACAAAATTTTGATGATGCAGACGCAAAAAGTCTACGAAATAACGGAAGTTGGCATTTTTGTGCCTAACACCAAGGAAGTTGATATTTTATCCGCTGGCGAGGTAGGATACATTGCGGCATCAATTAAGACGATTGCCGATGTCAAAGTTGGCGACACAATTACCTCTGCGCTTAATCCAATCGAAAAGCCACTTGACGGATATAAGGAAGTTCAACCAGTTGTTTTCTGTGGAATTTTTCCTGTCGATGGCGCGCGCTATATGGAACTTAAAGACGCCATAGAGAAGTTGAAACTTAACGACGCAAGTTTGCAGTATACACCAGAAAATTCAACGGCGCTTGGCTCGGGATTCCGTTGCGGATTTTTGGGACTTTTGCACCTTGAAATTATTACAGAAAGACTTGAAAGAGAGTTTAATCTCGACATAATTACAACTGCACCAAGTGTGCTTTATAACGTATATAAAACAAATGGGGAGATGCTTCAAATTTCCAATCCATCAAATATGCCTCCAGCGGTTGAAATTGACCGAATCGAAGAGCCTATTGTTGCAGTAAACGTCTTTACACCACCAGAATATGTTGGGGCAATTATGGATTTGGCGCACGAGAAGAGGGGCGTTTTCAAAGATATGACTTACATCGACAAGAGAAGAGTGCAACTAAACTACGACATTCCTCTTGGAGAGATAATCTATGATTTTTTCGACAGTTTGAAGTCGAGAACGCGCGGATATGCAAGTTTTGACTATGAGGCAAAGTGCTACAGCACGGCAGAACTTGTGAAAGTTGATATCTTGCTCAATGGCGAAAAGTGTGATGCGCTTTCTATGATTGTTCACAAAGACAAGGCATACACGCAAGGAAGAAAACTTACCGAAAGATTGAAAAAGATAATTCCAAGACACCTTTTTGAAATTCCAATTCAGGCGTGCATTGGTGGGAAGATTATCGCAAGAGAAACCCTTTCAGCACTTAGAAAAGATGTGCTTGCAAAGTGTTACGGCGGCGATATAACAAGAAAGATGAAGTTGCTTGAAAAACAGAAACAGGGAAAGAAACGTATGCGTAAACTCGGCTCTGTAGAAATTCCATCTGAGGCGTTTTTAAGCATATTAAAACTCGATGAAGACGATGAATAAGTTGTCGGTCTATATACACATTCCTTTTTGCGAACGCAAGTGCAATTACTGTGCGTTTGTCTCTTTCTGCGCAAAAGAAGAGGAGAGGGATAGATATGTAAACTTTCTCGTAGACGAAATTTTAAACAGCAAATATGAGGGAATTGTTGATACGATATACTTTGGCGGCGGAACGCCATCACTTTTAAGTGTGCAAAACATAAAGAGAATTCTCGATGCGCTGAAAGAAAAGTTTGCTTTTGACAACAAATTGGAAATTACGATTGAGGTTAATCCAAATTCGGTTACGCAGGAGAAACTTGCTGCCTATAGAGATCTTGGCATAAACAGAGTGAGTGTTGGAGTGCAAAGTTTAAATGACGCATCACTTAAGTCAATCGGCAGGCTGCATAACAGCGAAGAGGCGGAAAACTGCCTGAAACTTGTTGGAAATTACTTCGACCATTACTCCGCAGATTTGATTATTGGGCTTGAAGGCGAGGAAGATATAACAAAATTTGCTGAAAGGTTGATAGATTTAGGCGTAAAACACATCTCTTGTTATATGCTTGAAGTGCACAAAGGCACGCCGCTTTTTAAACTTGTGAAGGAGGGGAAATACATACCTCTTGACGATGAAAAAGTTGTTGCGTCGTATGATAAACTTGCTGCCTTTTTAAAATCGTGCGGATTTAACAGGTATGAAATCAGCAATTTTGCGCTTGACGGCTATGAGAGTAAGCATAATATTGCATATTGGACGTTTAAGGACTATATCGGCTACGGCGCGGCGGCACACTCGTTTTATAGAGGAAAAAGGTTTGCAAATGCAGATACGCTAGAGAGGTATTATGCAGGCAAACGAAAGGTAAGTAGCGAAAAGGATTCCTCGCTTATAATCGAAAGAATTATGCTTGGACTTAGGTGTTTTTCAGGGGTTAATATAGACGAACTTAGAAAGTTAGGCTATGATGTAGAGGAAAATCCAAACTATGCCGATTATTTAAAGAGCGGAGTTATAAGAAAAGAGGGGAAAAACTTTTTTTTGAACGAAGATTATTACAGCGTAAGCGACTATGTGATAAAACATTTGTTGCCGTAACGAAAAAATAGTTGCTTTTTTATTTTTGGTATGTTATAATACACAATGTAAAGCGATTTTGCTTGACATAAGGAGTGATTGTGCCTAAGTTTGAACTTTATGATTTTGTTAAGTATGGCAAACTTTTTGAAATCTATGGTGGGTTACTGAGCGATGACAGACAGCAAATTATGAACCTATACTTTAATTTCAATATGACATTGTCAGAAATTTCAAAAGAGAAAGAAATCTCAAGGCAGGCAGTTTTGGATTCGATAAAAAAATCGTGCCAAAAACTTGACGAATTTGAAGACAAGTTAAAACTTAACGAGCGCAAACTTGTGCTGCGAGAAAGGCTAGAGACCTTAAAAAATGCAAAAACGCTTGATTCAATCAAATCAAAAGTCGATAAAATGTTGGAGGAACTTTGATGTTTGGTAGTTTAGCAGAGAAGTTTAATCATATCTTCTCAAAACTTACAAAACGAGGAAGACTTACAGAACTTGAAGTTAAAGAGGCATTAAGAGAGGTTAGAATTGCCCTTCTTGAAGCCGATGTAAACTATATGGTTGCAAAGGACTTTATTAAATCGGTAACTGAAAAGGCTTGCGGAGAGGTTGTTTTAAAGAGTCTAACTCCAGGGCAGATGGTTATTAAGATTGTTCGCGATGAACTTGTAAGTTTGATGTCTAGTCCAAATCAAAAATTGCAGTTTTCGGCAAATCCTACTGTGATTATGATGTGCGGTTTGCAAGGTGCTGGAAAGACAACTATGTGCGGCAAACTTGGTGCATATCTTAAGAAGAGTGGAAAAAAATCGCTTTTAGTTGCGTGCGATATCTATCGTCCAGCGGCAATAAATCAACTTCAAGTTGTTGGAAAACAAGCCGGCTGCGAGGTGTTTGAACGCGGAACGCAAAATCCAGTTAAAACGGCAAAACAGGCTATTGAACACGCTAAAAAACAAGGCTTTGATGTTGTTATAATCGATACTGCCGGCAGACTTCATATCAATGAAGAACTTATGGACGAACTTAAAAACATCAAAAAGGAAGTTAAACCACAGGAAATTTTGCTTGTTGTCGATGCAATGACCGGGCAAGACGCTGTTACGATAAGCGAAAGTTTTAACAACGACCTCGATATAAGCGGTGTTGTTTTAACAAAACTCGATGGCGACACTCGTGGCGGTGCTGCACTTTCAATTAAGGCAATAACCGGAAAACCTATTAAATTCAGCGGAACTGGCGAAAAAATAGGCGATATTGAACCTTTCTATCCAGATCGTATTGCAAATCGCATTCTTGATATGGGTGATGTGCTTTCACTTATTGAAAAGGCACAAGAAGCGGTAAGCGAAGAGGAAGCAAGAAAGATTCAAGAAAAGTTTAGAGAAAACTCGTTTACGCTTGACGACTATTTACATCAAATGGAAAGTTTGAAGAAGATGGGAAATCTAACCGACCTTATCAAAATGATTCCAGGTGCGGCAGGAAAGTTGAAAAATGTCAATATCGATGAAAAACAACTTGTGTATAACAAGGCAATTATTCAAAGTATGACGATGGAAGAACGCTTGCACCCAGAAATTATCAAGGCGGGTAGAAGAAAGCGTATTGCTGATGGAAGTGGAACGAGCATTCAACAAGTTAATCAACTTTTGAAGCAGTTTGAACAGAGCAAAGAACTTATGAAACAAATGAAAAGCAAGAAAGGGCTTAGAGGTTTGTTCTAATCGTGTAAATTTTTACACAGTGAAAATGGTATAATCCGGATTCGGTTTATATAAAAGTTATTAAAAGGAGAAAAAAGATGGCTGTTAAAATTAGACTTGCCAGAATGGGAAAGAAAAAAGCACCTTACTATCGTGTTGTTGTAGCAGATTCAACAAGCCCAAGAGATGGAAAATGCATCGATGTTCTTGGAACTTACAATCCTTTAACTACACCAGCAGAAATCAAGGTAGACAACGAAAAAGTTCAAAAATGGCTTAAAAATGGTGCACTTCCAACTGAAACTGCAAAATCAATTTTAGTTAAGTGTGGCGCTATTCAAACAGAAAACAAATAAGGTTATTCTGTTTTAAATAGGCGCAAATAGGCAGTGCCTATACTCTAAAAGGAGAATTTTATGCAAGAATTGTTGGAACTTCTTGTGAAGACTGTTGTAAATGATGATGCAGCAGTTGAAATTAAGAAAGAGGAAACTGAAAAGTCTATTACATTTAATGTAACAGTTTCAAGTAACGATATAGGAAAGGTTATCGGCAAAAATGGTAGAATGGCAAGTTCTATTAGAACGATAATCAAGTCTGTAAATACAGATTCTCACAAAAAAGTTTTTGTAAAGTTTGGTGATTGATGAGTCTGGTTTGCATAGGCAAAATTATTAAACCGCAGGGGATTAAGGGGGAGGTAAAAATTTACCCTCTCGTTGATTCTCCTGCTGTTTTTAATAATAAGGTGGCGATGTTTATCGATAAAAAGGCGGTAAAAGTTGAGACTTGCTCTTACCGTAACTCTTTCGCATACGCAAAATTCGATGTTGTAACCGACAGAAATGCAGCGGAGAAATTTCGAAACGCGCTTGTCTATATCACAAAAGAGGATTTTTATAAGTTTTCGCAAAACGAATATCTGCTTGAGGACTTGATTGGCGAAAAAATCTACTGCGAGGGCAGTGGAGAGTATGTTGGGCAGATAATGGGCGTGGAAAACTATGGCTCTGACGACTTAATTGTCGTTAAAGAAGCGGACGAGAGAGCCTATCTTGTGCCATTTGTTTCGGCAATCTTTATCAACAATGACGATGGCGTGTTTGTTGTGAAAAAGGAATATGAAGGGGCGAAGGTGGACTATGAAGATTGATATACTTACGCTTTTTCCAGAAATGTTTGCTCCACTTAA
>CANQIX010000034.1 GCA_947624105.1 uncultured Clostridia bacterium
TAACATTTCCACCTCGTCCACCATCGCCACCGTCTGGCCCGCCCTTAGCGGTAAGTTTGGTGCGCAAAAAAGACACCGCGCCGTTTCCGCCGTTTCCTGCCTTTATTGTTATCTTAACTCTATCTAAAAACATACGCCTCCTAAAGTTTACATTCTTCTATCAACGCAAAATTGTGCAAAAGGACAATCTGTGCAATCTGGATTTATCGCCTTGCATTTATATCTGCCGAACAGAACAAGTTGATAGTGTAAACGCGACCATTTGTTCTTTGGAAAAGTTTTCTTAAGTTCTTCTTCGCACTTGTTTGGATCTTTTGTATGCGCAAGAGAAAGTCTGTTTGATATTCGCAGAACGTGTGTATCCACCGCTATTGCATCTCCTCCAAACGCCTCTGCCATAACGACATTTGCAGTTTTTCTGCCAACTCCGGCAAGCGAGCAGAGGTCGTCAAAGTTGTTTGGAACTTGTCCACCAAATCTGCTAACAATATCGCTGCTTGCCTTTTTGATGGACAAGGCTTTATTGTGATAAAAACCGCAAGAATGTATAAGTGTTTCAAGAGTTTCAAGTGGAATATTTACAAAATCTTCTGGCTTGTTATAGTTTTTGAATAATTCCTTTGTAACCATATTTACGCGCTTGTCGGTGCATTGTGCAGAAAGAATCACTGCAACTAAAAGTTCAAACGGAGTTGAGTATACAAGTTCGCATTTTGGCTCTGGGAACATTTCGTCAAGCCCAGCAAGAATAAGTTGAGTGTTATCTCCCATTTTTACCTCATAAGTGGGAAGAGCACAACATCACGAATGTTTGGACAATCGAAGATAAACTGCATAAAGCGGTCGATTCCAAAGCCGAGTCCGGAAATTGGTGGCATTCCGTGTTCCATAGCAAGCAAGAAGTCTTCGTCTACGTCCATAGTTTCCTCATCGCCAAGACTCTTTTCTTTTAATTGGTCTTCAAGAGTCTTTCTTTGTGTGATTGGGTCTACAAGTTCGGAGTATGCCTTAACAATCTCCTGTCCGCCGGCAACAACTTGGAAAACGTCGATGATTCTTTCGTCCTTATCGTTGCGTCTAGCAAGAGGAATAAGCACTGCTGGATAATTATATAAGATTGTTGGATTGACAATTCCAGCACGTATCTTTCTCTTATAGATATAGTCAACAAGTGTTCTTACAGTTTTGCATTCTTCAAGTTCTGCATAAGAGAACATCTTTTTGTCTACTACAATCTTTTTCAAAACATCAACATCGTCAATATCTAAGAAGTCGCATCCAAGCAATTCTCTCATTGTTGCAACATAGTCGATTCTCTTCCATTCGCAGTCAAATTCAACTTCCATACCTTGATAATGGACCTTTGTTGTGCCTAAGCATTCGTTCAAAAGTTTAATAATAAGCCCCTTGAAGAACTTGATGTTGTCTTCAAAATACCAATATGAAGCATACCATTCAACCTGCGTAAATTCCTGCAAGTGCGCTGGATCCATACCCTCGTTTCTAAAGTCTTTTCCCATTTCAAAAACGCGATCAATTCCTGCACCGATGCATTGCTTCAAGTAACATTCGGTGGCAATTCTTAAGTTACATTCAATGTCAAGTGAGTTGTGATGTGTGAAGAATGGCTTTGCGCTTGCACCCGAAACGCTTGTTTGAAGAATAGGTGTTTCTACTTCGATAAAGCCGTTATCTTCAAGATATCTTCTAATAAACGAGCAAATTTTGCTTCTTGTGATAAATATCTTTCTGCTCTCCTCGTTCGAAATGAGGTCAAGATATCTCTGTCTATATTTAATTTCGGTGTCAACAACTCCGTGGAACTTCTCTGGCAGTGGTCTAAGTGCCTTTGTTAGCAACTCAACTTTTTCCGCTCTTACGGTAACTTCGCCGGTTTGTGTGAGGTAAACTTCGCCCTCTACCCCAATAAAGTCGCCGATATCAATCATTTTCTTATAAAAGTTGTATGCTTCTTCGTCAAGTTCGTTTCTGCCGACAGACACTTGAATGTGTGAATAAATATCTTGGATTTGACAGAATCCAAATTTGCCCATAACTCTACGGAAAACCATACGTCCGGCAACCTTAACGTGTTTTCCAACCATATCTCTCGCTTGCTCGATTGTGCAAGTTCTCTCGTATTTCTCTTTATATGGAATTTCTCCAGAATTTCTTAATTGTTCGATTTTTTGACGTCTTACTTCAACTTCTGAACTAGCAATTTGTTCCATAATTTTCTCCTATTATTCCTTTTTCTTGGCAAACTAAAACTTGCAAACAAGCCTCTTGCCCATATAATTACGACAGAAAAAGATTACCATATTGACCTTAATTTGTCAAATAAATAACATTTAAAATATAAATACAAACAAAATTTCTTGGCAAAATATAAAAGATTGTTATATCGTTTGGAAAATTTTAGAAAATGTGATAGAATGGGAAAGTTGAAAACGAAAATGGAGCACGCAATGATAAGAAAAACTGTGATAATTACTGGTGCATCTGGCGATATCGGGGAAGCGCTTGCTGGCAAATTTGCCGCAGAAGGATATAATCTTGCCCTTTGTTGCAACAAAAACAACGTAGAGTATGACGGCGAACTTGAAGAGAAATACAAAATTGAATGCAAATCATACAAAATGGACATAAGAGATTATAGCCAAGTTGAAAGCGTTTTCAGTAAGATATTTAGCGACTTTAAGAGTGTTGATAGCCTAGTTTGCAATGCCGGAATATCACAAAAGAGAAAGTTAATCATTGATGTAACAAATAACGAAATCGACGACCTTGTAGACACAAATCTAAAAGGAACGATAGCCTGCACAAGAGAATTTGTAAAACATACAATGGGGAAATCTGCAAATATTGTGCTTGTAAGTTCGTTTGTTGCCTTCTATGGCTGTGCGTGTGAAAGTGTCTACAGCGCAACAAAAAGTGGAATGCTTGGATTTGTAAAATCGCTTGCAAATGAACTTGGCAACTTTGAAATAAGAGTAAATGCCGTTGCTCCGGGGTTTATAGACACAAAAATGAACAACAATCTTACTGCAGCAGAAAAGGAAGACATCGCAGATATGACCCCTCTTAAAAGATTAGGGACTCCTAGTGATGTTGCAGACTTAGTTTACTTCTTGTCGAGTGATTCATCAAGTTTCATAACAGGACAAATGATAAACATTGACGGTGGCTATATACCACTTTAATATACAATTTATAGTGTAGTATGCAAGCATAATACAACAATATAATGTATTATGCAATAAAAATCAGCAAAAGTTATTTTAACCTATAAATTGTCGAAATATGTCGAAAATTGTCGAAAAATATTTGCTAACGCTACGACTTGTATGTTAGAATAATTATATATATTTAAGTGAGGTGAATACGCATAATGAGTTCTTTTGACTACACAACATTGACCCCATCACAAAAAAGATGCCTTAGTTTTATTGAGGCTCTTGGTATTTATGAATTGCGAGCAGTAGCCCGTGCCTTTGGAAGTAATTCACCTACAACCGCTAAGAGATCTGATCATATCAACTACATTATGTCTAAAATCATCAATAACGAGGAACTTCCTATTCAAAGCATAAGAAAAGGACGTCCACACAAAGAATTGTCTAATATTGACTCGATTTTAAAAGATTTATCCCTTTTAAGCGGAAAAAACTATGCATCTCTCCCACTATCAACAAAGCCTGATTCTGGAGTTGCAGTTATTAGATTTAATCAACCAACAGAAAACGAAGTAAAACCAACAATTAGATATCCTAAACAGATTTCCGGTGTTGTGATTTGCAAAGGCGATGATAAATGCCTTTATGACGACCGCACAAACACCCTTTTTCTTATCAAAGACGACCAACTTTTGATAAACGAATATGATTATGTAACAGCCAATTTGTTTTATAATAAAAGCAAAAAGGCATACGAAATAGAACGCGTTGAAACGATAAACTACACACTGCGCGATAAATATACCCCAATTGGCAGATACGGTGATGCTGTTTCACCTTCTAAGACGATAAAAACAGCCAGCGGAACTGAAATTTTGCTTGGTTCAAGGTATTTGCTAGAAATAAACAAATTCGTCGATAACAAAGCATTAATCAACGAATTTATTGATACTATGCACAACGAGAATTGCCATACTGTCGCCCTTATACCTTGTGTGTTCCCAGAAGATTATGCAAGTATTGCCGATTTAAACTTTGACTTTGTGATGCACCTAAATTTTGACGATTCTTTATCTCATTTTGTTGAAAAACTCGCTATGTTTGTGAATCACATCGAAAATCTAAGGAATCAAGGCCGTAGCGTTTGCATTTTTGTGCAAGACTTAGTAACTATATCAAATATACTCGACGCCTACTATGAGGATTTGAAGCCAACCTATCTTGGACATACGGAAGAGACGATATCCTTTGTCAAACAGTTGCTAAATCTTTCAAAGGCCTACACCACCAACTGCCTTACACTAATTATCACCCAAAGCGTTGATGTAATTTCCCCACTCGCATTGTTTATTTCCCAATCTTCAAAATTACTGAAAGTATCTTGCGGCTAATAATTCGCCCGCAAACCCTATATAAAAAAGAATTGAACAAATTGTCCAATTCTTTTATTTTTACCCCAACTCTCAATCTCACCACCAGAACTTTCTGTAGCATTCTGGATCTGCATCGTCAGATTTTAAGGAATTGAAATCGAGTTGCCCGTCGTGGCAATGATATTTTGTTTCGAGTAAGTTATTTTCGCCGTCGCTGAAATCAAAATTGTTAAAGTTATAATCATAAAGTGTTGCATTTGTAACGCAGTATGTTATTGCCCAGTCGGCTATGTCATCATATAATATCTGCCCAATAAACACACCATCATAATCACCATTTGCAACAGCATTGTATGAAAGACACACTTCAACACTGCTGTTTTCAACTCCACCACACAACAACCCCGAGATGTGTTTTCCTCCTTTTGCTGTTGCTCCTGTTATTAAACGCATTTTGCTTTCGGCAGAAACAAATTTATAATCAGTAGTATTTGCTTCAAGATACCTAAATATTATGTTTCTTTCCCCGTCATACGCTACTAGGTTATATGAGTAATTTGGAGAGGCCTCATCTATTGGATATTCTGGGTTGTTGGTTACGGTAGAATCATAAACCCTAATATTCATAATGTTTGATTCCTCAGCGTAGCCGACTGCGATACCAACATTTGAATGTCCAGTTACTTTGCAATTTTCAAATTCAAGATTTTTAATTGTTGCATTTTTAATACAACCAAATAATCCTACACCTGATAAAGTATAATATGACAATATTTTACTCTCTACTAAAATTCTGTCTAAATTAAGATCTATTATTTTGTAATTTTGACCATCATATGTTCCCATAAATGGAACTTGCTGATATCCAATTGGAATCATGGCTTCGTTTGGACCAAATTGTATATCATTCATTTGTTTAAATGTAACGCCTCTAAAGTTATTTACATTTTGACCAAGTGGAAGTGCTAATTGAATTGCGATCCAATATAATTCTTTAGAGTTTGTAACCTGGTACTCATTCCCAACTTTCTTAGGTTCTGTGTAATCACTTGTTGTTATGCAATCTTCGTACTCTATAATAATCATAAAGCTATGTTTTTCACTTCCATAACCACCTACCGACACCGGAACATATCTCATGCTATAATTTTGGTCCCATGAAAGTAGTCGTTTATCGCCTATATCTTCGTCGCTAATTTCTCCCATTGCAGGAATATATTCTCCAACGTAATATGCAGAGTAAATCCCTATAAACTTTGTCAGCTTAACATCGCTAACAGAAAAGTTTCTAGCAATTTCAAACTCTATTAGCGAATATGCTTTAACATCACTTAGACTTAAAACGTACCCCCCTGCACTATTACCAAATGTATAATCTCTTTGAGAGTCTGTTGTTGATACTTTTTGAAGTTTTCCATCAATCTTAACTTTTATTCCGTCACTCGCAGCCGCATTACGTAATTCTATTAGTACATCACTTGTTTCAAAAGTAAAGTAACAATATACAGAAGTGAGACTAGAGTTGTAATTTTGGCAAATATCATATAATGACGTGTCTAATAGATTTTCAGTAAAACCGTCGTAACCACTGTCGAGACTAGAAAAGAAACAAGCATTTTTGTAAGTATAAATATAATATCCAGAATAATATGCAGTTTGAAATTGATTCATAAACTGGGTTAATATACTATTTAAGGTCTGTTCTCTATCAGTTCCTGAAACTGTATACCTATCTCCAACAGTTCCTGAAGGGTCGGTGCTCCCTGGATCAAACTCAAATACATTATGCCTACTTATTTTGAATGTAATATTGTAACAAACATAATCGTCTTCATGTATAGTTGTAATTTCATAAAAAGATGCATACTTCTCAGCAAGTTCACTCTTTTTCTGTTCGTAAGTGCCATTTTCAATATACTGATATGAATTTTCTGATTTTTTGTCTAAGTAATTATCGTTATAGTAATAAAAGTAATTTGCTTCTTGACTAAATTTTCCTTTTTTAAATGTTTTATAATCTAAAGGAGAATCTGGGTCGTAAGGATTTTCATAAAGCGAATATATTTGTAGAGTAGAAGAAAATGACGTCTTAGAAACATATTTAATAAATTTGATTTTAATAGTTTCAGCGGTATATCCTGAGCCATCGTTGACTCCCATGAGCATTGCTTTTCCAATTTCCATATTTTCTTCATTTGAAGCCGCTTTATAAACGTCTATTAACTTATTGTATACAAACATCATATCTAAACTTATATTGTTGTCATTAACTTGAAACCCTTCTGTAGAAGGAAAACCCTGTTGAAGACTCGCTAATCCACCTAGAATGATTTTATATTTAGTTGGTGCAACAGATTCACCAAATTGTAATTCGGCGATAAATTCATATGTAATAGGCGAAATAGGATCTGCAACAAAAAATCTATCTTTGGACGAATTATTTAAACTCACGATATTTTTTGAATATGGAGTAGTAAAGTCTCTTCTGTGATATCTTCTTTCATCTGGGAGCAATTTGGAGGAACCCTCTGTATAATACCCATTATAAATATCTAACTTATAAGAAGAATTGGAAGATTCAGAGCTTCCATCGCTTACACAGTATTCGACATTTAATGTCGATACTTGCCTAATTCTAGTAATATAGAGATAAATAGCATATTGATTGATGTAATCTGGTAAATCATCTAGTAATATATTAAACTCTAACGATTCATAATCTCCCGATCCACTATTAGTGCTGCTCGTCATCGGAACTAAATATTTATCCAAATCACTATCAAATTTTGGGGTAATATATCCAGTTGGATCTAGAATTTTATATAGACCATAAACTTCATAATTATCATATTGCCTAAAGGGTTTGAAATTTACATTAATATGTAGTGTGCTTTTATATAACGCAGTATTATTATCATATATGTATCCAGAAATATCACCAGAAACACCACTAGGGGAAACGGAAACTATTTTAGAACTATTTTCATCATGTATACTAATATCCAAGAGTTTTTTCGCATCTTCATCTCTTTCAAAATCACTATTTGATATATCCGTTGGAACGTAACTACGTTTCATAACTTGAATTTGAGTAATTTTTAGTTGGTTCCTATTAAAGAATGCCCCAATGTCATTAGGTAAGTCCTTATATGCACCATATGTTCCGTCGTTGTATGTCAATGCAGATAAGATATCCCCATCTTTCTTTGCAATATTTTGAT
>CANQIX010000035.1 GCA_947624105.1 uncultured Clostridia bacterium
CAACAACCTTTGCCTCGGTTGCAATAGCGGCGTGGTCAGTTCCAGGAATCCAGCACGCCTCAAAGCCCTTCATACGTTTGTATCTTATCAAAATGTCTTGAATTGTGTTGTTTAAAGCGTGTCCAACGTGCGCCCTACCGGTAACATTTGGTGGTGGCATAACGATTGTGTAATTTTTCTTATTTTTATCTGGCTTAGACGCAAAATATTTTTTATCTAACCATTCCTTATAAATTCTCTTTTCAAATGATTGTGGATTGTAGGTCTTGTCCATAAATTCTCCTATAAAATATCTGTTACAATTATACATCAATTAACTTCCTTATGACAACTTTTTTAAGTTATTTACAGAAATTTATGCCAATATATGCGCCACAAATTAACAAAAAGTGCGCCTTTGCATATTATGTTAGCAGGAGGAATAAATGAAAGCATTAACAAAGATATCTATGTTAGCGTTAGCGATAATAATGGCACTTTCAAGTTTTCTGCTTGTCGGTTGCGGCGATAAGAAAGATTATAACGTCATTGAACTTAACGAAGTAACCCGAAGCATCTTCTACGCACCTCTCTATGTTGCAATAAACAACAACTATTTTCAAGAGGAGGGCTTAACAGTCAACCTAAGCACTGGCGGTGGCTCTGACACTTCGATGAGTTCCCTATTAACCGGCTCTGCCGACATCATTCTTGCCGGCCCAGAAACAGCGGTATACACCGACAAAGAGGGCGTTAAAAATGCTCCAAAGGTGTTTGGTCAGTTGACACAGTGTGATGGTTCTTTTATCGTTTCAAAGGAAGACGAACCAAACTTTTCTCTTGAAAATCTTGTCGGCGAAACGATAATTGGTGGAAGAACGGGCGGTGTGCCTGCAATGACTCTGCAATATATCATCGAACACAACGGCTACACAATCGGCACTGGCGCAAACGAAATCAATCTTAGAACAGATGTCGCCTTCAACCTTACGGCAAGCGTATGGGAAAACGACGCCACAGTAAAATATTGCACTCTGTTTGAACCAACTGCAACAAATGTTACAAAAACTGTTACCGGCTCAAAGATTGTTGCAAGTTTAGGGCAACTTTCTGGAACGATTCCATACACCTGCTTTATCGCACGAGAAAACTATATGGCAAAACACAGCGATGTTATCACGCGCTTTTTAAAAGCGGTTGGAAAGGCATATAAGTTTATAACAACCGAAGATTCAACAGATGTCGCTAATTCTTTGCTTGCATCTTTCCCTGGAAACACCGTGGAAGAGTTGAGTATTGCAGTAGAGCACTACAAAGAAATCGACGCTTGGGATTCTGACTTTGTTATGGACGCACAAGGCTTTGCAAACCTTATGAACGTTATGATGAACGCTGGCGTAATAACCGAAAGAGCGCGCTTTAACGATGTTGTCGACAACAGTTATGCAAACAGCCTAATCGCATAAAATAGTCAAAACAAAAAACACAGAACGTTAAGTTCTGCGTTTTTATTTTATCAAAACTAATCAGCAAAATAGTCGTAAATTCCTGCAGTTTCGCCAACACCGGTAAACTCTATAACATATTGTGTGTCGGAATTTTGTGCATCAACAACAACAAAGAAATCTGCAGTTTGATTTGTCTCATCGTCAGAAAGAATCAAGAATGCTTCTGAAAATTCAAACGATGCTCTCGAAGAACGAGTAGACTTGTATGGTGTTCCGTTTTTGTTTGTAAGAATAATCTTGCTGTCATCGTCAAAAACGAATCTAACAAATGAAGTGTATTTTGTTAAGAATGCATCTCTAGTAAGCACTGAGTCATTGTTTGCAGTTTCGTCAAATTCATAGTTGCCTAGCCCACCGTTGAACATTGCAGCGATGGTTGATTGAGTGAAGGCATCATTTAAAAGTTCTTTAAGTTTGTTATATTCTGTTGTGTTAGAGGTTTTTGAAAGCATACCAGATTTTGGAGTAGAACTGTTTGAAATGTGAACATAAGCAACATAGTCATTTTGCAACAAAAATTTTGGAATCAAATTTGTTGGAATAACGGAAAGGCAAATGAACACAACTGCCAAAACTAGCACAACTCCCATAAGAGAAGCGGTAATCCATTTTCTCTTCGCTTTTGCTTTAAGCATCTTTTCGGTTTCTATTTTTGCATAAAGTTCGTCATCAGAAAGAGTTTCTTCTGGCTTTTCCTCAGTTTTCTCTTCTTTTGGCTTCTTTTTGCTTTGTTTAGCAGGTTTCTCTGCAGGAGTGCTTGCCGTTTCTTCTGCCTTAACTTCTTCTTTCTTAACCTCTTGTGCTGGTTCTTCAGCAACTTCGGTTGTTTCTACTTCAGCAGGCTTTGTCTCCTCTGGATTTTCGTTTACCTTTTCCTCGTCAATCATCATTTCTTATCCTCGTTGTCGTTATTTTCGTCTTTGTTTTCTACTTTTTTCTTAGAAGTCGTTCTTCTTTTAGGCTTTTCTTCCTTGCTTTCCTCTTTAACTTCTTCCGCCTTAACCTCTTGAACAGGCTCTTCAGTAGCCTCTTCCTTAGGTTCTTCGGCGCTTTCAGTTGTTTCTGTTTTATCTTCAGTCAACTTTTCTTTGAAGTCAAGATATTCTTTTCTTATTTCGCTAAGTTCTTGTTGCGACAAAATACCAGCATTTACAAGTCTTTCTGCCTCAGCAAGTTTAATTTCGTATGCTCTTAATCTATCGTATTTTTCTTTCTCAGCGCGGATTCTTTCTTCCTTAGCCTTTTGCTCTCTGTCCTTTTCTTCCATAACAGCAACAATCTCTTCGGTTTTATGTCCGCTCATAATCATATCAACTTCTTCTTTATAGATTGTTTCGCGAGCCAACAGAAGTTTTGCCATTTCGTGAAGAATATCGATGTGGTCTAAGAGAATTTGTTTTGCACGTTTGTAGTTTTCATTCAAAATCGACATAATTTCTTCGTCTGCAATGCTTGCAAGTTTGTCAGAAAAGTCGTTCTTTGTTTGATAATCTCTGCCGATAAACACTTGTGTTTGTGAGCCAAGCGACAAGAACCCAATCTTTTTGCTCATACCCCAGTCATACACCATTGTGTGTGCAATTTTGGTTGCGTGCTGAATATCACTTGATGCGCCACTTGTGATTTCTTTAAAGATAATCTCTTCGGCAAGTCTGCCACCCATTGCCATAGCAATTGTGTCAACGCACTTGTCGTAACTCATTGTCATTTCGTCTGTTTCAGGACGCGACATTGTATATCCACCGGCACTGCCACGTGGAATAATTGAAACTTCTTGCACATCTTCGCAATGCTCTAAGCATTTTGCAAGTATTGCGTGCCCTGCCTCGTGATATGCGGTGCGTTTTCTATCTTTTTCAGTTACAACACGGCTCTTCTTTTGAGGTCCCATTGTAACCTTGTTGATACCTTCTGTGATATCTTCCATTATTATCTTTGGTCTGCCAGCACGAGCAGCAAGGATTGCAGCCTCGTTAAGCATATTTTCGATGTCAGCACCGGTGAATCCACTTGTGATTCTTGCAAGCACTGAGAAGTCAACAGATTCGTCAATTGGTTTGTTTCTTGCGTGGATACGCAAAATTCCCTCTCTTCCTCTTATGTCAGGAACGTGAACATAGATTTGTCTGTCAAAACGCCCTGGTCTCATAAGTGCAGGGTCAAGAACATCGCTTCTGTTTGTTGCAGCAATAACGATGATTCCCTCATTAGGTTCAAAGCCGTCCATTTCAACAAGGAGTTGGTTAAGAGTTTGTTCTCTTTCGTCGTTTCCGCCGCCAAGTCCTGCACCACGTTGACGTCCAACAGCGTCTATTTCGTCGATAAACACGATGCAAGGTTTGTTTTTCTTTGCTTGGTCAAAGAGGTCTCTAACTCTCGATGCCCCAACGCCGACAAACATTTCAACAAAATCCGAACCACTTATCGAAATAAATGGCACTTTGCTTTCACCGGCAACGGCACGAGCAAGCAAGGTTTTTCCTGTTCCTGGATTACCAATAAGGAGCACACCTTTTGGAATACGAGCGCCAAGGTCGGTGAATTTTCTTGGATTCTTCAAAAATTCGACAACTTCCTTAAGTTCCTCTTTTTCTTCGTCCATACCGGCGATGTCGTCAAATTTCACTCTGGACATAACATAAGACTTAATCTTTGTTCTGCCAAAGGTCATTGCATTTTTATTTGCACCAGTGAACATACGATAGATCATCCAAATGATAAACAATGCAAATCCAACGTAAAGAACAGGCACAATTATATCCCAAGCATTGATTCCTGCTGGTGCGTATTGATAGCCAACTGCATCTCCTACCTCTTCGCACGCTGTAATAACTCGATTTAAGATAACTCCGTTTTCGTCGAGATAGAAGTAAAAGTCAGAATGTGATGGCAAATCGGTTGGTTTAAGTTCAGAGGCATAAGTAAGCACATAACCCTTGTTGCCTTTAAAGTAAACATACTGAACCTTTTCTTCGTCTTTTGCAGTAGGAACTTTGTTATTTTCGATATACTCAACAACTGTATCAACAGACAATTCGTTGCCGTTATTCCCCCAATCAGCAAAAACTAGGCAAAGTAGCAAAACAATAATTAAGGCAATAAACAAATACGAAATTCTAAATCTGCTTCTTTTTTTATCGTCCATTTATTTCTCCTTTAATAGTTATCATACTAAAATTTTACTGATATATTCTAACACACTTACAAAAATAAAACAAACAAATTGTTGCTGTAAAATGAAAATAATGTAAATTTTTGGCAATTTTACTTTGATAAATAGAAAAAATTTCAATTAGCGTTTTATGCTAAATGAAACTCCATCGCCCATATCGTAAAATTGCGTCGTAAAATCGGCGTCGCTTTTAACACTTTCAAGGAACTCCCTGATGCGATTTACGCTTGTTCTGTGCTTGTGTGCAACCTTTCCATCAACCTTTACGTAGCCGTGAAAATTGATGTTATCCGCCATCAAAACTCCGCCACTTTCAAGCATATTTTTTAGGTATGGCAGATATTTTGGATATTGCGATTTTGGCCCATCGATAAAGATAAAGTCAAACTTCTCCTCTTTTAATAATTTAACAACTTCAAGCGCATCGCCCTTAATCATTGTTATTCTGCCATCAAATTTTGCAAGATTTTGTTTTGCAATATCGAAATTTTCCTCGTTTTTTTCGATGGTTGTAAGGTGAGATTGGTTGCTTGCGGAAAGCATAATAGAAGCGGAGTAGCCAATATATGTTCCTATCTCAAGGATTCGTTTTGGCTGCCTCTTTTGACATTCTTCAAACAGAAATTGTGCAACATCATCTCTTATGCTTGGGTCGTATTCGTCCTTTCCGTATCCAACAAGCGATTTTTTCTCTATCATATTCACCTAACTAAGCACTACGATTGCAACAACCATAGGTCTACGCTTTGTGCGTTTAAATATGAAGTTTGAAACGTTGCGTCTAAGCATATTTTTGATAACGGCAGGCTCTGCGCCACGCAAATCTTGTTCTTTAAGTGAAGCAACAATCGTATCTTTTGCCGCTTGAACAAACGCCTCTGCCTCGTCGTTATAAACAACCCCTCTAGTGATAATAAGTGGGTCGCCATTTACACTTCCAGAAACGTTGTTGATGTTTACGATAACAACGCAGAAACCATCTTCACTAAGTTGTTTACGTTCTCTTAAAACATTACTTTCTGTGTCGCCTATGCCAAGTCCGTCAACAAGTCTGCGTCCTGCGGTAACAAATCCAGTTTTTTTGATGCCGTTTTGCGAAACTTCAACCTGCATACCAAGTGAAGGAAGAAGAATGTTTCTCTCTTCCATTCCAAGCGACATCGCAAGTTGTTTGTGCATTCTTAAATGTCTATATTCGCCGTGAATTGGCATAAAGAACTTTGGCTTTACAAGGGAGTGAATAAGTTTGATTTCCTCTTGACAAGCGTGCCCGGAAGCGTGCACATCACTAAGTTCATCATATATAACTTCTGCGCCCTTTTGATAGAGTGCGTTTATAACGTTATATACTCCCTTTTCGTTGCCCGGAATTGGAGAAGAAGACAAGATAATAAGATCGTTTTCGCCAATCTTAATTCCCTTAAAATCGTCTGCCGCCATACGTGCCAAAGCGCTCATTGGCTCGCCCTGAGTTCCGGTCGAAAGAATCAAAAGTTCACTGTCGGCATATTTGTTTATGCTGTCAATATCGATTATGTTTTCTCTATTAAAACTAAGTTCGCCAAGTTTGAGTCCTATTTCCGAAATATTTATCATACTTCTTCCGGTAAACACAACCTTACGCTTAAACTTTTCCGCCAAATTTAGCACTTGTTGTAAGCGGTAGATATTAGATGCAAAAGTTGCGACAAACAATCTGTTGTTTGGGTGCTTTTCAAAGATTTGTTCAAGCGCTCTTCCAACCGATTTTTCCGACATAGAAAAACCCTTTCTGCAAACGTTTGTGCTTTCGCAAAGCAGAAGTGTAACGCCTTTCTTTCCAAGTTCCCCAAAGCGTTGAAGGTCGGTCATAGAGCCATCGATAGGTTCGTAATCGATTTTAAAATCTCCAGTGTGTATAACGTTTCCTGCTGGAGTTGTTATGCAAACGGCAAGAGAGCCGGCAATCGAGTGCGAAACTTTGATAAATTCGATAGAAAATTGCCCTATTTTTAGCACATTTTTAGGCTTTACGGCAACCGCTTTATAGTGAGTTTTTGGAAATTCCTTAAGTTTGTTTTCAACAAGCGCAAGAGTTAGTTTTGTTCCATAAACAGGTGCGTTTATCTGGTCAAGCACATAAGGTAGTGCCCCAATGTGGTCCTCGTGTCCGTGAGTAATTATAAACGCTTTAACCTTATCCTTGTTAGCAAGCAAAAAGGTTATGTCAGGCACAACAACATCGATGCCTGGCAACTCGTCATCTGGAAAGGTAAGTCCAGCATCAACAACGATAATCTCGTCGCCATATTCAAAGGCTGTCATATTTTTACCAATTTCACCGACTCCGCCTAAGAACGTAATTTTTAGTTTGTTATTCATAAATTCTCCTTAAAAAATCGCAATAAATATGACAGTTTTCAAAAGAAACAGCCCTTTATTGTAAATTCAAAAATTGAAACAAGGTTTATAAGATATACTTTGCCTTGTTTATACTGTCAACTTCTTCCAAACGTTTTGGCGTCAAAATAATGTCGCTGTTAACGTAATAGCGCATACCTTGGCACGTAAAGAAATTAATCATATCAAAGGTGCACAAAAGTGATGCAATAACAGGAATAAGAATGACAAATGGATAGAAGATATAGCACAGTGCTATACAGAAGAACATAATGCAAAAGGCAATAAAGAAAGTTTTTGCAGGTCTACGGCTAACAACCTTTAATCCTCTTCCAAATCCGCCAAACACCG
>CANQIX010000036.1 GCA_947624105.1 uncultured Clostridia bacterium
CAAGCACTTGCGGTTCTACCCTTGCACTTATGGACGGCGGTGTGCCTATCAGCAATCCAGTTGCCGGCATTGCAATGGGACTTATTAAAGACGACAAAACAAACAAAGTTGCCGTATTATCGGATATTCAAGGGCTTGAAGATTTCCTCGGCGATATGGACTTTAAGGTTACAGGAACTGCCACAGGCGTTACTGCAATTCAAATGGATATAAAGATTAAGGGAATCACAAAACCTATCCTTACAGAAGCACTTGAAAGAGCAAGAATTGGAAGACTAGAGATTATGGATAAGATGCTTGCGTGCATCGACAAACCTCGTGCCGAACTTTCTAAGTATGCTCCTAAGATTATCACATTCACCATTGATCCAGAGAAGATTAAAGATGTTATCGGTTCTGGCGGAAAGACAATCAACAAGATTATCGCAGAAACCGGCGTTAAGATTGACATCAACGATGACGGAACCGTTTTTGTTGCTTCTACCGACACAGAAATGAACGAAAAGGCAAGAAAACTTATCCTTGCTATCACTGAAGATGTCGAAGTTGGCGATGTTTATGACGGAACTGTTTCAAGAATTGCTACTTTTGGCGCATTTGTTGACTTAGGTGGCGGAAAAGAGGGAATGATTCACATTTCAAAACTCTCTTCAAAACACGTTGACAAGGTTGAAGATGTCGTTAAGGTGGGCGATACCGTTGAAGTTGAAGTAATCAAGATTGACGAAAAAGGCAGAATCGACTTAAGAAGAATTGAACCTAAAAAATTAGAAAAATAACGATAAAAAAGAAAAAACTATATGAAAACATATAGTTTTTTTATTATTTAGTTGGCTTTGCTTTCTTTAAACTCTCGTCTAGGAAATCCCATAAAACGGAGTCTTGAGGCACAAGGTCTATGTCAAGTTTTTCGCAAGCATCTAAGATTTTTACGATTGCGTAGAACAATTTGCTTTTGCTGTTGGCTTGTTCTAGGAGTGGTTTTAGATAGTTTGCGTAAATCATAAGTTCATATTGATTTGCGGTGTTTATGATGTAATCTGCCTCTTCCTTAAATGGCTTTATATAGATATTTTCCATCTCGACCGTTTGATCCCAAAGGGCGAGCGTTTTATCGATTGTCGTTCCGCGCTTGTAATAATCCCTTAAACTACGTCTTATAAGCCTTAAATATTCTGCCTCTAAGATAAGTTTATCGCCATAATAGAAGTCGCTGTTTGTTTCGATATACACCTTATAGGAGATTTGTCTTGTTTCTTTGTTGCTTAACAGTGCTGGGTTCAAGGCGTGCAGACCTTCGACAATCAAAATTGTGTTTTCATCGACAGTAACTGGGATTCCTTCGTCTTCGGTTGTGCCAGTAACAAAGTTATAAACAGGCATAGTTGCCTTTTGTTTTTTTATCAAACTCTTAACAAAAGAGTTGAATCTCTTTACATTTACAGTTGCAAAACTGTCGTAATCGAGCGAGCCATCTGGCAAAAGCGCTCTTTCATAAAGGGGAATTAAAAAGTCGTCTAACGAAACTGTGATAAAGTTATAGCCAATGCGTCTAAGTCTTTTTCCAATTATATTTGAAGTGGTCGTCTTTCCGGCAGAGGTTGCCCCAGAAACAAGTATCATTTTTTTGTTTTTATACGACAAAAAATCATCGATGAGTTCGTCGATTTGATTTATATACTTTTCTTCCTCTTTAAATATAAAATTCTCGCCGTGTTCAAGGATAAGTTCATTCGCTTTTTCGATGTGAATTTTCTTTCTTAAGTGGTTTACTGGGTTGAGTATGTAGTCGCTTCTTTTCATTCATATCCTCCTTTAACTGCCTATTCTAATATATCATATTTGTTGCCTAAAAGCAAAATTTTTTTGTCTTATTTTCACTTTTTTTGTTGTCGCAACAAAAACTTCGAATCTACATATTAAAATATAAGCGAAGGAGAGTGGAGTATGGATTTTAAAACACTTTTAAAAGGTCAGCAGGTTTTTGGGGAGGAAGAAAAAAACTATGTTGTATGTGGCATAACAAAAAACAGTAAAAAAACGAAGGCGGGCGATGTCTTTTTTGACCTTTCTCACACCTACGAAACCGGATATAAAAACAGCGAGGAGGCGATTAAAAAGGGTGCAGTGGCGGTTGTCAGCAATCATAAATTTCCGTTTGAGAACGCTTTTTATGTGCGAGATGTTCACAGCACCTTTGCGCAGGCGGCGGCAAACTACTATGGAAATCCGGCAGATAGTTTGAAATTTGTGGGAATTACCGGCACAAACGGCAAAAGCACGTGCGCTCACTTAATCACTCAGGCACTTAGGTTTTGTGGCAAAAAAGTGGCAATTATCGGCACAATGGGCGTGGATTATGGGAATAAGTATGAAGATCTTGATATGACAACTCCAGATGCTGACGACCTTCAAAGAGTGTTTGCAGAGGCAAAAAGGCGTGGGTGTGAGTATGTTGTTATGGAAGTTTCCGCTCACGGCATCGACCAAAAGCGAATCTACGGCATTAAGTTTGACGTTTCGGTGCTAACCAACATAACGCAAGACCACTTAGACTATTTTGGCACGTTTGAAAGATACAGAGATTGCAAACTCTCGTTTTTGATGCCAGATTACACAAAGTGTGCAGTTGTCTGCTCGGACGATGAAAGTTGCAGAAGATTTATCGACGAGGCGGTTGTGCCTACGATAACTTATGGGATTCACAATCCGGCAGATGTGTTTGCGATAAACATAAAGGACGATATGTCGAAGGCGAAGTTTGTCTGCAACATAATTGACGATGTATACAACATTGAGTGCAATTTGGTGGGCGAATACAACATTTTGAATGTCCTTGCAAGTTTGTCGGCTTGTTCGCTTTTGGGATTGGATATCGAGAGCGTGATTGAATCGCTGAAATACACCTCTCCGGTCGAGGGGAGATTCAATGTGTTTAAGGTTGACGGAAAGTATGTTGTTATCGACTTTGCTCACACGCCAGATGGACTTGAAAAGGTGCTAAGCACTGCAAAAACATTTACTAAAAAGCGACTTTGTTGCGTGTTTGGGTGTGGTGGAAACAGAGATAAAGACAAGCGCCACAAGATGGGCAGTATCGCCGAAAAATATTGCGATGAGGTGTGTTTAACAAACGACAATCCGCGTTTTGAAGAACCTCTTGCCATCGTAAAAGACATTGAAGATGGTATGCAGAGAGAACATACGGTTGTGCTTGACAGAGAGATGGCAATTAGAAGGGCGATAAAAAATGCTAGGACAGGAGATGTGGTTGTTGTTGCTGGAAAAGGCGGAGAAAAATATCAAATTTTTGGCAACACAAAACAGAAATACAGCGATATAGAGGTTGTAAAAAAGATACAGGCGGAAGCAAAAAAGAATAAACTTACCGAAAAGAGAAAATTATTAAAAAAGAGAGAGGTGAAAAATGACTCTTCAATTTAAGTTTATACTTTGCGCTCTTGCAACCTTTTTGGCTGCGCTTATTTTTGCACCGCTTGTCATTTTTGTGTGCAAGCGAATGAAGGCGTCGCAGACGATCCTTCACTATGTGGACAAGCACGCATCAAAACAAGGAACACCAACGATGGGCGGATTTATCTTTTTGATTCCACTCTTAATTTCGCTATTTTTTATCGATTTTAGCAGCAAGTTTTCTGCTCTTTTTTTGCTAATCATAACTTTTGGGTATGCGCTGCTTGGATTTTTAGATGACTTTATCAAAGTTAGATACCAACACAACGAGGGGCTAAAGCCATATCAAAAAATTATTGGTCAATTTGGACTTGCCCTTATTGTTGCGCTGTATATGTATTTTTCGGGGCGGACAAGCCTAAATTTTTTCAATCTTAACTTTAATATCGGCTTTTTTATCATTCCGCTTGTCATTTTGGTGCTTATTGCAACGACAAACAGTGTCAACCTTACAGACGGGCTTGATGGACTTGCCGGTGGGACAAGCCTTGTATATGTGCTGTTCTTTGGCATTTTGTTAGCGCTTTTTAAAAGCATCGAATTTAACAACCTTGCAATGATGTGCTTTTCGCTATGTGGCGGACTTGTTGCCTTTTTGATTTTTAACTGCTATCCGGCAAAATATTTATGGGCGACACCGGTTCGCTTGGGCTTGGAGGATTTATTGGCACAGTTGCTGTGCTTTCAGGACTCGAACTCATTCTTCCAATTATGGGGATTATGTTTGTTTTGTCTAGCGTGTCTGACATCATACAAGTTTTGCATTACAAAAGAACAAAAAAGAGGGTGTTTTTAATGGCGCCCCTCCACCATCATTTTGAAAAGAAGGGTGTGCACGAAAATCGAATTGTGATTTCCTATTCTGTGATAACGCTGATTGTTTCGATAATTGTGCTTGGAATCTATATGATTTTATAGAGAATAATCGTCGCAGTTGCTTAATAAAATACCTTATGAGAAAAAACATCTTTAAAGGAAAGCGCTGTCTTGTCTATGGAATGGGAGAGAGCGGAAGAAGTGCAATAAAACTTTTGTCATCGGTAGGTGCGTATGTCTATTTTTTTGATGACGACATAAGTTATGCCGGACAAGTCGGCTACGTTAGGCATATCGAAAAGGAGAAGTTCGACTACGTTATTGTCAGCCCCGGAGTAAAGTTAAAGGATAACAAAAACTTTGAAGTTTTAAAAAATAGCAAGGCAAAAATACTAAGCGAACTTGACCTTGGCTACCTTTTTTGCAAAGGAAAAATTCTTGCTGTTACCGGCACAAATGGAAAGACGACAACGTGTATGCTTTTAGCGAAGATTTTAAAGGAAGCAGGATACAAAACTTTTCTGTGTGGAAACATTGGAATTCCTATATCGTCAATCGCGCTTAGCACAGATAAAGACTCGGTTGTTGTGTGCGAAGTAAGTAGTTTTCAACTTGAAAGTTCTTCGATTTTCTCTTGTGATGTCGGCGCGGTGCTAAATGTTATGCCAGACCATATAGACAGGCACGGCTCGTTTAGGGAGTATTTAGATTGCAAAGCATCGCTCTTAAAACGGTGCAAATTTGCGGTTCTTAACCTTGATGACGAATATTCAAAAAATATAAAAAATTGCAAAAAAATTAAGTTTTTTTCTAAAAAAACACTAAAAAAAGGCGTTTTTATTAAAAATAATGTGATTTTTAATGAAAAAAGAGCAATTATGCCTACGTCGGATATTAAACTTTTGGGCGAGAAAAATCTTGAAAATGTGCTTGCCACTGTGGCAATTCTTGACAGGTTTGAAATTAGTGGCGGAGTGATTAGAGAGGTTGTTGCATCGTTTTCTCCAGCCCCTCATCGACTTGAAATTGTGGGGCAATATGACGGCGTTTTGTATGTCGACGACAGCAAGGCTACAAACGTTGCATCTACGCTCAACGCCCTAAGTGCGTTTAAAAATAGGAGCATAATTTTGCTTTTGGGTGGAAAGGGAAAGGATATTTCCTATGACGACATATATTTCTACCGCTTTAAAGAGGTTATTTGCTTTGGTGCAGACGGCGAAAAAATCTTTAAATCTTGCCAAATTCACGGTGCAAACGCAAGCATATTTAAAACGCTTGGCGAGGCAACAAATCGTGCGTGCGATATAGCAAAAAATGGAGATGTTGTGCTGCTTTCTCCGGCGTGTTCAAGTTTTGATGAATTTACCTCTTACAGAGAGCGTGGCGACAAGTTTAAAGAAATTGTTTTGGAGAAAATAAGTGGTAAAAAGTAAGGAAGAAAAAATTAAAATTTTTACCAAACCGACTAAAAAATTCGATAAAATAACGTTTTTTGTATGTATTTTAGTGATTTTTTTGGCAATTTTTGGTTGTTTGATGGTTTTTAGTGCAAGCAGTTACACTGCAAAAATCCGCTATAACAACGAATACTTTTTTATGTATAAACAGATTTTTGGCGTTGTGCTTGGCGTTGTTGCAATGACTTTTTTTGCCTTTTTTGACTACCACATTTTAAAGAAACTTCGATATGTTGTTTTAATTATTTCAATCGTCTTACTTGTGCTTGTTTTTATTCCCGGAATTGGGGTGGAAAGTTATGGTGCAAAAAGATGGATAAGTTTGCTTGGAATCTCGATTCAGCCATCGGAGATTGCTAAGTTTGCTGTGATACTTTTTTTGGCAAGTTATCTTGCTGACAATCACGAAAAGATAAAAACTTTTAAAGGGCTTCTTCCGCCACTTGTTGTTGCTGGAATTGTTTGCGTTTTGGTTATTATTGAGCCAAGTATGAGTGTTACGATGTGCCTTGCGTTTGTTACCTTTTTTATGCTGATAATTGGTGGAATTGGAAAGAAACACACACTCTTGTTTTCGTGCGCGGCGGCAGCATCTGTTCCGCTTTTAATCCTTGCAGAGCCATACCGACTTAAAAGATTGTTTGCCTTTTTAAATCCGTGGGCATCTCCACAAGGGGAGGGATTTCAACTTATTCAGTCGCTCCACAGTCTTGGGAACGGCGGTTGGTTTGGTGTTGGATTTTTAAATTCCAGACAAAAATATATGTTTTTGCCGTTTGCCGAATCGGACTTTATCTTTTCGATTATCGGCGAGGAGTTTGGGCTTGTCGGCTCTCTTCTTCTTATCTTCGCCTTTGGGGCGCTTGTCTTTTTGCTTATCAAAATTGGGCTTGAGGCAAAGGATAGGTTTGGGTGCTTGTTGTGTTGTGGCATTGGGATTTTAATTGCCGTTCAAACACTTTTAAATGTTGCCGTTGTTACCGGCTCGATTCCTCCAACAGGGCTGCCACTTCCATTTATATCAAGTGGCGGAACATCGGTGTCAGTCTTTATGGCGGCGATTGGAATCTGCATAAACGTGCATCGAAGTTCAAGGCGCGAGATACTGCAGTAAATTTATCTTTTTGTGCAACATATAATTTTTTATGGAACAATTTTTAATAAACGGAGGAAAAATCCTCAACGGAGAAATCTTTGTTGAGGCATCAAAAAATGCATATCTGCCTATTCTTGCAGCAAGTGCACTTTGTGATGGAGAAGTTTTGTTTGAAAATGCGCCGGGCTTTAGCGATATCGAAAATATGTGCAAAATATTAAGTTTGCTTGGGCTTTCGGCCAAAAGAGAAGGTGAAACACTTCTTATTAGTGGAGAAATAAACAACACAAAAGTTACGCACGAATATACACAGAAACTTAGGGCTTCTGTGTATTTTATGGGCGTGCTGCTTGCAAAATTTCGGCAGGCAATCATCTCTTACCCCGGCGGGTGCAAAATTGGCACAAGGCCGGTGGATATACATATAAGCGCGCTAAAAAGTCTGGGTGCGAAGATAATTGAAAGACACGGATACATATATTGCTACGGACAACAGATGCAGGCAGGAGAGGTTGTCTTTAGTTCGGTGAGTGTGG
>CANQIX010000037.1 GCA_947624105.1 uncultured Clostridia bacterium
AACACAATTTATGTTAGCAAGCATATTTTACTATATTCCCTCTACCCTTGTCAACCTTTTTTTCAAAATATTTTTACTTTTTTTAACTTTTTTTACGCAATTTCAAGCACACTAGTCCTGGTGTTTGTTGTTTAAGGAGAAAAAAATAAATAACAGCACTAATTATATGGCTGTTATTGTTATCGTTCTTTGGTTGTTGCCTGCGTAAATTGTTATGTAAAATATTCCAACTTCATCTGCAGAAACCTTCCAAGTGTTCACATATCCGCCGCCAAGTTTGGTTGCGTTAAGGTTTGTTTCAATGGTTACACTTCCATCAAAATTCACATTAAGGATATATACTCTCTGCGCTTCAATCTCTACAGAACTACCAAGAGTTTGTGAATCTAGAAAGGCGCTAAAAAGTTCTGTGTCATCTTCCTTTACTTCGACATTCACGTTCTTTGCGCACACTCTTCCATTAACCGAAACTGTTACTTCGAGTTTAGTTTTGCCGACTCCCTTAGCAACGACATATCCATCTTCAACAGTGGCGATCTCTTTGTTTTGCGATTGATATCCCACTTGCGCATCAAGACAGATGCTGCCGTTAAGTTTGATTGTTGGAGTCAACTCGTGAGATTCGCCAAGCACAACAACAATATCATCAAGTTCAACTTCAAGTCCTAAGTCGACGTGAATGGTTGTGCGTTCTGTTAGCACCTGCTCGCCATACTTTGCCGTCATAATCAAATTGGTTGTTCCAACTGCGTGCCCAACCACAGTGTTATCTTCAACTGTGGCGATGGAGTCGTTTTCCACTTCAAAGGTGCAAAGCGCTTCTGCAATGCTTGTGCTATATTCAATTTGTGCGGTGCTATGTATGTCAACCGACACCGGCGAAAGTTTTGTGATTTCAAATTCGTGATCTTTTGGTATTAAAGAGATAAGCAATGCGCCAATTACAACAATGCCAATAGTCAGCACAAAATAGAACCAATTTTTTGCTAAAAACTTTTTCATAAATCCTCTTATGCAAACAAAAAAGACCCGAACGTATGTTCAGGTCTCTCTGGTGGTGGGAATTATAGGGCTCGAACCTATGACCCTCTGCTTGTAAGGCAGATGCTCTCCCAGCTGAGCTAAACTCCCCTAACACCTCTTAAGCATAACATACCTAAGAGGTGAATGTCAAACAATTTTAACAAAATTTTATGCAAAGATTAAAGTTAATTCTGCAAGAACAAATGTGTCAGCGGTAAATTCTACTGTGCCTTGTGCTTCTTGAATCTTTACTGCTGCCAATGACAAGAAGTGGTAGATTGATGTGTCTTCGCCAAGTTCTTCAAGTGTGATTGTTAAAGCAGAAGTTTGTGCTGTGTAAACTCCCTCTGCAACTGTGCAATATCTAAATTCGATTTCTGTTGCAGTAAGTTTTTCTGTTAAGTTTTCATCTTTGTAGTAGTCATATTCTGCTCCTGTGAAGTCTTCAAGGAACAATGTGTAAGGTGCTACATTAAGTCCTGTTGAGAATACGTCAACATCTGTTTTAACTGTGTAATTGTTTGTTCCATTTGCATCAAATGCTTTAGTCCAAGCAAGTTCATAGTCTTCAGCATCAGCATCGTATGGTTGTTTGTATTGTGTTCCGTCTTTGTATGCTACACGAAGGCCGTTAACTGTAACTGTGTCAAATGTGCAGCCAAAGTTTCCTACAAGGGCAACATCAACTTCTGCTGTAGCCTTGATTGCGTTGTAGAGTTCAGTTGCTGTTGTGTATTCTTCATCGTTAAATGTGATACCTTTGAATTCCCAAACGTTCTTATAAACGCTTGTGATTTCCCATTTTTCAGCAACGAACAAGTTTTCAAGTTCTGCCATATCTGTTGCAGTGTAATCAAAAGAAGCCTTTTCATAAGTTGCATCTGTTGATGTAACTGTAACTTTGTGAGCGATCTTTGCGCTGTTATCCCAACGAGCAGTGAGGGTAACATTTACATCGCCTTCAACGTCGGCAGTGTATGGGAAATTTGCTTGTGTGTAAAGAGTTTGTGTTTCATCGCCAAGAACCATCCAGCCCATTGAGAACCACAATGTAGAGTCTGTTTTGTCAACATTGTCAGTAAGTGTAAGTTTTTCTGGGAGTGTTTCGCCATATTCAAATACACTGCTGTGTTCTGATGGAAGAGTAGATACAGAATTGTCAACTCCGTCTGTTGGGTCTGTGTCGTAAGCGTAAGTTACGTTAAACTTAACAACTTCGTAAATTGCTGTTAGGTTATCTACATCTCCTGTCTTTATTGTAAGTTCTAATTCAGTGTTTTCAAGTGTTGGAACGTTGCCTGATGCTAATGCAGTTTCGTATTCGTCTTTTGTTCCTTCGAACCAACCTTTAAATCTTAAACCGTCTACAAGGTTTGCCTTTAAAACTGTGTTTCTGTTGTGCCCGTTTGTAACAACAAAAATCCCATCGTTTTCAACATACTTAACTGTTGCATTGTTAGAGCCGATGGTTGGTGCAGCAACACTGCCATACTGCACGTTTTCGTAAACTTCAATGTTAACAGAATCGTTCATTGAGAAATAAACTGCAAGAACAGTTCCTACAACAAGAAGTGGAATCAGCACAATTAATGAACAAATCATTAAAATCTTTGCTAACTTATTGGACATATTTACCTCCTATAAAATCGAAAACATTATAACACATCTTTTTTTCTATTTCAATAGCATTTTTAAAATTTTATGAAAACTTTTTGCAAAAATCAACAAAAATTGCGCTTTTTTTGAAAAATTTTCGATTTTTGAGGCTATTTTTTACAATTTTTGCTTTTTAGCAGTCCATAATCATTTTGTCAGCGATGAGTGCGATAAGTTCTCCATTTGTTGGTTTTTCATTTCTATTATATATCTTTAATCCAAAAATATTGTTAATATTTTCTATCTTCCCTCTGTTCCAAGCAACTTCAATCGCGTGGCGCATTCCACGTTCCACTTTGCTTGAACTTGTTTCAAATCTTTCGGCGATTGTTGGATAGAGTCGTTTGGTGATTGAACTGATAATCTCCGGCTCTTCGACGGCAAGTTTGACTGCTTCCCTTAAAAATTGATAGCCCTTAATGTGTGCCGGTATGCCAATGCTTATGAAGATGTTGGAAATCTTTTCGTCGAGTTGTCTTGTTTCGCTATACTGCCTTTGCGCTGGAGTAGAGATAATTTCATTTATTCTACTCTCCAAATTTTCTGGTGTGATTGGCTTAATCATAAAGTAACTTGCGCCCATTTGAATCGCCTTGCTCACAAATCCGCTGTGTGATAGGTTGGAAACAAAGATAACCTTTGGTGTGTCCTCTTTCATTTCCTTTATCTTCTCATAAACTGCAAAGCCGTCGAGTTTTGTCAGCATAATTTCCATAACAAGTATGTCTGGCTTTTTCTCTTCCACTTCCTTAACAATCACTTCGCCATCTATCGAGTTCCCTACAAGTTCAAAGTTTTCATTGTCGCTAAAATAATTTACCAATTCGTCGTTATCTGCTATATAAATTTTCTTTTTCATAATATCTCTCCTAAATTTGAATTTTTTGTCCTGCAAAACATAAGTAAAGATATCATATAAAAACAGAAACGCGTTAACAGAAATCGGTCGAGAATTGTCGATGATTGACAGAAATTTTCGAAAGATGTCAAATCACAAAATTTCATCGGCGAAAACGGAGAAAGAAAGGGATATAAAACAGCCCTTATCAAAATTTAGTGAAAGTTGTATTAAAAAACCTTAACGCATCGGTTAAGGTTTTGTTGTTATTTAGATGTTCTTGTAGAAAGTGTTGTTTTGCTCATAAGTTGCAACTTTTCACTTGTTTCGTGAACTCTGTAAAGGTAGTAGTTTGAATCCTCGCCCTCTTCCTCTTCTGCTTCAAGTCCGGCAACTTCTCTTTCTTCTTCAGTGAGTGGTTGAAGTTTTGCGTAGAAGTAAATGTATGTTCCGTCATATCCAAACAACTCTTTGCCTGTTAACATTGATTCTTCGGTAAGTGTTACAAGCGATCTATTAACATCGATACTAACATTTCCGTTTGTTCTAAGTTCAGCAAAGTCAACTTCAAAGATGTCGGTTGCAGTTTGAATGTATGCCAAACGGTCGTCAACAAACATAATTGAAAAATCACTGATTGTGTTGTCTTCGCTCTTAACTGTGAAGATTCCGCTTCCGGCATTGCTAAAGTGTTTATAGTTTGTGCCATCTTTATAAACGATAGCTCTAAGTGTGTCGCTTGTTGCCGAAATAATGTGAACGTCTTCGATCGAAGTTGAATTTGTCAATTTGTTTTCGTCGTTCTTAACAATCAAATTGCTGTGGCTATCTAAGTTTGAAGCATCGCTGTAGTAAGTTGCAGAAGAATCTGCAAAGATAACGATGTCGTTTACTCTGTCTTTAAAACTGATGCTTACATCTTCCGAAAACTTTGTTGGCGAAGATGGATTTTCAACGCTAACTGCATTTACGCCCTCATCAGTTGTGTAGTAAACATATCCGTTCCAATCCTTAGAAGTTCCGTCAAGTTTAAGGTCTGGAGTTTGCGGGATTGATGCCGAAGTAACAGAACTTGCTGTTTTTGTTGCATCAGCCTTTCCATTTCCGGTTGACAACTTGATTATGTGGAGTGAATCGGTTGCAAAGGCAACTACATAATATCCGCCATTATATTCAAGTGCTGAAATCTCTGTTATTGTATTTTCAAAGTTGTAAAGTTCTTTTTGCTTTGAGCCATCGAGTTTCATTGAGCAAAGCACCATATAACTATATTTATAACTTGATGTTTCACCAGAAAAGTATTTTTGTTCATCGCTCTTTAAGTAGTAGATGTAATCGCCGATTGCAAACATAAACTGATTTTCGGTTGCTATAACTTCTTCAAGCACAGTTTCGGCATTCTTTGGCGTCATATTTTCGCCACTTGCCGAAAGGTTTGTGTCTAGTCGTGCAAGATATGCCGTTTTCTTTGCGACGTTATAGTCATCTAACTCGTCCGTTCCATATTGAGTGGTGTCAGAATATACATTTCCGTAATACAAATAGTTGCTTACAGCAGTTGTAGCCTTACCAGTATAGACAATTCCTTTTTCGCTGTTGTTTGGCATACTTACTGGACTGCACCCTGCAAGAATAAACCCAAATGTAAGCAAGCAACATAATACCATTAAAAATTTTTTCATATAATCTCCAAGCAGAAACATTTTACTACAATATACCTATTTTTGTCAATAAAAAAGTAAAAAATTTAACCCCTACAAAAAGGCTTTTTCTTCGGCATTTTTAGACATTTATCTCCGTCAATTTGTTGTGAACAAGGTCGCAAGAGGTAAGATAATATTTGATGCCATTTTTTTCTAAATAAAGGTGCTGACGACAATACGCGTGGATATGCCCATACACAACTGCCGACACGCCAAATTCTTCCATAATTGCTGTAACTTCGCTGTCCTCTTCTTCCGGAGAATATGGAGGATAGTGCACCATACAAACGATCTTCTCTCCCTCTGTTTGCAACTTCTTGGCGTTTTCAAGCGTCATTCTTAGGCGCAGCAACTCTCTTGCGTAAATTTTTCGATCGTCATCGCTGTAATTTTTCTTTTCCTCTTTCGATGGCCACATACGAGTTCCGCAAACAATCACATCGCCAAACTTCATCGCATCGTTTTGTATGGCATAGAAGCCTTTTGGCAAAATTTTTCGCACCGCGCTTATACTCTTCCACCAAAAGTCGTGATTTCCACGAATTATTATCTTTTTGCCCGGATAATTCTGCATCATTTCAAAGTCAGGAGCTGCGTCTTCAAGTTTCATCGCCCAACTGAAATCGCCGGCAAGCAAAACGATGTCATCTTCTCCCACTTTCTCGCGCCAATCCGCAGATATACTTTCCAGTTGGTTCTCCCAAACCGGCCCAAAGATATCCATTGGCTTTGGATTGTTTACCGATAAATGCAAATCGCTTATTGCAAAAATCTTCATGCAAATTCCTTTAAAACCTCTTGAACAAGTCGCATATCAACCTGCCCATTGTAATTTGCTTTAAAGTGTTTCATAACGCTGCCCACCGATTTGTCGTCGAGTGAGGCGATAATTTTCTTTATCTCATCTCTTTCTAACATCTTTGGCAGATATGTTTTTGCGAGTTCAAGTTGACGAGTGATATTTTCTACTTCTTCGTTATGCCCTGCCTTTGCATAGTTATCTCTCTCGTCGGTGAGTTCTTTAATCATCTTTTGAACGATGTTTGAAACATCTGCATCAACAAGTTCTTGTCCTTTCTCTCTCTTGTTGATTTTTTCGAGCATAATCTTATTCATAAGCACGCTGTAAAACGCACGTGCAACTGTATCTCTGCGTTTCATTGCCTCGACGTTTGCTTTTTTAATTTCATCTTCAATCATAAAACATCTCCTTGTTATATAGTTAATTTTATCTTTTTTACCCCATAAATAGCAAGTGATAACAAAAAATTTTTTACAAAATAATTGACAACCTGCCCGTTTCTATAGTATACTAACAACGCAAGTTAGGTTTATGGTGATGTAGCTCAGTTGGTTAGAGCGTATGGTTCATACCCATAAGGTCGGTGGTTCGAACCCACCTATCACCACCAAAATGTAGGTCGCGGTTGCGACTTTTTTTATTGCAAAAAAGCGGCAGAATCTCTCTACCGCTTTTATTTTTAACCCTCGCCCTATAGTGGCAAGTCTTTCTTTACAAATCTAACCGCTCCAATAACATATCCAGCAATTCCAAGCACAAGCAAAATCGCAAACTTCCAAAGGTAACTAAGCGAACCTTCGATGATTGAAATTGCATCAAACAGCGTGATAACTGTTGCGTAGTTGAAGTAGTTTAGTGCATTAAGTCTTACGATTGTTGGAATAACTTTACTTCCAAAAAGTCCAAGCATAGCAGCAACAAGTGCGAATATACTTAACCCACCGCCGATTGCCATAGAACGTTTACTTCTGTCGAACCAACAAGATGTGAAGAAGCAAAGTCCAGACAGTGCGAACAGCACAAGGAACGCTCCAAGATTAAAGAGGAGTATCTGCCCGTAGGTTATCTTCGCTACCTCTTGTCCCACAAAAGCAAGACAGATGCAACTTGTAACCGCTGTAAGCGCAAACATTCCAAAGAGCGATAAAATCAAAAATGCTGCTTGCGTGCGAACGACTGTTTGTCTTTTGGTGGAAGACGAAAGCACATACGCCATTGAACCGCTGTCAACTTGACCTGCGATAAGGTTATT
>CANQIX010000038.1 GCA_947624105.1 uncultured Clostridia bacterium
TGTGCCTTCCTTTGGCTTTGTAACTGCCTTATAAGCGATGGTAGCGCCCTCGTGCATTGCTCTTGCAAAATCTTTGGTTGTTATCTCCTTACAAGTCTTTACAACCGAGCAGAACCCCTTAAAAATTTGAGAGGTAATAACACCGCTGTTTCCACGAGCGCCCCTTAATGCGCCCTTAGAGAAAGCCTCGCTGATATCCTGCAACTCATTGTTCATACATTTGTTTATTTCGGTAACAGCAGACTTCATTGTCAAGAACATATTAGTTCCCGTATCGCCATCTGGCACAGGAAAAACGTTAAGTGTATCAACATACTCTTTATTTTGTTCCAAGAGGTTGAATCCAGCAAGAATCATCTTGCGGAAACTAGCACCATTGATAGATTTTATCATATATACAAACTCCTAAACTCGAACTCCGACAACGTGAACATTAACGGTATCAACTATCATACCGGTAAAGTTTTCAACGGAGTATTTAACAGATTTTTTTAACGATTCAGCAACGGCAGAAATAGAAACGCCGTATTTGAGAATACAGTGAATATCAATAAAAATTCGATTGTCAACGTGATTAACACTTACCCCACGCGCATAGGTTTCTTTTTTAAACAAACTAGAAGCGCTGTCTTTAAGATTTTTTGGGACTAAGTCAACCACTCCATAACAATCGAGTGCAACAAAACCAGCAACAGTGCGAATTGCTCTGTCGCTTATCGAAATATTACCATAATAATTGTTGGTATCTACAGTCAAAGAAACCTCCAAAAGCAAGGTTAAACTGACACCTTGTCGCATTTATATAATACAATAATACGAGAAAAATATCAAGCAAATAACTTACAAAATAAAAAATATTTGAAAAAACTGGGTTAAAGTGTCGTTTAGATGGCGTATATGTTTTGTTTTTACAAAAATGTGAAAAAACAGTTGCATTTTAAGGAAAAATGTGTTAAGATATGCTCTGTAAAATTCTAAAAGGAGACAACTATGAGCAGAGTTTGTGAGATATGCGGAAAAGGCAAAATGGACGGAAAAACTGTAAGCCATGCAAACAACAAAGCACCTAGAAAATATAATGTTAACCTTCAAGAAACAGAAATCGAAGGAAAGAAAGTTAGGGCTTGCACAAAATGCATTAAAACTGCAAAGAAAAATGGCTAATTGATAATAAAAAAACATAACGAAAAGTTATGTTTTTTTGTTGCCTAAGTTTGTTATGTTTTTATAACCAAATTGTTATAGCAGCCCGTCTATAAACTCTTTTGGGTTAAATGGAGCAATATCTTCAACTTTCTCTCCCGTTCCAACAAAAACAACAGGAAGTTTAAACTCTTTTTCGATTGCGATAATAACTCCGCCTTTGGCTGTTCCATCAAGTTTTGTAAGCACAATGCCATCTATCTTTACAACCTCGTCAAAGGCCTTAATCTGCGACAGAGCGTTCTGCCCAGTTGTGGCGTCTAAGACGATAAAGGTGTATTTGTGTGCCTCTGGATATTCACGATTGACAATCTTGCCTATCTTTCTAAGTTCTTCCATCAAATTTGTTTTGGTGTGAAGTCTCCCAGCGGTGTCGATAATAAGCACATCGGTGTTTTTGGCTTTTGCGCTTGATATTCCGTCAAAAACAACGGCTGCAGCGTCAGTTCCCTCAGCGTGCTTAATTATTCTCGACTTTGTTCTGTCTGCCCATTCTGTAAGTTGTGAAGATGCTGCCGCGCGGAAGGTATCTCCTGCAACAAGGGTAACGTCTTTCTTTTTGTCCTTAAAGTAGCCCGCAAGTTTGCCGATTGTGGTCGTTTTTCCAACGCCATTTACGCCAATTATGGTGATGATTGCTGGATATTCAATCTCTATTGTTGGAGCGACTTCAAAGTAGTTTTTAAGAATCTCTCTTAACTCTTCTTTCACCCCTTCGGCACTTCTAATCTTCTTTTTGTGGCTTGAAGTTCTAAGTTCTTCGACAATCTCCATAGAGCACTTTACACCCACATCGCTTGAAATAAGCACATCGGTCAAGTCATCAAAGAATTCATCGTTAAGTTCTCCGTGGCTTAAAAGTTGGTCAATCTTCCTGCTGATCGCCTCTTTGGTCTTTCTTAATGCTTCTCCAATCTTCTTAAAAAGTCCCATCTTTGCTCCTTATTTTTCCTCTGCATTTTTAATTGCATCGGCAAGTTTTACTGAAACGATTTTCGATACGCCCTTCTCTTCCATAGTAACACCATACAAGCAGTCTGCAAGTTCCATTGTAGGCTTTCTGTGAGTGATAACAATGAACTGAGTTGTGCTTGACAACCTCTTAAGATATTGAGCAAATCTCTCGATGTTTGCATCATCTAGCGCTGCTTCAATTTCGTCTAAGAGAGAGAATGGCAGTGGCTTTAATCTTAAGATTGCAAACAGAAGCGCAATCGCAGTAAGCGTCTTTTCTCCCCCACTTAAAAGGGACAATTTGTTGGCGTTTTTACCTGGCAACTGAACCATAATCTCAACTCCGGCAAGGAGTGGATCTTCGCTGTCAGTAAGTTCAAGACTAGCATTTCCGCCGCCAAACAATTCCCTAAACACAACTTTGAAACTGCTGTTGATTTTTTCAAATTCGTCGTTAAACTTTGTAAGCATTTCGCCCGAAAGGTCCTTAATAATCTTCACTAAGTCCTCTTCGGCTTTCTTAAGGTCGGCAGATTGCACCGACATATCGTTATATCTATCTAAAAGCGTTTCGACATCTTCGATAGCGTGAACGTTTACGTAGCCAAGTGCCGAGATATTCTTCTTTAATCTGCTAATTTCGATGCTCGCCTCTTTGAAGTCGAAGTCAGGACGCTTAAGTGGAAGACAGGTGTTGTATGTCAAACTATACTCTTCGTATATGCGCTCTTGCATAGTTTCAAGTTCGGTATCAACCTTAGACAAATTCATCTCTTCGCGATATTTACGGTCGTTTACCTTCGATATTGCTTCAAGAATCTGTGTCTTTTCTTCATCAAATTTCTTAAGTGATGCCGAAACATTTGCCTTTTCTGTTTCCAGACTTTCGCGCTTAGCCTTTATCGCCTCCATATTGTCTTTTGCGGCAGATGGGCCGGCGTTTTCAATCTGCTTTCTTATCATCGCCTCTGCATTTTCGATAAAGTCGTCGTTGTCAGCGATTGATTTTGTTAAACTTGCGATGTTTGCATTTTGCTTATCTTGTTCAACCACTGCTCTGTGAATTTCGTCTTCAAGCGAGGCAACTTTTTGTTCTGCAGATGCAATTTCCACTTTGATTGTTGTAATCTGGCTGACAACCTCATCTCTCTCCGTTCTAAGTTTGTTGTAGCGCTCTTGTTTTTGCTTAATCAAAAGGTCTACATCTTCCTTATTTCCGCTTAAAGCGCTTTGAACAACGCTTAATTCGCTAAGTTCGCCACTGACCAATTTAATCTTGTTTTCTATCGTCGTCTTTTCTTGTTTTAAGACGTTTTCTTCGTCAATAAATTCGTCTAAATCCTTTGTTAGCGCATCGCACTTTTCTTGCTCTTTAATAAGTTTTATCTCGCACTCATTCTTCTTTGAAAGGTTGGTAGAATTTTTAGCCTCCGCATCGGCAAGTTCTGTTTTAACCGATTGAATAGACGCAAGCACCTCTTGTTCGTGCTTTTTAAGGGTAACAATCTCGTTTGCAAGCGATTCAATCTCCCTTTGACGCGAAATAAGGTTAGTAGATTCCGCCTTTTTGCTTCCGCCGGTCAACGACCCCTGAGTGCTTACAACATCGCCCTCTAAGGTAACTATTTTAAACGAATAACGATTCTCCTGAGCAAGCGCAACAGCGGTTGTCATATTGTCGACAATAACTGTTGCCCCAAGTAAATTGGAGATGACATTTTTAATCTTTGAATCGTAATCTATCAAGTTTGCAGCAACACCAAAAACACCTCTTTTGCCCGCCACTAAGCGTGCATCTAAATCTCTTGGACGCATAGAACTAACTGGCAAGAATGTCGCTCTGCCATATTGATTTCTCTTTAAGTATTCGATAAGCCCCTTTGCACCATCTTCGTTGAATGTTACGATGTTTTGAACGGCATTTCCAAGTGCAACTTCTATCGCTGTTTCAAACTGAGCAGGAACTTTGATTAAAGATGCCAAAACACCTATCATCTTAGAAGAAATTTCGCTGTTTCTTTCTGCCTCTTTCAAAATCTTCTTAACGCTGTAGGCATAGCCCTCATACTCGTTTTGAAGGTCGGTTAATAGGTTGCGTTTGTTCTCATAAACCTTTATCTGTGTGCTGGTGTTTGCGCGGTCAGTTTCAAGTTCTTTCAGTCTGTTAGACAGCACATAATTCTTTCCGGCGGCATCTTCACATTCCGCTTTCAAGCCTTCAAATTCGCTCTTAAGATTTGCGATATTGCTGTTATAACTAGCGCAAGATTTTTTAAGTTCTTCAATCTTGCCTTCTGTTTCAATCAAATTCTTCTTTATCGTTTCAAGATTTTGCTCTAACAGATTCTTTTCCGTTTCATATTTTGAAACACTGCTCTTTGCATCAGAAAGAGAACCAAGAGTGTCGATAAATTTCTGTTGCGACTCCCCTGTTTCGCTTTCGCTAAGCGTCATTTCATCGACAATTTCGAGGTGCTTGTTAGAAAGCCCTGCATACGTATTTTTAAGGGTTTCAAGTTTGTTTGAAAGTTCCTCTAACTCTGCTTTTTTAAGTTCTTCAGCCTCTTTGGCGTTGTCCATAAAGAGTTGTGCATTTGATAGGTCAAGATGCAAGCGGTCGTTTTCCTTATGAGCCGAATTTATCTTTTCTCTAACAACCCTAATCTCGCCCTCTTGTTTTTCTATTTCAACGGTAACGCGCAGAAGTTCGTCGTTAAGTTTTGACAATTCCTTGTCGAAATCTCCAAGTTTTTGCAGTTGCGCGTCATACTTAGAAGATGTTTCTTCAAGTTCTGTTTGCCTTGCGTTTAACTCTTCAGCAAGCCCAGCAAGTTTTTGATTTATTTCCGCCTTATAAACGTTTGCATTTTCATATTGGTAGATGTAGGCATTTACCTCTAAATCTTTCAGTTGTCCTTTATATTCAAGATACTTTTTAGCATCTTCCGCCTGTTTCTTTAAAGGCCCCATCTGTCTTTCAATTTCAAGAATGATGTCGTCTACACGCGTAAGGTTGTCGCGCGTTCTTTCAAGTTTACGTTCTGCCTCGTCTTTTCTGCTTTTGAACTTTGCAATTCCGGCAGCCTCTTCAAAGATAGCACGTCTGTCTTCTGGCTTTTCATCGACGATTTCGCTGACTTTTCCTTGCCCAATAACAGAATATCCGTTCTTGCCGATACCGCTGTCGAAAAGAAGGTCGGTGATGTCTTTAAGACGGCAAGTGTTTTTGTTGATTAAATATTCGCTCTCGCCAGAACGATAAAGTTTTCTGCCGATGCTAAGTTCGTCATAGTCGATTGCAAAAAATCTGTCCGTATTATCAAAAGTCAAGGTAACTTCGCAATAAGACATTCCTCTGCGCTTTTCTGTGCCCTTAAAGATGACATCTTGCATATTATCGCCACGCAAAGACTTAGCGCTCTGTTCCCCAAGCACCCAGCGTATAGCATCTGAAACGTTACTTTTTCCGCAACCATTTGGCCCTACAATGCCGGTAAATCCACCATTAAACTCAATGGTAGTTTTATCAGCAAACGATTTAAAGCCAATCATTTCAATCTTTTTGAAATACATTTTTCACCAAAACCTTTTATGTAATTTTACTCTTCTTCGTCTTTAAACAACTTGTTTATCGCAACATACGCTGCATTCTGTTCGGCAGTGAGTTTATCTTTGCCAAATCCGGTTGAAATTTCGTCTTCGTCCATATAGAACCTAGAAACAAAGGTCGAATCTTCAATTTCGGTAACATACTTCATTGTGCATTTAAAGTTCGCCTGCACAAGTTCTTGAAGTTGTGTTTTATAGTTTGTGTCTTGCACATCGTTGAAGTTTGCAAGTTGCAACTTGTCAATAACAAACTGGCGCGTTACATCGATGCCTTTTTCAAGGTAGACGGCCGCCACAATAGACTCCATAATATCCGCCTTAACTGCGCGCGTAACGTTGTTTTTCATGCTCTTGCCCACAATGACGTTTTTCGCAAGGTCAAAGGCATCAAACCTTTCGGCAAGATATTCCTCGTTCACAAAATAAGAGCGCAAAACGGTTAAACGTCCCTCTCCCTCGTTTGAATTTTTAAAGAGGTATTCGCCCACCAAAAAATCCAGCAAACTATCGCCCAAAAATTCTAGCCTTTGATAGTTGTCTTTTGAACTAGATGGGTGTGTAAGCGCCTGCTTTATGAGTTTTGTGTCCTTAAAATCAATCCCCAGAATTTCCATCAACATTCAAGTCCTTTGTCATTTCTTTAACCATATTTTCAATCTTTTCGATAAGTTTGTTCTCGTGCAATTTCATAACCTGTTCAATCGATGCACAGATGTTATCTCTTCCGCACGACCCGTGGTTTTTAACTACCAACTTTTTGCAACCTAAGAATGGTGCTCCGCCGTGCTTGTTTGCATCGAGTTTCTTTTTGATGTTCTTAAAAGTCTTGCCCATAAACAAAGCCCCAAACATCGAAAGTGGACTGCTTTTTATTTCGGTTTTAAGCACACTTAAGATTGCACTTGCTGCACTTTCAACTCCCTTCAAAAGCACGTTTCCGGCAAATCCATCTGTTGCGATAACGTCAACTTCGCCCGACATAACTTGTTTGCCCTCGCAGTTGCCCACAAAGTTGATTGGAAGTGTCTTCATAAGTGGGTAGGTTTCCTTTACAAGTTCATTACCTTTGTGTTCTTCTGTTCCATTGCTAAGCAGTGCAACACGAGGGTTTTCAACGCCCTTCAAAATCGAATAATACGCACTTCCCATAATTGCAAAGTGCAACAAATTCACACTCTTGCAGTCGACATTTGCGCCGCTGTCAATAATAATCACATCGCTGCCTGTTTTTGTTGGAAGCACTGG
>CANQIX010000039.1 GCA_947624105.1 uncultured Clostridia bacterium
CACTGGTGCAAGCGCTGGACGAGAGATTCCTTTGATGCGTCCAATCTTCAAAATTGCTCCTGTAAGGATTGCCCCTGTGCTGCCGGCAGACACAAGCCCAGCCACCGATTCATCTTCTTTTAAAATATCGAAAGCGCGAACGAGGGAAGAATCCTTTTTCTGCCTTATTGCCACCGTTGGAGTGTCATCGTTTGTGATAACATCTGGCGCATCGACAATTTCGATTCTCTCCGTTCTGTCGCCTAAAATCTCTTTAATTTTATTTTGTTCACCGCACAAAATAACTGTTAAGTCTTTGTGCGCCTTAACTGCAAGCACAGCCCCTTCAACTATTTCAAGTGGAGCGTTATCTCCACCAAAAGCGTCAACAACAACTTTCATAGTTACCTCATATTTTATAATAATACTTAGTTATTTTAACAAAAGGCGAAAAATAAGTCAAAGAAATTGTATAAAAAAGAAAAAACTTCCAAACAAAGTGGAAGTTTTGAGATGGAAAAAGTAAGGCATTATTATTTTTTAGCCATCATTCTAAGTGCAATAATAAACGTAATCACAATGCAGCAAGCAAACGTCATACAATCTCCAGAGAAAATCAAAAAATGCTATTTTACTAGCATTTTTGTTTATTCGATTCGAGAAAAGTAAGACACTTTTATCTAAGTTATTTTGTCTTTTTCTTTTCTTGAACAACAGTATTATTTTTATAAGTTCCGCACTTTTTGCAAGCCTTATGAGGTTCTTTTAACTCATGGCATTTTGGACATTCAACAAGTGTAACTTCTGCAGCCTTAAAGTTTGCAGAATTTCTTGTATGTTTTCTTTCCTTCGAAACTTTACCCTTTGGAACAGCCATTTTAATCTCCTTTTAGTAACATTGTTTTGGGATAAACCAAGTATAAAACGCTCTAATTTTACACAATTAACGATAATTTGTCAAGCGTTATTATTACTTTTTCAAATTATTTACGATTCTAACAGTATCCATAGCCATCATAAGTTCTTCATCTGTTGGGATAACGTAAATCTTAACTTTTGAATTTTTTGCAGAAATAAGTTCAATTTCTCCGCGCTTAAAGTTGTCGTTCTTGTTCTTATCGAGCACAACTCCTAAGTTTTCTAGTCCTCCAACAATCTGTTCTCTCATATCGGCACGGTTTTCACCAATTCCGCCGGTGAACACAATGGCATCAGCACCATTTAAAACTGCAAGGTAAGAACCAATGTATTTTTTGATTGAGTAGTTCATCATATCAAGAGCAAGTTTAGATCTCTCATCTCCCTTGTCTGCATAGCCCTTAACTTCTCTCATATCACTTGTCTTTCCGGAAATTCCAAGAAGTCCGCATTCTTTGTTAAGGTATGTGATTGCGCCTTCAACCGACAAGTTTTTGTATCTGCACAAAAATTGAACAAGAGTTGGGTCGATATCTCCTGAGCGTGTGCCCATAATAACCCCTTGAAGAGGAGTAATTCCCATTGATGTGTCAACGCTTTGACCGTTTCTTATTGCGGTGATTGAAGAGCCTCCACCAAGGTGGCAAGTGATTGCGTTAACTTGACTTGGGTCTTTTTTAAGCACCTTAGCAAGTTGCTCTAAAACATATCTGTGGCTTGTGCCGTGAGCACCATACTTTCTAAGGCCATACTTTTTGTAGTCTTCATATTTGATTCCATACATATACGCAACTTCTGGCATAGTAGAGTGGAAAGCACTGTCAAACACAGCAACTTGTGGAGTGCGTGGCATAACCTTTTTGCACGCTCTAATGCCCATAACGTTTGCAGGGTTGTGCAAAGGAGCAAGTTCGTTAAACTTTTCGATTTTTGCAATAACTTTGCTGTCTATCAGCACACTTTCCTTAAAGACGTCTCCGCCCATAACAACTCTGTGGCCAATAGCACCGATTTCGCTAAAACTTTTGATAACGCCGTTATCTTTGTCAACGAGGATATCCAAAACCTTTTTAATCGCCTCTTCGTGATTCTTAGCGCCATCAAAGATTTCTTCCTTTCCATCGTGTTTATACGAAATAATTGGTTTATCAAGACCTATTTTTTCACAATTTCCTTTTGCAATAAGTTTCTGTTTATCCATATCAAGTAATTGATATTTTAATGATGAACTTCCTGCGTTAATAACTAAAACTTTCATTTTACTCCTTTTTATCCCCTTTGTTTTCTTTTTTGTTATCATTTTCATCTTCCTTCCATTCGCATTGGAGAGATGTAATAACCGCTAATATGACAATATCGTTGACACTGCAGCCACGCGACAAGTCGTTAACTGGCTTTTTAAGGTTTTGAAGAATTGGTCCAACTGCGGTAAGCCCACCGATGTATTGAATCGTTTTATAGCAGATGTTTCCCGCATTTATATCTGGGAAGATAAGCACATTGGCATCGCCTTGTATTTCGCTGTTTGGCGCTTTGTGGTCAGCAACGCTCTTAACCATTGCGGCATCAAACTGCAATTCGCCATCTGCAAGCACGTCTTTGTTTTTCTTCTTAAACATTTCGTATGCCTGTTGAACTTTTGTTACGTCTTCGCTCTTAGCGCTTCCCTTAGTAGAATAAGACAAGAACGCAACCTTAGGTGTGCTAATTCCAAACTGTTTTGCGCTTTCAACACTTGCTGCAGCGATTGCGCTTAACTGCTCTGCTGTTGGTTTTTCAAGCACTCCGCAGTCAGATAGAATAAGTGCCTTGCCGTCTAAGAAGTCGTTTTTGCCATACACCAAAAAGCAACTTGAAACTGGCGCTTTGTTTTTTGACTTAATGATTTGAAGTGCTGGCCTAACGGTGTTTGCCGTCGAGGTTTCTGCTCCGGCAATCATACCATCAGCATAGCCACATTCAACAAGCAGTGTAGCAAAATAATAAGGGTCTTTTTCAAGTTCTTCCGCTTGTTCCCTTGTCATACCCTTTTCCTTTCTCTTTTCATAGAGAGTCTTAATAAGCACTTCTCTATCTTGAAAGGTTGCTGGGTTTACGATATCAAATTTCTCTAAGGACTTGTCGCGAATCAGCAGAGCGCTGGCATCTCCAACAAGCATAACTTTACATATTTTTTTCTTTTGTAATATTTTGACCGCTTCCAAAGTTCTATCCGAAAAACTGACTTCAGGAAAGACGATAGTTCTCTGTCTGCGTTTTGATTCTTTGATAAGTTTTTTAATCTTAAACATATACCACCATAATGATTGATTTGTTCAAAATAAACATAATTTCAGTTGCCGATAAATAACGTAAAATATAGCCAAAATTAGTTTAATCTTACTAGCAATTATAATATCTACACAGAAGTTTTGTCAAACAAATTAGGAGTGATTTTTGAAAAAAGTTTTGTCTAAAAATGGCAGTAGCAAAGGCATAAAATTTTTGTTTACGCTGCTTGTGATTTTCTTTCTGCTAAATATGCTTATCGCGCCGGCAAAATATCTTCAAACGGCGCTGTCCGGTTTATCGACGTGGGCAACGATTGTGCTGCCGTCTGTTTTTCCGTTTATGTTCTTTACAAGGGTTTTAACTTCCCTTGGATATGTCGAAAAGTTTACAAAACCCTTTACCAAATTTTCTACCTTTCTCTACAAAACTTCTCCCCTCTCCTTCTATGTCTTCTTTATGGCGATAATGTCTGGCTATCCTGTTGGTTCTAAGATGATTGCCGACCTATACGTTGCACGCAAAATAAGCAGAACTGACGCCTATCGTATGAGTGCATTCTGTTCGACAAGTGGACCTATGTTTATTATCGGCGCTGTGGGAATTGGAATGCTTAAAAGCGCCACCATCGGTTACATCTTGTTTATTTCCCACGTCTTAGGCGCAATGCTAAACGGACTAATCTACCGAAACGTTACAGCAAGCGATACCGACAACGATAAAGAGGAACAAATCTCTTCTGCCGGCACAGATATAAGCAGCATCGTTCAGTCTTGCGTGCAATCGATTCTTGCTGTAGGTGGCATAATCACGATATTCTTTATAATCATCGAAGTCTTCTCTCCGCTATTTTCTTTCTTGCCGCTTCCACTTAGCGCTTTTCTAGAGGGAGTAATTGAAATAACAAAAGGAAGTCTGTCGCTTTCGACTTTGACTTCCCCTAAACTTGCCGTTTTGCTATGCAGTTTTGTGATAGGCTTTGGAGGTATTTCGACGATTTTGCAATCAATAACGATGCTAAACAGAGTTAAAATTCCTCTCAAACTCTATATTTTTCAAAAACTAACTCACGGGATTCTTTCAATGCTTGTAAGTGCCCCACTGCTGTTTTTGATTTGATTACTCTTTTGCCTTATAGTATGAGGTTGCAAGCGCATCACAACGATTGTTCAAAACGTTGTCGCTGTGTCCTTTCACTTTAATAAATTCGACATCTCTTGCTTGCACAAGTTCGTCAAGTTCCTTCCATAGATCGCTGTTTAAAACATCTCCGCCCGAACTTGCTCTCCAACCGTTTCTCTTCCACGATGCCAGCCAGTTTTGTTGATAGGCATTGACAACGTATGCGCTGTCGCTGTAAACCTTTACTTTCTTCCCCTCGTCAACAAGTTTCAACCCTTCAATCACGGCAGTAAGTTCCATTCTGTTGTTTGTTGTGTTATCTTCGCCACCACTAAATTCTCTACCTTTGCCGTCAGTTGTTATATACACGCCGCCATATCCGCCCATTCCAGGATTGTTTGAACACGCCCCATCGGTGTATAGCACGTCGCACTCCTCGGCGTATTTTGAATAGTCCAAAAGGCTCTCCGTTTTGTTCTCTAAGAATAACTCATTTTTAACCTTTTCAAAATCCGACCCAAGTTTATCCATCGGCTTCCACAGTTTAAACGAACCACCGCTCTTGCGTGGCAAGATATGATAATGTAGGTGCATAACCGACTGCTCGGCAGAAAGACCGGTGTTGTTTATTATGTTATAGCCGTCAAAACCGCAATCGTCAATATAGTGATCGGCTATCTTTTTAACGGCCGCCATAAACTTAGCAAAGGTTCTTGGTCCGCACTCATACATATTGTCGCAGTGCTTTTTTGGAACGACAACGGTGTGCCCATAGACATCGTCTGCAATATCCAAAAAAGCGTAAACATCGTCATCTTCATATATCTTGTAAGATGGAATCTCTCCACTTATAATCTTGCAAAATAGGCAATCTTTCATACTTTATCTCCTAATTTTTAGTTTAGCACATAAAAAAAATTTCTCAAACTAATTTGAGAAATCTTTACATATTTTCTGCACAACTATATGCCGTTGCAAAGGCAATTTGAAGATTAAATCCACCGGTCAAGGCGTCGACATCAAGCATCTCGCCAATAAGATATAGCCCACTTACAAGTTTGCTTTCAAACGTCTTTGGATTCACTTCGCTAAGTTCCACCCCACCGCTTGTAACGATTCCGGCGTTGATGTCATAGAGTCCGCAGTAGTCAAGTTTAAAGTCTTTAAGCGTTTCTAAAATTCTCTTACGCTCTTCGCGAGAGATTGCATTGACTTTTTTGTCTAAGGCAATCCCCACCCTTTCGGCAAACACCGGCACAAGCGAACTTGGAAGAAGCCCTTTGAAAACATAGGATATGTTCTTATTTTTATTTTCGTCAAAGTCGCGTAACAGTCTTGCATCTAACTTTTCATAGTCAAGTGCCGGTTTTAAATCAAGCGACAACTTAACCTCTTTTGCGCGGTTTATGTAACTTGAACACGTAAGGGCAATTGGTCCAGAAATTCCCTCGTCAGTGAACAGCATCTCGCCAAAAAACTCTCTCTTTTTGCCATCGATAAGTCCTTTAAGCGTAACATTTTTAAGTGAAAGCCCTTGAAGTTGTTTTAGCCCCTTTATTTTGATTGGACAAAGTGCCGGAACAAGTTCGTTGATTGTATGTCCAAACGCCTTTGCAAATCTGTATCCGCTTCCATCACTTCCGGTTGCAGAATAACTCACTCCGCCGGTTGCCAAAATAACTCTGTCAAAGGTAAGTTTTTCGCCGTCTAAAATAATAACAAACTTCTCTCCGTTTTTGTATATCGACGTAATCTTACTTCCAAACTTAAATTTTACCTCTTTGCAGTGTCTTTCAAGCGCCTTAATAACATCGCTACTTTTGTCGCTTTGTGGAAACGCCCTATTTCCACGCTCCACCTTGCTTTCAAGCCCCAAAGATTCAAAAAAGTCAATGCAGTTTTGTGGTGTGAAATTATAGATAGATGAGCGGAGAAATTTCTCCCCTCTCACAACATTACTTAAAAACTCAACCGGCTCGCAAAGGTTAGTAAAATTGCATCGCCCTTTGCCTGTTATGTAAAGTTTCTTTCCTGCCTTTTCGTTATGGTCAAAACAAACGACATTTTCTCCTCTGTTTGCAAGGAGTCCACTTGCCATAAGTCCTGCCGCACCAGCACCTACAACTGCAATATCCATACGCGCTCTCTTATGAATTTTTATAGAAGAAATCTATCTCTTCTTGCGTTAAATTCTTAACTTTCCCTCTGTAGAGGTTTCCAAGTTTCACATTGCCGATTCTAACTCTCTTTAACAGCCTAATATCCTTTCCAATCGCCTCAAACATTCTTCTAACTTGTCTGTTTTGCCCCTCATCGATAACAACCGACACTTTTGTATATTTGCCGTCAAACGAGATTGGTTTTATCCTTGCTGCAGGCATACGCACGCCGTCCACAACTGGCCCGCGCCTTAAAACTGCAAACTCGCTCTCCACCATCTTTCCTTCAACGGTTACTATGTATTCTTTGTCAAAACTAAACTTAGGGTGTGTGATAAGATTAGCAAAATTGCCGTCATTTGTAAGGATAATAAGCCCTTCCGTGTCATAGTCTAGCCTTCCAACATTGAAAAGCCTAACATCTTTGTTTTCAAGTAAGTCAAAAATCGTCTTTCTTCCCTTCTCATCGCTTG
>CANQIX010000040.1 GCA_947624105.1 uncultured Clostridia bacterium
GCGTGCCACGAGGTTGCAAGTGGGCCCGTTTCTGCCTCGCCATCGCCGACAACAACGCAGGCGATAAGATTTGGATTGTCTAACACTGCGCCATAGCCGTGTGCAAGGCTGTAACCAAGTTCTCCGCCCTCGTGAATAGAACCCGGCGTTTCAGGAACGCAGTGCGAACCGATTCCGCCAGGAAAAGAAAACTGCTTGCAGAGTTTTTTCATACCCTCTCTGTCTTGCGAGATTTCAGGATAGTATTTTGAATATGTGCCTTCAAGATAACTGTTTGCAACAAGAAAGTTTCCGCCGTGTCCAGGGCCGGAAATGATAATCATATCTACGCCATACTTTGAGATAACTCTGTTGCAGTGCGCGTAGATAAAGTTTTGCCCCGGAACAGTTCCCCAGTGCCCAACAAGTTTTTTCTTGATGTCCGCCTCGCACAACTCGTGGTCGCGCAGGAGGGGATTGTCTAAAAGATATAGTTGCGCACAAGAGAGGTAGTTTGCCGCTCTAAAATACTCATCAAGTTTGTTAAAATATTCTTCGCTGTTAAAATCTTTCATTTTTCCACCTTTTATCACTATATTATACACAACAAGTTGAAAAATCGAAAATGTTATCGCAAAATTCTTCTTGTATTTTTCTTTTCAATGAGCGAAGAGAATTTGTGGGCTTTGCTTTACTTTATTTTTTTTGAGTGCTAAAATGTTTTTGATTTAGATATAGGAGGAGTTTATGTGCACAGCAGCAACATACAAAACAAAAGACCACTATTTTGGCAGAAATTTAGACTATGAATTTTCGTATAACGAAACGGTAACAATCACACCTAGAAATTATCCATTTACCTTTCGCACGATGGGAAAAAACAACAAGCACTACGCGATGATTGGTATGGCTTTTGTGCAGAACGATTATCCACTTTACTACGATGCGACAAACGAGATGGGGTTAAGCATTGCCGGACTTAACTTTCCAAACAACGCGTTCTATCCCAAAAAGACGAGGGGCAAAAACAACGTTGCACCTTTTGAATTTATTCCATATATTCTCTGCACTTGCAAAAGCGTTGCACAGGCGAGAAAACTTTTGGCAAACTTAAACATCTATGACGAAAACTTTTCGGAGCAACTTCCACATTCGCCACTGCATTGGATTATCGCAGACGCAAAGGAGAGCATCGTTGTTGAACCATTGAAAGAGGGGCTAAAAGTGTATGACAATCCAGTTGGAATTTTGACAAACAACCCTACATTTGACTATCATCTTACAAATTTAAGCAACTACGCAAACGTATCGCGCCAAGAACCACAAAACAAGTTTGCCGAAAACTTCAACTTAGTGCCTTACAGTCGCGGAATGGGAGGAATAGGACTTCCAGGAGATTTGTCTTCGGCATCAAGATTTGTTAAGGCGACTTTTACAAAGTTAAACTCACTTTCCGGGGAGGACGAACTTGAAAGCGTAAATCAATTCTTCCACATTTTGACTTCGGTTGAGCAACAAAAGGGCTGTTGCAAAGTTGAAAAGGGTTTTGAATATACCATTTACTCCTCGTGCTGCAACACCGACAAGGGAATATATTATTACACAACCTACAACAACAGACAGATTGTGGGCGTGAATATGAACAAGGAAGATTTGAAGTCTGCATCGCTTAAATCTTATCCACTTTTAAAACAAGAGAGTTTGTTTATTCAAAACTAGTCTTATTTTAACCACTTTTTTAAACAAAATTGACATCAAACTATGTTTGATGTTTTTTTGTATATAAGTTGACAAAAATTCGCGGGGGGGGTAAAATGAAGATAATGAATTTTAACTTTCTTAAGATAAGGGAAAAATAAGGAAGGAAAAACTCCAAAGAGGGCGCGATGTTTTACGACAACTTTACCGAAGACCAAATTTGTGGCATCTTTTCGCCAACGCATATAGTTGTTATGATTTGTTTGATTCTGCTCTTAATTGTGGCGGTAATTTTTTCGCGCAAGTTAAGTTTAAAAGCAACTAAAAGAATCATTCTTACAATCTGCATCACGGTATGGATTTTGGAAGTTATCAAAGATTCGATAAGAATCTACAAGGGTGCGGGCGGAGATAGTTGGATTCCCCTCTACTTCTGCGGAATCTTTCTATACGCCATTGTGCTTGTTCAATTTAAGTCGCAGACGATTCAAGACATCGGTTGGTCGTTTATAACCTTTGGTGGAATTGGTGCGGCAATCGGCTTTATTATTATGCCATCAACTTCGCTTGCCCTATATCCAATTTGGCACCCAGGCAGCATACACAGTTTAATCTTCCACTGGCTTATGGCATACACCGGACTTGTTGCACTTGTCAACGGAGTTTATAAGCCAAAGGCATCGCACTTTATTTATTACTTCTACTTCACCGGACTAATGAGTGTTATCGCCGTGCTAATCAACAACTCGCTTGGAACAAATATGATGTTTCTCGACAACCCATTTGGCATACCTTGGCTTGCGTTTGTGAAAGAATATTCTTCAACCGCCTATGCGCTTGTTGCTTGGTTTGGTCAGTGCGTGATGCTGTATTGGATATCCTACGGAGTTTACCTCGCGTTTATCAAAATAAAGAATCTTATTGTAAGGAGAAGAAATGAAAGATCTGTTTAAATACTATTTCACAAACAAAGCGTATCTGCCAGAATATCTTGAGGGCAGATTGTTTACTCCACTCCACTTTGTTGTTATGGCGATTATGATTGTTGCCGTGCCACTGCTTGCGTTTTTGTGCCGTAAGATGAGCAAGAAAAAACTCAAAATTCTCTTCGCAGTGCTGTGGATTGTTATGAGCGGTTTTGAAATCGCAAAGATTGTGTGGGAGAGTTGCACCAATCCAGGAGGATTTGAACCGGGCGGAATTTTGCCACTTTATGTGTGCAGCATCTTTATCTACATTATGCCTTTTGCAATCTGGACAAAAGAGGGCAGTCTTGCAAGGCGCAGTGCTTGCGGATATCTTTGCACAACAAATATGGTGGGCGGACTTGTTAACTTTGTCTACCCAGCAAACGTTTTGTCAAACTACTCTGCAATTTCCTTTGCCGGACTTCACGCACTTGTCTTCCACGCAACGATGGTTTTTGTTGCACTTTTGATGTTGTTCAGCGGTTATTATTCCCTCACAAACATCAAAGATGCCGCACTTGCCTTTTTGCCACTTTTTGCCGTATCAATCATTGCAAACATCATAAACTTCACCCTTCCTGCTGACTATATGTTCTTCCACGGCTGGTTCTTCCCATTCACACTTATCTCTGCGCATATGCCAGTTTGGTGCTTTGTTATTTTGCTCTATGCAATCTACTTCCTTTTGCCTTACCTATTCTATCTGCCATACTTCATTTACAGCAAGATAAAAAAGAAGAAAGAAGCAAAATAGTTTAAATGTATGTGATAGTAAAAATAATAAAAAAGCAGTGAAAATACTGCTTTTTTTGATGTTTTTTTAGGGATTTTACAACTTTTTTATCAAAATTGCGTAGCAGACAACGATGTCCGCTGCGTTTTTCTTTAATGTTTCTTCTGCCTTTTTGTAGGTGGAAGGCGACAACAACTTAGATGGCAAAAACTTTTCAAAGTCTTCTCTCTGCACACTTTTGCTGTATCTTGAAAACTCGCTAAACCCACAGGAGAGAAAGGATTTGTAACTTGCGAGGTTGTCGATATGCACTTTGCCAAACAGATATTGTTTGCCAAAGGTTAGGGCGCATCTTTCAAGTTCCTTAATAAGCCTTTTCATTATGCCTTGCCCCTTAAAATTTGACTTCACCATCGTAAAGCCAATTTCGGCGGTGTTGTCTAGTGTGCAGTAGGTTGGCATACAGTTTTGCCCGATAAGTTTTCCGCACTTAAAATCGAAAGAACTCACCGCACAAAGTTCGTTGCCTTCAAAAGCACCAAGGATAAAAAATCGCGGATTTTCAATCATTGCCCTCACATTTTCTTCGTCATAAGGCATCGGTGAAAACCACTCGAGATTTTCTAAGTTGTTATACATATTTTGAATGAGTGCAGAAAATTCTTTTGCGTCCTCTGTTTTTAGCGTTCTAAATTTCATATTTACCTCTAATTCAATTTTGAATCGACAAAGTCAAAAATGTGCTTTAAGTTGTTTTTTGTTGCAAACATCTTGTCGCTGTGATTTGCGCCTTCAAAAACTTCAAAAGTGATGTCTGCGCCAAGCCCCTTTGCTTTGTCATAAAAGGCTTGACTTTGCGATATAGGTGCAGTGTCGTCCGCCGTTCCGTGTTGCAGAAGCGTTGGTGGGAGAGTTGTTTTCAGCATATAGAGTGGGCTTGCTTTTTTAAGGTCGCTTGCCGTGATGTCTTTAAAATTCTTCTTAAAATACATCTCCGAGTTTTTAATCATATAGTCTTTCACTTCGCTGTCATCGTCTAAAAAGTCGACGAATTTACTAAGCGCCAAAAGGTCGGTTACCGGATATAAAACGGCAATGCAAACTCTTTCAAAATTCTGCAAAAGCCTTTGATTTAATCCAAGCATAAGCGCATAGTTTCCGCCCGAAGAACTTCCCATAAGTGCAACTTTTGTTGGGTCAATTTGATATTTTTTTGCATTTTTTACCAAAAAACGCAGGGCATTTTCGCAATCTTTGATTCCGGCAGGAAAGCCAGCCTCTCCGCTTAGGCGATAGTTTACACTTGCAATAACATAGTTTTGGGTGTTGAAACGGACGAGGTCAAGCACCTTGCCCATCGCCTTATCGCCACTTGAAAAAGCACCGCCGTGGATAAAGAAGATAAGCGGAAAAATCTTGCCAGCCGAGTTGTCTGGAAGATATACGTCTAACTTTTGCGACTCACTATCTTTGCCGTATGAGATGTTTGAGATAACTTTCATATTTGCTCCTTTTTAATAATATCACCTTTTATGCAAAGTCCAAAGCGGCTACATTGCACAATTCTTTTATTTTGCCAAAGATGGCAATGTTGTCTTTATATCCTTTTGGGTTGAGGGGAGAGGGGTGATAGATTGGAATCAAAACATACTCCCGCTCGTCTATTTTTAATTCAAACGTCTTGCCAACAACATCGGCAAACCTTTTCATCTTCGTATTCAAAAGCGCTTGTGTAGGAAACAGCCCCATTGTTACGATGATTTTGCAAGGAACGGATTTTAGTTGCTCGCGGAGAATTGGCAGACAATTTTCGGAGCAATTTTTTAAGAGTTTTCTATCTTCAATCACGCACTTACAACATTCGGTAAAATATATATCCGGAATCGAATAGCCGATGTTTTTTAATAGGTTGTTTAAAACTCTGCCAGTGCCTTGCAACTTTCCGGCGGAGTTGAAAAAGGCGCGCTTTGATTGTATCCAACCGTCCTTTGCCGGACTTTCGCCAATGAGGATAAACGGAGTTGTGCCAAGTTGGATTGAATTTTCGGTCAGTTTTTGCAGAGTGCCACACAACTTGCAATTTTTGATTTTTTCTTCGATTTTCATACATTTATTATATCTTTTTTAAGCAAAAATCCAAAATATTACAATAAAAAACACGAAACACCTTGTTTGATGTTTCGTATTTTTTAGGATATTGAAATTTAGTAGTGAAAATTAAGGTATAAAGTCTTGAATTGTGAAGACAACTTTTGCAACTTCTACAAAAATTGTAAGTCCTTGTTCGTTGGCTCTTGTTCCAATTCTGCAACGAGTGTTGAAAGAGAAGTATAGGTAAAATTCAATGTTTTTAGTGCCATCGTTATAGAAACGTCCGCTGCAATAACTTCCAGTTACGTCTACAAAATGGCCGCTGCCATAGACTGCGGATTGATTGACAACAATTTTATTCCGTTTACTCCTACAAGAGTTGTGCTACAACTGACACAACAAAAGCAAATATATAAGGAGTCATATTAAGAATTATTTTTATTCTCAAATGG
>CANQIX010000041.1 GCA_947624105.1 uncultured Clostridia bacterium
GATAACGACATCTTGCATTGATAAGCCCTTCGAGGAATTGTTGTAAGGGTCGGCAAGATATTCCCTCACGCGCTCCCCGGTGTAAACCTTAGCGCTAAAAGTGAAGATGTAGTCCTTTAGATAAAAAATGTGGTCAAAATGTCCGTGCGTAAGCAGAATAGCAAGCACCTTTCTGCCTGCCACCGCACTCTTAACCCTGTCGACATCTACACCGGCATCGATAATAATCACCTCATTGTCGCCAACAACAAAAACATTGCTGCCGCACACCCCACTAAGTCTCATACTCACCTCAAATATCCTTTTACACCCCCTCGTTTACGCGAAACAAAGAATTTTCTTTACGCTCTTCTTCTAAGAGGTTCTCTTCATATTCATCATCTTCAAGCCACTTACATAGGCAACAATACGCTCCAAATCAATCTTGCTTTCTTAAGTTTAAAAATGCAATGTTAATTTCAGTAAAATAGTCCTTCCCTTCAATCCCCTGGTATAAAACAGAACCATCGTCTAGTTCTATTTTTTCACACGCTTCACCAAATCTTTTATCGACAAGCGCTTGCGCCTCCGCGTAATCGTAGCCATCTTTTCTTAATTTTTCTTTATCTAATTTAATCTGCATACTCATCATAAAAATCACCTCATAAAACTATCTAAGTTTTATATAAAATAGCTATTTATATGATATCACAATAAGAATTTTAAGGCAATAAAAAAACGACGCTGTAATAAGCGCCGTTTTTTCTAATAATATCTACTTCATTAAAAGACGATTGCGCAAAATCGCCAACGTAGTGCGATTTTCATTCGGCGCAAAAGACAAAAATTACCTCTTTTGTTCTACTCTCTCTTGCGCAAGAGAGTCGCCACAAAATCGCCAATGAAATGCGATTTTCGTTTGGTGGCGGGAAAGAAAAAACAGACAAAAAGTGTCGGTTTTTGCGAAAGAAAAAACCACACCCATAGGCGCAGTTTAATGTAAATCTTTTCAAATTGAAGACGATTGCGCAAAATCGCCAACGTAGTGCGATTTTCATTCGGCGCAAAGACAAAAAAACAAGCGCCCACCGAGTGCTTGCGAAAGCAAGCCGAGTTTAAGCGCCGTTTTTTGGGAGGGTGGAAGGGGCGACGCGTTAAGAAAACAAGCCGGTGGCTTGTTTTTAGCCTAAGCCGGGAGCAACTTTGTTGCGGTCAGGGCGACAGCCTCGAACCCGAGGGTTCGATTCCATAAGTTAGTTTGCGACAAAAAAAACGACGCTGTAATAAGCGCCGTTTTTTTGTCTGGCAGGGGTGGAAGGAATCGAACCCTCCTCTGGAGTTTTGGAGACTCTTATTCTACCGATGAACTACACCCCTACAATGCAAGAATAGTTTACAATATTTTTTGCTATTTGTCAAATATAATTTAGAAATAGTTGTTTTGCGCATTTTAGGGGGCAATAAAAAAATCTAGGTTTCCCTAGATTTTTTTATTGATTAAAGTTTACTGTGCGTTTGGATATCCAAGCACTACAGCCATACAACCAAGATATGCATTTTTGTCTGGTGCATAAAGAAGAGTTTGAGCAACTGCATCTTTGTTGTAAACTGTGTCTGTTACAACTGTTGGGCAGAATGATGCCAAACTTTGGTAAGGCTGTAATGCACTAACACCCTTGCTTACAAGTGTGTCTACGCAAGTTTTAAGGCTTCCAAATGTTCCACCTTGGCTTAAATCTTCTCCGTTTGAAATAAATATCATACTTGAAACAGAGTTTGTTGCCTCTTTTGTTCCGGTTTCAATAACTGGAGTTCCTACGTTAGTTCCAATCTTTGCGTAGAGGTAAAGTTTTAAGTTTTCAATAGCCTTTGCACCATTATTTTGTGTCAAATATCCAAGTGTGTTCGTTTCAAATGCTCCTCTGTCGGCTGTAAATGCTGCGCCAAGTCCTTGAGCATTTCCTGTGTAACCATAAGTTTGGAATAATTTGTCAAATGCAACTACTTTTGCCTGTGCATCTTGCAATGTGTAAGCATATTCCATATCAGCATATACGTTGAGGTCGGTAACTGTAACGCCATCTAAAACAAATTTTCCTCTGTTTGTAGCGCCCTCTGCCCTTGAAAGTCCAAAGCCTTTGAACAGAATCTTAAGGTCAAGATAGGTGAAATCGTCTTTGTTGTCTACAATCCAAGTCTTCTTTGCTACCTTTTGTGAACTTGCAGCAGCCTGTGTTGAGAGCCCAGTAAGGATTTGACTTAAAGCAGAAATGCTTGATGCAATGGATGTTGCACTGTGTTGGTCAAACCAAGTTTCTGTTCCGTTTACATAAGACTCCATCTTGGTGTTGTTTACATAGAATTCACTCCAAGCACATTCTTCGCCTTTAATAACCTTTTGATAGAATCCTTCTTTGTTGCTTGATGGAGAAGTTTCGCCTTTAATAACCTTTTGATAGAATCCTTCTTTGTTGCTTGATGGAGAATTTTCGGCTGTTGTTACTGTGTCGGAGATAATAACTGGTCCGCCAAAGTTTTCAAAATTAGAGTCGTCGATGTAAACTTTCCCTGCTGCGTAGCAGTAGAATCCACTGTTGTAGATGTCTGACATATTAATGTGGCTTAAGTGGTGTTCGATTGTATCCATATATCCTTTTGGGTGTGTGCCGTCAGTTGTGTTGAAGTTGCCTGCAACTTGGTTGTGAGAGAGGAAGATACCAATATATTGGTTGCGAACAACAACGTTTGATATATTAGATGAAACGCTGTAGAATTCCAATCCGCTAACGCCACCGCTTGCCGCTCTACTAACTGTGTCTAAGCCGGCTTTTTTGCCTGCGTTTCCAACAAATTGAACGTTTTTAACAACTCCCTTAACGGTGCTGTCTGCTTTTTCGTTGTATCTAAATCCAAGAATCTTGGTGTGGCAGTCGATTTTTCCTACTTGCCATTCAGTTCCGGAAGAGTCAAGAAGAGCAACATAAGGAAGTTTTGATGAGTCGATTGTGAAGTAGTTTCCTATAACTTCGATAGTTTCGCCCGGTTTTACTAATCTTTCGATAAGGTGATTTGAGTCTTTCAAACTAAAGTCAACGCCTGCTTCTTCAAGGTCATAGAATTGTTGAACTGCATCGCCGCCCTTTGCTTTTGCCATATCCAAAAGTTTATTTCTATCCCAGAAATAGCAGTCTGGAAGATCTTCTTTTACAACTTTGATATCGTTGTGTAAGATAACTTTTGTTACATTATCGATAACAGCGCTCTCTGGAGTGCCATCAACGGTGTAGCCGTGATCCTTTTTGTATTGAATCCAGTTCATTCCGTGGTTGTCAGCAGTCATATTGTCAATAACTGACAAGTCTGCAAATTTGTAAGCGTTCCAACCATCAACAACGCTTATTTCGAGTGTAAATGAATTTTTTGCTGATCCAAAAATTGTAGTATCAGGATATTTTTCTTGGTCAAGAGCAACTGTAAGTCTAAATCTCTTGCCAACTGCTGCATTTTCGTCAGCAAACTTGTAGGTGTTGTTTGTTTCATCTACTTCTTTAAAGTAAGTGCTAAGTTTATATTTTGAATCTTGTTCACTATCTTTAAGTTCGTGATAGAGATATTCTTCTCCACCGCTAACTTCGTGTTCTGGATTTTCTTCAGCAAGTTCAACTTTTATCTTTGAGTAAACTTGGTTGAGAATTGTTGGCTCGCCGTCTACGGTCAAAGCACTAACAAGTGGAAGCATAACAAAGGCATTGTCATCGCCAACATAATAGTTTTTATCTGACAAGTCAAGGTATGGTGTTGTATCTCCTGCAACTGCATTGATTGTTGCATTGAATTTTGTAACAAAGGCAGGTGCAGAGAATGATGTGATTGTTTTGCTTTCTGCTGCAACAACTTCTAAGGTGTCGTCAAATTCAAGTTCTACGCCGTCTGCAAAGGTGTAAACAACGTGAACATCGTGAGTGCCGGTGGTTGCAGTATATTCGCTTGCGTTTGTTCCGTCAATTGTGATAACAACTTTTTGATCTGTGCAATTTACAGAAGAGGTTGTGTCGTCAGCGTTTTTAACGGTGATTGTAACGCTATCTAACGAGATTTGTTCTCCGGCTTTTGCAGTAAGACCATTAAGAGATTCGATGCTTACTGGTCCGTTTATGATAAGTGTGATTTCTTCGCTTTCAACGGTTACGCCGTCTTCTTCATAAGTGAATTTAAGCACATATTTTCCAATTTCGGTTGGTGCTTCACTGAGTGCGTTTCCGTTTGAAGTGAAGTATTTTGCGGTTGCTGTAACAGATTTGTTTGTGTTATCAAGGTAAGATGCGGTTGCTGTAAGTTTTTCTACTGCTGATGTAACAGCGCCTTCGCCGTATGCAACTGTGAGTTTGTTTTCTTCAGCGCCGGCAACTGTAAGCCCTGTAACCTTGTTCTTAATCTCTACATCTTTTGTGCAAGAAAGGTTATATTGTCCATCTCTGTATGTGATGTTGAATGTATATTCTCCAACTTCAAGAGTTTTTGGATTTTGAACCTCTGCTCCGCCATTTTTGTTTGAAATTGTGATTGTGGCTTTACTTTCACTGTATTTTAATGTTACTGGGTCTTTTCCATTGTAAACAACGGTGATAACAATGTTTTCAAAGGTAAGTTCGCCGTAGTAATATTCGCTTTCAAGTCCAGATGTCAAGAAGATGCTTGTTGGAACGGCAACAACTGAATATGTGAAAGTCGTCTCTACGGTAGTTCCCATAACAGTATATTTGATTGTGATTTTGTATTCTGTTCCGGTTGTGTTTCGGATTGCTCCGCCTTCGCCATCTCCGGTGATTGTAAGGTCGCTAGCGCTAAACACTTTTGTGGTGCTGTCGCCATAAGTAACTGTTGCAGTAACGTTGCTTGTCGAAATTACATCGCCGTTGTTGTAACTTTCTTGAAGTCCGCTTGTGTATGCGATGCTTGTTGGAGCGTAAACTGTGATTGTTTTTTCTACCGAAATGGTGTGTGTTCTTTCGGTATATTCAAATTTAAGTGTGTGAGCGCCTGCAGTAAGTTTTGTTCCGCTTGCAACTTCTTGGTCATCTTCTGTAACTTTGATCTTGCCAGATGCAAAGGTTACCTCTGCGCTGAAAGGATCGCTGTTATAAGTAACTGTGAATTTAACTTCGCTTAAGTCTAATTCGTCGCCAAGATAGAGTTTTTCTGCAAGGCCTTCTTTAACTGCAAGTGCTGTTGGTGTTGCAAGATTGTCTACAATGTTTACTTTAACAAAGCAAGATAGATCGTTGTAAGTAAAGTAGATTGTTTGCTCTCCTACTGTTGCTGTGCTAACTTCTGTGTGAGTAAACTCGCTTGTGATTTCAGTGTGAGTGCCATCGTTGTAGTTTACGCGAAGTTTAACATTTGAATAATCGATAACTGAGTCAAGTTCGTATTGTGTTTCAAGTCCACTTACGTATGAAATCGATTGCGCTGCAACTGCAACAACTTCAACGCTCTTTGTAAAGTTGATTGTGCTTTCTGCAGATTCGCCATAGACAACTTTAACTGTGTGTGTTCCTGCGCCGATGCTTGCAAAACTTGATGTTTCTGTTGTGTCGATGTAGAGTTTATACCCCCCTGTGCAGTTTGCTTGTTGTGTGTAAGAGAGTCCATCGCCATAGGTGTATGTCTGCAAAACAACTACGTC
>CANQIX010000042.1 GCA_947624105.1 uncultured Clostridia bacterium
GCGACACCCCAAAAATAAATGTGGGGTGATCTAAGGGGGTCGAACCCTTGACCTCCAGAGCCACAATCTGGCGTTCTACCAACTGAACTAAGACCACCACATGGTGCTCCCAGAAGGATTCGAACCTTCGACCTTTGCCTTAGAAGGGCACTGCTCTATCCAGCTGAGCTATGGAAGCGTATGGAGCAGGTGAAGGGAATCGGACCCTCGCGACCAGCTTGGAAGGCTGGAGTTCTACCACTGAACTACACCTGCATTATGCTGTATAATTCTAACATAGCAACATATAAAAGTCAAGCAAATTCAAAAAAATAAAAAAGAAAAATATTTGCTAAAAAAGTGGCTGAAAGGCGGAAAAATTTGTGAAATTTTAAAGTAAAGAATTGCCAATGAGGCAAAAATATGCTATACTAATACAGTATGCGGATATGGCGGAATTGGCAGACGCGCTGGATTTAGGTTCCAGTCCGAAAGGGTGCAGGTTCAACTCCTGTTATCCGCACCAAAGAGGAACAATCCAAACCAGAAGTGGATTGTTCTTTTTTATTGCAAATTTCTTCGCTAAAATTTGAATAATCCTATGCATTTTAAGTTTCATGTTCTAAGAATCATTTTATTATAAATTCATGTCACTAAAATTTGCAAATTTTAAAACTAAAAAGTATAATATAATCATGATTTATACAATTGGCTATGCAGGGACAACATTAGATAGGTTTATAGAGATATTGAAAGCGAACAAAATTACTTTTTTAATTGATGTAAGAAGTTTGCCTAAAAGTCGATATTTCTATCTTTTCAACGACACCAATTTAAGTAAATCTTTGGCTAAACATGGCATTAAGTATGAAAATTGGAAAGAAGAATTTGGTGCAAGACAAGACAATTTGAACTTTTACACTGACGGAATATTGGATTATGACAAATTTGCCAAAAGCGACCAATTCAAAAAAGGTGTTGCTCAGATTAAAAAACTCTCAAATCAAAATGTTTGCCTGATGTGCGCAGAAATAGACCCTTTAAATTGTCATAGAGCAATTTTATGTGGACGAGAAATCGCAAATTCAGGAATTGATGTTATTCATATTATTGCCAAAAGGAACGGAGAAACTATTTTAGAATCACAGTCCAATTTCGAAAATCGTTTACTCCAAACAACAAAGATAAACAACCTCTCCGAGGCTTATCGAATACAAAGCAAAAAAATCGGCTACAAACTAACAAGATAAATTTGTTGGTCAGCCAAAGGTAAAGTTAATCACAAAAACTGATGTGATTAACTTTTTTGTTATGAAAAAAGGAGAGAAAAAATGAAAAAACAAATTTGCATATTGACAAAATCCCTAAAAGATCATGATTATTGTGTAGCAGGGATTGATATTACAAGTGGGAAATGGATAAGGCTCGTTACAACAAAAGATGGCGGCGCGTTCCCAAAAGAAATGCTTGACGATAAACATTTCAAGGAGTTAAATGTGCTTGAAGTGGAAGTTAAGCAAAACGTTCCATTTCATGTTCAAAGTGAAAATTGGCTTATAAATGAAAAAGCAGAGATTAAAAAAATCGGAAGTTTAACTAAACATCAAATTTTTGCTTTACATCCAATTGAGAAACCTAATGAAATATTTGGAACATTAGGCAATGAGTTGCAAAGAAATGAGATTAAAAATCTAAACCATTCTTTAGAGATGGTAAATGTCAAAGATTTGGTACTCGACACTTCAATGAAAGGAGATGGAAAACATCATTACAAAGTCAAATTTGAATATAATGGGCACGAATATAATTTTGCCCTGACCGACCCTAAATATCGAAATGAAGATTTTGACCAAATTAGAATTCCAAGCGCCACAATAATTGTAAGCATTCCCGCAGTTCCATATGGCGAAAATGATTTGTATTATAAATTTGTTGCAAAAATCATGATTTAGTTCTATGAGAAGGTAATACCTTCTCTTTGTTCTTGCGTTTTTGCTTGTTTTATGGTATAATAATTATGTTGTAAGGCAAATGCTTGCACTTACAAACAGCAATTTTGCGAGGTTGATATTATGAAGGAAGTAAAGATTGAAAAATGCCCATTCTGTGGCGGAGAGGACCTTATTGAAACAAGAGTTTCTGCGTATAGCGGTGTTAGCATAAATCGTAGAGGTGATATTTGGCACGATCAGCCACTTTTTGCAACAGTATGTCGCGATTGCGGAAGTGTTGTTCGTTCTTATTGCTTAGATCCTGAAAAGTTATTTCCAAAAAAAGAGCGCAAAAATCAGCAAGACAAATTGTAAGTTAAAATATAACGACCAAACTTTCACAACAAAAAAGAGTTAGGAAAGCCTAACTCTTTTTTCTGCGTATTCGATTTTTACTCCTCGTATGTTCTGCCGTCGCTGGCTCTTCCTGACGAAGCAACCCAACCGCCATCTACGATAAATTCAGAACCGGTTGCATACTTTGATTCGTCCGATGCAAGGTAGAGGTAGATGTATCCAATGTCAGATGCCTCACCTGCATAAGGTTTCAAACAAGCAGTGCCCTCGTAAACTCTTCCAAGTTCTTCGCGAGAGTTGAAGCCAAGTTTAACTGTCATATCTGTGAACATAACCCCTGGCATAACTGTGTTTACACGAATGTTATCTGGTGCAAGAACTTGTGATGCGTGCTTTGTAAGTGAACGGATTGCGCCCTTTGACATACTGTAAGCAGCGCTGTAGCCATCACCAAATCCACCGATTTCGGCGCCGATACTTGATGTGTTGATGATTGAACCACCACCAACTTTCTTCATCTCTGGTGCGCAATATTTAATTCCAAGCAACATACCAAGCGAATTGATGCTCATAACGCGAAGTCAATCTGCAACGTTGGTGTGCAAAACGTCTTGCGCAACGTGAACGCCAGCATTGTTAACCAAAATGTCGATTTTTCCAAATTTTGCTAATGTTTGCTTAACAACCTTTGCCCAGTCTTCTTCTTTTGAAACGTCTGCTTGAATTGCAATTACGCTTTTTCCAGCCTCGATAAGTGGTCCAACTGTTTTCTTAGTTTGCTTTTGGTCATAGTCAACAACAACTACCTTTGCGCCCTCTTGCAAAAACAATTTTACACCGGCAAAGCCTAATCCGCTTGCTCCTCCTGTTATAATTGCAACTTTATTTTTTAATCGATTACTCATTTTTACCTCCTCTCGATACAATAATTATATTTACTTTTTTGTTTAGTGTCAGACTTATGTTGAAAATTTTTGTAGGCAATTTATTTAAAAGGCAACTTAATTGCTTTTGCCCTATTTTGTTTTGAAAACGCCACTGCATTATGTATAATAGAAAGGATTCACAGGAGAAATTTTGCTATGGCATATCAATACGACATTCAAACATCTAAGATGGACAAAACTTCAAGTTCCTGCCTTTTTGCGTGCCACTCTCTCGGTGCGGTTATAAGCATCTTTGTTTCAACTTTCCTTGTCGCCTACATCTATCAATTCTCGACCGACACATTTGACTATATCTTCAATGTCGGCGTGTATGAACTGAGTGTCTACGGCACTTTCCTTTTAACCTATTGGGCATTTAGTTACCTCACCGACAAATCGAACCGCGTGTGGATCTATCGCCTTGCGCAGATAATTAGGCTTGTGTTTATCGTTTCAATTATCTTCTTTGGAAGAGAACTTGCGCAGATGCTGTATCTTGCCGGTTTCCTCTATGGCCTATGCGAATCTTCCTACTACGCAAGTTACAACGTTTTAAAGCAAGAGATGGTAAGCAGAAAGGTGATGAGTAAGTTCTCCGTTTTAATCACCATTTCAAGCAAAACTGCCGACATACTTATTCCGGTAACCCTCGGCGCCTTGATACAAATTTCTACATACGAACAGACTTCGATTTATGTTGCAATCATCGTTGGACTCATCTTGTTTTTGTCGTTCTTTATTAAATCTAAAAAGCCAGACAACAGCACTTACAGCATCAAAAACTTCTTGAAAAAACTGAAAGAAAATCCAGATGCGCACAAGAAAATGTCGTTTATGTATAAAGCAACCATCTTCTATGGGCTTACAACCATCACCGGCACTTTGCTTAACATCTGCATTATGTTGCAGTTTAACTCGTCGTTAAGTCTTGGAGGCATCACAAGTATCATTGGTGTGGTCGCCATCATCGAACTTATGCTTGTTACAAAGTTCACCAAAGGCGGAAAGCGAAGTTGGGTATATTGGCTTGTAACAATTATGCCTCTCGTTTCGAGTGTGCTTTTTGTGATTTACCCATCGATGACAACTGTTGTTATATACAGCCTACTTATGACGCTGTCAAAGATAATCTTCACCGCCTTCTATGATGTCTACCGCAACAGCACCCTTAAAGAAGCCGGACTTTACAGCGAGATTGCCGAACACCAAACAATCATCGAAAGTGTAATGACAATGGCAAGAGTGGCGTCCTACGTCATTATGATTTTGGTGGGGTTACTTAGAAATCTTGTTGTATACGAAATTCTGCTTATCGTGTTCTCGCTATCCTACTCTGCCATAAACTTCTGCTTGATGCTTTATGAAAAGAAATTTATTAAAAATGCACAAAAAGTGGAAGAAAATAGCGAAAAAACTGTAAAAAACAGCGAAAATTAACAAGAAATGCACAAAAAATATATTTTAAGCAAAATTTAACGGCAATAAAAAAACACGCAAATTGCGTGTTTTATTTTTCTATTCCGTCCTTTTGTTTTTTCTTAGAACCTAAGATTTTCTTTTCCTCAACAACGGCTGGTTGTATGTAAACAATCTCTTTCTTTATGATTCCGTCCACCCCGATATATCCACCGGCAAGTGTGTCAACTTGAATCTTGTCGTTCTCTCCACCGGCAAGGCGAAGCCCTTGTTGATATTCTGGATAGAACTTGCCACGGTCGGTCATCTTAAACTTTTTGATTCCAAGATATTTATCTGAAAGTTGGAACATAACATCAAGAATCTCTTTGTTGGCATCATAAATTTCGTGATAGTAGATGTCGCCGTTTGTCGTTTTTGCGTCCGGATTGTAAAAGTGATTTGTCATCTCGACGCGCGACATAATCTTTGCCGCCCCATCGCATATCTTTGTAAACCACTTTGGATCGCGCTCAAATTTTGGCTCGGTGAACTGCTCGGCAAGGTCAAGCATATATCTGCTTGTTTCCTTAACGCTGTCCACAAGCCCATAGAGGTCTTTTTTACTTGCTATGCAGTCTTCAAAACCATCTTCGATAAACTCGTCAATAGTCTGTGATATATCTTCAAAAACATCGGCAAAAAGTTGTCCAACAAAACACTCCTCGCCATTCACAACAACATACTTCTTTTTGTAATTTTTTGTATTTCCAAAAGATTTTCCGCCGTATGTTATCTCCATTTGAACGGCGTCTTTGTTTGTGTCTGTTTCCTTTTTAACTACGCTTTTCTTTTTAGTTTTCTTCTTATCGTCTTCTTTTGTCATAGATTCCTCCTACAACATAACACCTCTATAGTTTACCACAGAACGCCCTTTGTGTCAATATCTAAAAAAACAAAAAAACAACCTAAAAAGCGCACTTCCCATAGGGAACAAAAACAAAATTTTTAGAATTGTGCTTTCAAGCGATGACAAAAACTCTCGGATAAATTCATCCGAGAGTTTTTGCTAT
>CANQIX010000043.1 GCA_947624105.1 uncultured Clostridia bacterium
TCATTGTGTGTTTTGCGCCACTCCTTAAATTTTGTCATAATGTCTGGGTTCAACACCTTGTTATAGGCAGCAAGCGCCTTTTCTGCAACACGAACACCGCCATAAAGGTTGACAATACGCTTTAAAGGTTTGTCAGTTTGAAGTCCAACGATAACCTCGTTTTCCTTGTCGATATAGCCCGGCTTAAAGGAAGTGATGCCAGATATCGCATTGAGTTCGACGTCAAGCATACCAACTTCGCCCTCTTTTCTTATCAGCGAGTTGCAAATATTCCAAACTTTTTGCGTCCTTTTGGTAGGCCCTGCAAGGAAACTTTCGTCGCCCTTATATTCCTTATAGTTTGCAAAAATAAAGTCTGCTACGTTGATTTCTTCCTTCCACGTAGTGCCTTTAAATCCTTTCCAACACTCTTTATATTTTGTATCCATATCTATCTCCTAATTTTCTATCAATAATTTTATAATATTGATAAAAAATTGTCAAACAAATAGTGTTGTAAAAAAACAGCGCAACGCGCCGTTTTCTATGCTAACGATTCTTCCTTTACCTCATCGCTCTGCCTTACCACGCTTTTGCTTGGCTTACGGCAAAAGGATCTAAAAGTGGTGTATCTTACAACTCTGTCCGTTTGATTATCTTCTACCTCCAAAGAAGTTTGCGTGCTTCTTTCCTTATAGTCCTTTTCTGTGTGATTTTCCTTTATCGATTGCACAAGGTTGTATAGGTCGCTTGTAGATTTTTTACTCTCGACATAAAAGCATCTGCCACGATAACTTCCATCTATGCCGCGGTAGAGTTCAATCGACTGTCCATCTTCGACGACCTTAAAGATAAGTTCGTTAAATTCCATTCCGTCGATGTCGCACAAGCCGTCCACCTTGAAGTTTAAGAAGTCGCCTTCTTTGATATACTCTTCAAACTCGCCTTCAAACATAACGCTAAGTCCTACGTCGATTTTTGCACCCTTAATAAGTTTTGATAATTCACTTTCAATCTTAGCGCTTTCCTCTGCGGTGATTTCAAGCACCTTTCCATTGCAGATAAGGTCTATGTCGGTGTAAGGCAAAACATCAAGAGCGGAAAAAAACGAACCTACTAAAATTGGAAAACTGAGCAGTGAAAACATAAATCTTCTAAACACAAAAAATACCTCCTAGATAGGAAGTATTTTGTTTAAATCGATAAAAAGTATGCAATTTTCACTGTTTTTTTGATGTTTTTTAACCAAAAACGAGCAATGTTGGTGCTTTTCCATCTTCGGTTTGCCATTTATCTTTTGACAAGCCTACCAGCCATTCATTAAGTCCATTTACCTCTTCAAAGGAGGAAACGATTACCACATTTGGAAAACTAGCAGCAGCATCTTTCACTCCATAAGCAGTGCCCGTTCCTACGCCAAGGCAGTTTCTAATAATTCCACTTACCAAGCGCCCAACTATAACGCCATATTTGTAGGCTGCTTCGTCTTCGCCATCTTTTTGGATTGCAACATTTGAATATATATGAGATATCGTTGTAAGATTGCCAGCCCCATTAAACACTCCAACAAAGCCACCCAGCATTGCATCTACGTTTTCAAGTGTGATGCTGCCGGTTGAGTAGCAGTCGCTTATATCTATCCTTGCAAGTCCAGCAAAGCCACCGATATTTCCAAGTGTAGTCGTTGCCTCACTGCGTTTTTTGATGTTAAGATTGATTTCTGCATAGCACTCAGAGATCGTTGAATTTTTGTTGCTAACAAATCCAACAAGTCCTCCAAAGGTTGAATTGTCAAGGAAGAGTTCGCCGTCTATCTTTGCTCTGCTTGCAAAAATTTCGACCTTAGAACTATCCACCTCTCCAACAAGTCCGCCAACATTTGCACCGGTCGCAATGACGTTTAATTTTACATCGACAAAGCAGTTTGAAATTTCGCCATCTTTCATTGTGCCAACAAGTCCGCCGATAGCAGCGTCTGGATTGATTGAAGACACCGAAATTACATCGTCCTCGCTCTTTGCTGAGATGTTTACATTTGATATTGTTCCCTTCGCCTCGGCAGCAAGGATACCAAACACATCAACATCGTTTAGTTCTGTTGCGTCAACCACAAAATTTAGATCTCTTACCGTTCCACTGAACTGGCTGAAGAAACCACGTTCTCCGCCATTTCCGGTGAGTTTTAAGTTGAAAATTGTGTGCCCATTTCCATCGAGTTTGCCATAATATTGCGTTGAATTCCAGTTATAGCCGTTTAAGTCGATGTCGTCTTTAAGTTCGACGTTCACATAACTTGTGTTATGCAGCACCGAATAAAATTCTTTTGCCGAAGATATGCTTATCGTTGCTGGGAAGACATACAGCATCAAAATTGTAAGCACCAAATCGACCACAGAAACTGCAAATATCAGCATTCTTAAAAGTCGCCACCTTAACAGCGTTTTATGTTTTCGAACGCGGTTGTATATGATTCCGCCTATGCCAATCACAAGCGCAATAGCAACTGCAAAGAAAACTGAACGTTGCTTAAAGGTTTGATACATATCTTGTGGGAACATAAATATAAGCACAAGATAAAGCGTGATAAGTGCCATAGGAACGACAATTAGCGACAAGAACAACAACTTTTTCCAACGCGAAGTGCGCTCTTCCACTTGCTCTTCGGAAAGATATTTGCGGTCGCGGTGTTTTTCTTGGCTCTTTAAAACCTTTACGCTTTCCTTCTTCTTAATGAATTTTGTTACATCAAGAGAGGTGTCAAGCGTAACATCAAGCAATTCCATTCTCTCGAAAATGCGGTCATAAACTTGCATATATTCGTCATAAGTTTTTGCTTTTTCAAGTTGTGGAAAGTATATATCAAAGGCGGTCAACTGCAATTTGTAGTAGTTTGCCAGCCCCTTATCTTCATATTCTTTAAGCAGACTGTTGTTTCTAAGTAAAAATTCCGACAATCTGTGTATCAAGTTCGATTTGTCATATATCTCTTCGCGGAAGACTTTTTGACTTGTCGAAAGGTTGGAACTTGAAATAACCTGAGCATATTTTTCTGCCTGCGCCTCTGTTGCGTAGTTTAAAACTGTTGCCCAGTCGTCCATATCGGCAATCTTAACAGACGTTGTAACAAGTTCGCTCTCGTTTCGGCAGTGGGTTTTTATCTGTATCAACTTCCAGTAGAGTTCGGCGTTTTGAGGATCTTCTTTGATTGCAAGCACAAGATATTTTTCCGCAAGCGAGAACAACCTCATCTCCTGCAATTTTGCTGAGATGTTGATAAGTGTCGATTTAAGAATCTCGTTGTTTGAAATGTAAGAAAGGTAAAAGTCAAATTGCTGTTCCGCTGCAACTATGTTTTCATAGGCAACCGACACGACCATATCGCAGATGCTAAACAAAAAGTTTGACGCCTGCGTTTCGTCGCAAAATTGTAAGATATTTTTTAGCGCTTCGCCATCGCGATAATTTAATTTTTGTTCAACCGTGCCGAAGTTCTTAATAAAAAGCGCAAAACGGCTTGGCATATGCCCTTCGTCTAAGTTTAGCACCTTTTCGTAGTAACTGTCATCGCCGGTCTTTTGTGCAAGTTGGAAGTAGAAGTTGACATACGAATCTACATCGCTTGCCGAAAAACATTGCAGCAGTTTGTCGATAAGGTCTTGGTCTAAGGTTTCAAGTGCAATATTTTCTGCCGCGTTTAAAAAGTTCGCGCGCCCCGAATTTTGATATTGCGCCAAAAACAAGATGTTATTTTTGTATACTTCCTCATTTTGGGACTTAATAACAAGTTCTTCCCACTTGTTTACGATATCGTTTGCAAAATCGGCAGAAGAATTTTTTATTATCTCTTCTAAGCGTTCAACACTTACGATGTTTTTGATGTTTTGGAAAAATTCGTCTTCCGACTTAAGTTTTTTCTCACAGAGGATTCTTGCAAATTCAACTTCTCCAAGTTTGCTGTCGATATATTCTGGAGAATTTAAAAGTTCCTCTGCAGTGTTAAAGTCGCCATTTTTAATCGAATAGAAAATCCATTTAAGTTTGTTTTTGTCCGACATTGGAACATTTTCAACATTGTATCTTCCAAGTTCGGTAGGTGTGATGGTGTGAATTTCCACCGCCTTTTTCTTTGCCGGTTCAACTTTTTCGATTTTCTTTTTCTCTAAAACAACATCTTCGTTGTATGCACGCTCTACCGCCTCTTTAACCGTTTTTATCAGTTTTTGGTTGAGGTCTGGCTCAGAGAATGTAAAAAATACTTCTGTTTTAGGGAAATATTTCTTGATTTCGTCCTTGCTTATCTTCTTTTCGTCATACAAAACGATAAAACTTGATGGAAATCTCTCTTTGTGATTTATGCGATACCAAAATCTGTCAGCAAGGCTCATAAACTTTGGAGTGTTTAAAAAGGTTTCGTCTTCGACAATCACAAGTTGCACTTTGCTGTATTTTATTGCGTAGTAAAAATACGCTTCGGTGTTAAACTTACTGCGTTTAGCATCTTCGCGCAAAAAAACAGACACGCCATCTTTTTCTAACAGATCGTGTAATTCTTTTCCCTTTTCAGAATTTGCTGTGATGTTTAAAAAGACATCGCATTTTTTATTTGCTTGTTCAATAGCAAGATAATCGTCGTGAATATGCTTTGCTATTTCTGCATTTTCAGTGTAGTTTGCCTTTACGGCATCTGGTGCTAACTCCAGCGCCTTTTTATAGTCTTCGTCATCTTCATAAACAGGAATTTCCTTTCCAAAAAACACTGGGTATTTTTTAAGTGGAGAATTTCCCATTCCGTCGTTGCTACTGTAATATAGCACCTTGTTTTTAGCTTGAAACCTACCATAGTAGGCCTCATAACTCATAGGAAATTGTGCGATAATTTTATCGAACAGTTTAAGTGCTTCGGTGAATTTGTAATCACGCAATTTTTGGTAGGCGTTTACAGTAAGAACCTCTTGTTCTTGACTTGCAACTTCATCGACATAGATAGTTCCACAGAACGAGCATTTTACTGTGTTCTGTCCTACTATAATGTATTTTTTGCCTCCGCAGTTATTACAAACTCTTTCTCTCACGACTTTTGCTTATTTTCCTTCTTTTTTATTTTTACTAAGCAGACTTTTCACTTCGCCATTGTAATCGTCATACTGCTTTAACTCTTTTGCGGTAACACTTGGTGGAAAAACTGCAAGTATATTGTCAAAATCTTTGTTCGTTATTTCAACGATGTTTCCAGTTTCGATAGATTTTAAAAGAGGTTCGTCTTTTGCTCTATCGCAAAGTTCTTCGATATCCGCACCGCTATACATCTCTGTTTGCTTTACAATCTTATCGATACTGAAATCCTTTGCAACAGGCACGCCCTTCATACTCTTTTCAATCATAAACTTACGTGCATCGGCATCTGGAAGTGGAATATATATCTTTTGCGAGAAACGTCCCGAACGTGTTGCTGCTGCATCGATGTCCCAAGGTCTGTTGGTTGCACCAAGGAGCAACAAGTTT
>CANQIX010000044.1 GCA_947624105.1 uncultured Clostridia bacterium
ATATGTTGTGTTTTTATCCTTGTTTTTATCTCTGTATATTGTGTTGTATAAAACGGACTTTTGTTGTGTTGAGTTGGGTTGGAAGCATTATGGGTGAATATCTCACAAGCAAGGCTGGATTAGGATATTTGATTGTCTACGGCGGACAGATATTTAAAATCGATTTAGTAATGAGTGCTACGTTTATTCTGTGTATCCTTGCCTTCTTGATGTATTATCTTGTCAGTTTGCTTGAACGAGCATATAAAAAATAACAACACAAAAATTCCCAAAACCGAAGCAAGCGGATAGAGATTTGAAACGATAGAAGAAAATCCAAGTTCACTGATTATAAACGGAACAAACACGGCGATTAAAACATTTAATAGGTTGTTTTTAAGCACTCCCGACAAAGACACCTTCAGTGTAAGGCACAAAGAAATTAACGATGTCAAACAGCCAACAAAAATCACTGAATAGCACAAAAGAAAAAACACTCCATTCCCTTGGCAGAGATAGAGAAAAGGCATATCGGCATAAAAACTTTCGGAATGATTGCGTAAGACGAAATTTCCAAAAGTCAAAAATGCAAAAAGCAAAATTGTAGAAAACAGACTTGTCAAAAAAGTCTGTTTTTTATTCATACCCCTCCCCGCCTTTGCAACGATAATTGTGCCGGTGGAGAAGTTAAGCGCAACATAGAGTGGCACATACAATATTCCTGCTCCAGCGCTTGTTTGCAGATAGATAGAACTATCTTTAAAGGAGATAAAAACTAGCACCGCAAGAAAGACAAACAAGCAAATCGGCATAAGGTAAAGCGAGATTTTTTCAAATATTCTTATACCTTTAATCGTTGTAAAAAGCGTAAACAAAAGCAGTAACACAATCATAAGATACCTAAGAATTTTAGGCAAGAAGGAAAATAGACTTATTAGTCCTGCAAACATCGATGCGCAAAAGACAAGCGAGATGAAGATTAATACCAAGTTCAAAACCTTTGATTTTTCCAGCCTATCCACCACGCACCCACCCTTTGTGAGAAAGAGGTAAAAAAGCCCAAAAAACAGTAAGCACGCAAGAAAGATGTAAAGATAAGACAAATTTCCAAAGCGACTGAAAAAGACGAAGATTTCTTTGCCACTAGCAAACCCCGAGCCTACAATCATAGCAAAAATCATAAACACACTTCCAAAAACTCGCTTCATACAGCAATATATGTCTATAACCGCCCAGATTAGAATTAAATAAAAGTTAGAATAAAAGTTGAAGATAAAAAAACAATAAGTATATGACAAAAAAACTTATTGTTGCACTTATAATAGCCCTTGCCACTATGACAGTTTTCTCTTCGATACTGCCCTACCCCATCTTTTGCAAATACACCAACGTAACAGAGGCAAATATGTATGAGATTTCAAATGCGAAGGAAGTTACCGAAAACGGGAGCGGCGAAAACGAAGTTAAAGTGTTGACGCTAGAGTGGGAAGCGGTAAATTCCCTGCTTGAAATTGGCAAGACGTATGAGATATACGATATAAAAACCAAAAAGATGTTCACTGCAGTAAGAACCGGCGGAACAAAGCACGCCGACATCGAACCAATCGACTTAGAAAACGCAAAAGTTTTAGAGGAAATATATGACGGCAACTTAGACTGGTCGCGCCGAGCGGTGTATGTTAAACTCAGCGATTACGTCTACCTTTCGGCGAGCATAAGCGGTTACCCTCACGGCGATTTTGAAGTTGAAAATGGCTTAGATGGGCATATCTGTTTGCACTTTAAAAACTCTAAAACTTCAAACACAAACGTAATAGACACAAAGCATCAAAAAAACATACGCTATGCACAGCACAGTTCAAAGCGCATCTACGAGATAATAGCACATTAAAAAAAGCGTTACAATCTGTAACGCTTTTATATGTCTTATTTGTTGTCTGCTGATTTAACTTTAGCAGCCTTACCAGTAAGGTCTCTAACGTAGTAAAGTTTTGCACGTCTTGTTTTAGCACGTCTAACAACTTCAATTCCTGCAATCTTTGGAGAATGAACAGGATAAGTTTTTTCTACGCCAACTCCATAAGAAATTTTTCTAACAGTGAAAGTTTCTCTAACGCCGCCATTTTTTCTAGCGATGACAACGCCCTCAAAAGCCTGAATTCTTTCCTTATCGCCTTCTTTGATTCTAACGTTTACTCTAACAGTATCACCGATAGAAAACTCAGGAACAGATTCTTTCATGTATTCTCTTTCTACTTGATCGATTAAATTTGCCATTGACTTATCTCCTTTTTTCAGATTTTCGACAAGATGCTCATAAAGAACCATTCCCAGCGGAACATCCGAAGTCTTTGGTAGTATAACATACCGAAAAATTAAAATCAAGCATATAATAAATATTTTTTGAAAAATATATAAAAAAAGCCTTTTAAAAGGCATCTTCAATTTGTGTAATTTGGTCGTCAACAATTTCAATGATGTCAAATCTAATGGCGGTGTCTTCCTTTAACTTTCCAAGTTTGATTTGTTCATCTAAAAAGCAATTTGCTGCCACCCTAATTTTGTTTGCTTTACGCATATTAACCGCTTCTGCCGGCATACCGAAATCAAGCGACAAACGGCGTTTTACCTCGATAAATACGACAGTTTTGCCATCCTTTGCGATAATATCAATTTCCCCAGACGGAATGCGAAAGTTTCTTTCCAAAATCTTATACTTTTTCTTTAGAAGATAGTTTGTTGCCATCTCCTCGCCGATATTTCCCACAAGTTTGTTTTTCGTTTTCATCAGTCCAAAGTAATCTTCCCTATACGATTTTTTCTAAAGTCGTCAAAAACGGCATACGCAGCCTTTTCCAAGTCAAGTTCACCACCCGCCTTGATAAAATGACGCAGTTTTGCAATATCTTCAAGCGTTTTGCAGTCTTTGTATCGGTTTTCGACTAAGTTACTGTATTTTTCGTTCAAAAGCGCGAAAAACTCGTCAAACAAGGATACAAAATCAAGGATTTCGTCTCGCACACTGCCCACATAGGCAAGTTTTTTCGCTACAAGTTGGTCTTCAATGTTTGGATAAAGCGTTCCCGGGGTGTCAAAAATTTCGATTCCGTCGCCTACGCTAAGCCATTGCCCTCTCTTTGTGATTCCTGCCTTGTTTCCGGTAAGCGCTTTTGCCTTTTTGCATAGGTTGTTTACAAGAGTGCTCTTTCCGCAGTTAGGAATCCCAACCACCATAGCGCGAATAGTCGCTTTAATTCCCTTCGCTTTGTATTTTTCAATCTTTTTACTGCAAAGTTTTTTAAGTTTATCGAAAACAAGTTCACTTTTAAAAGCGGTGCTGTTAAAGACGATATAATCTCTGTTTTCCCCTCTAAACTGCCCCAAAAGTTCCTTTACTCGCTCTTCATCTGCTAAATCAATCTTGTTTACAACATACAAAACAGGTTTGTTTTCGGTAATTTTAGATAGTTGAGGGTTCACTGACGATAGCGGTATTCTTGCATCAAGCACATAGATGACAACATCAACTTTCTTAAGTTCTTGTTCGATCTCTTTAAGCGCTTTATGCATATGTCCTGGAAACCAATTTATCTTCATTTTGCCCTCCTTTTAATAATCTATATTTTGTTGTATTATGCAATAAACTGTTGCATACTACAACAATATGTTGTGTATTATTCAGTTTTGTTTAATAAATCACTTCTTGACTTTTTTGTGCGCAACAAACTCTGCTCTTCTCTCCACTTTTCAACCTGTTGATGATTTCCCGACAGCAGCACATCTGGAACTTTAAGCCCCATAAACTCATTTGGTCGTGTGTATTGTGGATACTCCAAAAGTCCATTTGAAAAACTTTCGTTTTCTAAACTTTCACTACTTATCACCCCATCAACAAATCTTGATATCGTGTCAATCATAACCATCGATGGAAGTTCCCCACCGGTAAGTATATAATCGCCAATCGATATCTCTTCGATGTCAAAAAGTTCAAAAATTCTCTCATCAACACCTTCATAATGTCCGCAAACGAATATTAAATGTTCATTTTGCGACAGCGTTTTGGCAATTTGCGTGTTAAACACTTTTCCACGTGGCGATGGAAATATAATCTTTGAACCTTCCTTTTTTACGCTTTTGATTGCATCATATAGAGGTTGAACCGTCATAAGCATTCCTGCGCCACCCCCAAATGGGTAGTCATCGCATTTTTTATGCTTGTCTTTGGAAAACTCTCTTATATCTGTTATCGCAATTTCAAGCAGTTTGGCATCTTGTGCCCTTTTTAATATGCTGGCGTTAAGTGGAGCAAACATTTCTG
>CANQIX010000045.1 GCA_947624105.1 uncultured Clostridia bacterium
TGGTCGGGGTGGAGGGTCTCGAACCCCCGACCTCACGGTCCCAAACCGCGCGCTCTACCAACTGAGCCACACCCCGATAAATTACACTTGCTCTGTTATTTTATGATAAACCAACAAAAAAGTCAAGAAATTTACGCAATATTTTCATAATTAATTTTTGTAGTGCCCAAACGCCCAGCAAAATAACAGCAAAAACAAAAGGCAAGCCAACAAGACTTGTCTTTATGCTCTCCCACTATCTCTATGATGTCAACTTCTTTTTAAGCGTTTCCAAAATTTTATTTTCAAGTCTAGACACCTGCACCTGCGAAACCCCAAGTTCTTTTGCGATTTCGCTCTGCGTTTTATCTTGAAAATACCTCAGCATAATAATCTTTTTATCCCTATCTCCAAGTTTTTCGATAACGGTTTTAAGCGCCAAATCATCGACAAAGTTTATGCCCTCTGCCTCATCGTCAAAGCGGTCGATAATCGTCAATCCCTCTTCTTCGCCATCGTCAAAAGGCGTATATAGCGAAACCGGCATCTTCCCCGAATCCATCACCATCACAACCTCTTGTTCGTCAATTTTGAACTCTTGTCCAATTTCGCTGATTGTTGGATATCTGTTATTTAAGGCGAAAAATTGGTCGGTGAATTTCGTTATTTTGATATTCAAACTCTTAATCGCCCTAGACACCTTAATCGCCCCGTCATCACGCATAAAGCGTTTAATCTCTCCCACCACCATTGGCACAACGTAGGTCGAAAACTTGACACTAAACGAACAGTCAAAGTTGTTTATCGCCTTCAAAAAGCCTAAGCACCCAAGTTGGTATAGGTCGTCCGCTTCAACACCTTTATCTCTAAACCAGCGTATGACACTTTTAATAAGTGGAGCGTTTTCATTTACCAAAATTTCCTTTGCGTCAAGATCTCCACTTTGCGCCCTTTTTATAAGTTTAAGCGTTTCTTCTTGCGACAACATCTAAGACACCACTTCACACTTGCTTTCGGCAATTTTCTTAGTCATTTTAACTTGCGTTCCAAATGAGTTGCTCACAACATCGACCGTATCCATAAAACTTTCCATCACGGTAAATCCCATTCCGGAGCGCTCTTGCGATGGCTTTGAGGTGTAGAACGGCTCGCGTGCCTTTTCGATATCTTTGATTCCAACTCCTCTGTCGGAGATGACGATCGTTATGGTATCATCTTCAAATTCGCAACGCATCGTTACATCGCCCTTAATTTGTGTTGGATATGCGTGCACAACACAGTTTGTAACCGCCTCACTCACTGCCGTTTTGATGTCGGTTATCTCGTCCACAGACGGATTGAGTTGAACGCAGAAAGAGGCAACGCACACTCTTGCAAACCCCTCGTTAACTGACAACGCTTTAAAGGTTACTTCCATAAAATTAGAATTTTTCATTTTAAACTCCTTATACAATCTTAGGCATGAGGTCATACAGCCCAGTCATCTTAAATATTTTCTCCACGTGCGAAGATGGATTGCAGATAAAGATAGGAATGTTCTTTGTTTTCATCTTTTTGTATCTCCCAATCAAAACCCCAATTCCGGTTGAATCCATAAATTCAAGTTCCGACAAATCAATCACAACCTTGTCTATATTGGCGTTTGAGAATAGGTCGTCAAGCGTGATTTTTGTGTAATTTGCAGTATGTTCATCGAGTTCTCCGCACAGCAAAACAAACAACGTATTGTCGTGGACGCGGCTTTTTATTTGCATAATTTTCCTCCTTGCACCCACAATCTTAGCAGATACGCAGAAGCAAAATATCGCTACTTTTGTCAAAAATACGGTTATTGTGTCGAGAAAAAATAAAATCCACAAAACCTTTGCCAAAATTTTTAAAATATGCTATACTCACTGAGTATTCCCCACTGCTTTTGGAATATAAATATAATTGTGAGGTTGAAATGGATTTTAAGAAGAAAGATATTATTATTGTTACTGACCCAGGCGTAGATGACGCTATTGCCATTATGTATGGATTGTTTTGCGATGAATTAAATATAAAACTCCTTGCAATTGCTGGTGGAAACGGGCCTATCGAAAATGCCACAGCAAACGCTTGCTATTTAATGGATTTGTTTAAAGAGAATATCCCAATTGCAGTTGGACCAAACGAACCACTTAAAAGAGATCCAGCCTATGCCTTTAACGCACAAGGAAAGACGGGCTTGGCGGGCTTAAAATAAACAAAAAAATGATAAAGACACAACCAATAAAAGCTAGCGCCGCTGATGCAATGTTCGACGTGCTTAGAAAGAGTCCAGAAAAGATGACGATTGTCGCCCTTGGCCCAATGATGTGCCTTGCCGATATGTTCAAAAAGCACCCTAGCAGCAAAAAGTATATCGAACAGATTGTCGTTATGGGCGGAACGAAAGAAAAGATTGTCGGCAAACCATATCGCGAGTTTAATGTCGCCTTTGACCCAGAAAGCACCGATATTGTGCTTAGAAGTGGCGTTCCAATCGTGCTTGTTCCAATGGAACTAGGACATATGGCATACCTTGACAAAGAGGAAATTTCAAGATTTAAAAACACAAACAAAATTGGCGCATTGTATGCTAAGATGTTTTCAAAATACAACGACTTCCACGTAGGAAAACTTGGTGCGGCTGTGCACGACGTTTGTGCAGTATATTACCTAACCGACCCAGACAAAGTTAAACTTGAGGAATGCCACGCCGAAGTCAAATATTATGACGACACGCTTGAAAATTATGGCTACATCGAAACCGACTATGACAAAGCGCCAAATATGTCAATTTGTGTTGACATCGACATCGACGATTTTAAAGACAACTTGTTCTACACCCTTGGAAAAACATCGCGTTTATATGAAAAATGCGAAAAAAAATAAGAAAAAATCGCAAAAAGCACATAAAAATATGAATTTTTTGATAAGGAAACTAATTTTTCAGTTTCCTTTTCTTTTTATAAATCAAGATATTTTGTTTACACAAACATTTTAATTATGTTATATTTTAAATATGAAAAGTATAACATTTGAAGAGTTTACCTCGATATCAAAACCATATCTAAACAAGTCAAAATTCAAGGACGGACATACCACAATTTTAACCGACAGTCGCCTACTTATCTCCGCCCCACACGGAGTCGTTCAAACAAGGCTTGGCAAAGAAAAATTCAGCGAACCAGGAAGTGCTCGCCTTGCTTTAGTTTTGCAAAAAAATCTAAATTGCAACTTAATCCTAAAGACGAAGAATATGTTTGACGATGCAAATTTTGACGTCGATTGTCCATATCGCAGAGAACTAAAACGCATCATCGAAGAAAGGCAAATTAAATACCTCATAGACATTCACGGACTTGCCGCCAGACGCCCTTGCGATGTGAATCTTGGCATCAACTTTGGACAGAGCATCAAAAACGATCAGTCGCTTTACAACACTCTTGTTGATGCAATGCAGGCAAATGGTTTTGTTGTAAATGTCGACAATCCATTCTGTGGACGATATCCAAGCATCACCGCCGCGTTTTCAAAAGAATATGACATCTGGGCAATACAGATTGAAGTGAACTGTAGCCTAACCTATAAAGAGTTCAACATCGACAAGTTGAACACCCTTATCATAACTTTGACTTCTGTTTTTGAAAAATGCCAAAAATAGTTGTTTTGCCTATTTACTATCGCACTTTAGTGTGTTATAATGGTGCGCAGTGCATAAAAAGGAGAGGATATGAAAGAAATAAAGGATAAAGATTTCTATAAAGTATCAAAAGAGGAAACACAAAAAACTAAAGGCATCAAAAACATTCTAGGCGTTATGAAACTTGCAAATATCAACAAAAAACTTCTTTTTGTCGTTTGCTTGGTGTTTGGCATCAACCTTGCGATAAGCATTGCCGGTGCTTACATCACAAAAGCGATGCTTGGAGTTTTTACCGGCGGAGATTATCACGTGCTTATTACAATCGCCTTTGTTACCTTTGGGCTTAGCGTAATTTCGCGAATCGGCAACTTCTTCTCACAATATTGCTTCGACAAACTAAGCAAAGAACTTTCTAAAAGCATAAAATACAAAATTCACGAGCGCATATCAAACCTAAAAGCAAGTTGCTTTATCTCGACAAAGACGTCCACCTTCACAAGCAGACTTAACGAAACCAACACGGTTATAAGGGTTTTTGAAATTATTTTAAGTATGATAAGCCGCTTTGTAACATCTTCTGCATACATAATAACCTTGCTTGTTTCTACCCCACTTTTGTGGATCGT
>CANQIX010000046.1 GCA_947624105.1 uncultured Clostridia bacterium
CTAATTTTTTATTAAGTTTTTTGATGCGATTCAGTTTACGAATCACGTGCTTTACCAACTAAGCTACACCAGCATTTAGGTGTAAAATACACCTAATTTTTTATTAAGTTTTTTGATGCGATTCAGTTTACGAATCACGTGCTTTACCAACTAAGCTACACCAGCATTTTAGGTGACTTTGCACCTAATTTTTTATTGAGTTTTTGTTGCGATTCAGTTTACGAATCACGTGCTTTACCAACTGAGCCACAGTAGCATATTTGTTTTTCTATTTTACCACTTGCTCAGTTGTTAGAGCAAGCTCTTCCCGGTCGCAATTACAAATTGTTCCCCGCTTTGGCTACCTGCTTGCCACCGGCAACCAGCCTTTACGCGTCGCGCCAACTGAGCCACAGTAGCATAACTAGGTGCGATATGCACCTATTATGCCAACTAATTTGCTTATTGCAAGAATATTCTATCAAAATTACACCATTTTTTCAAGTTTAAAGGAGACTTTCCCCTCGTCCTCGTCTTTTGATATAACTTCCACTCTAACAACATCGTCAACCTTAACAAGTTCGTATATCTTCTTCTGTCTGTTTTCTGTGCAGTTTTGAATATGCAAAAGCCCGGTTGCGCCGTTGCTAAGTTTTACGATAGCACCAAACTGCAAAAGTTTTATCACAGTTCCTTCATAAACGTTGCCAACTTGAAGTTCTTTCACTCTTGTTACTTTTGGATCTTCAAGAAGCGCTTTATACGAAAGAGCAACTTTTTTGTTTTCTCTGTCGAGTTCGATAACTTTAAACTGTGCCGTATCTCCCTCTTTCAACACTTCGTTTACGTCTTGAATCTTGTCGTAAGAGAGGTTTGAGATATGCACAAAACAGTCAACTCCATCAACTTCGATAAACGCGCCGTAAGGCATAATCTTTTTCACTTTGCCGGTAACGATTTTGTTGATAAATATGCTGTTCCAGAAACTGTTTTCAAGGGCAACTTTAATCTGCTCTTGTAAAAGTTTTGCGCTTGCCACGATCGACTTCTTTTCGTGGTCGATTTCGGTTACAACAACTTCAAGTTGCTTTCCAACAAAACTCTTAAGGTCCTTAACATATCTTAAAGAAACCTCGCTGCCTGGAACAAAAATGGAATAATCTCCCATCTTCGACACAACGCCGCCGTTTACAACGCCGGTAACAACAAAGGTGAACTTGCTGCCCAACCTAAAGGTTTGTGCATTTTGATTTGCAATCTTTATATCTCTTGCAAGCGACATCGAGGCAACAATCAGCCCCTCTTCGTTTTTAGGATTTGTGATAATCACCGAAAATCTGTCGCCAATTTTTACCTTTTGGAAGTCGTCAAAGTCAGATGCAGGAATAAAGGCGTCGTTCTTTCCGCCTATGTTGAATATCACACCATCGTCGCGTTTCAAAACGATAACGCCGTCAAAAATTTGACCTTTTTTGTAAGTTGTAAAACTTTTGTCAATCGCGTCAATATTAAAATCTTTGTTCATAATTTGTCCTTCAAATAAGTATGTTTATTAAACATAATAATTCACCAAATACAATAGCAAAATTTTAGAAAAAAGTCAAAGAAATTTGGTGCTTTAGCAAAAAAAGATGGCGCAGAATCGTTCTACTTGCCATCTTTGTCTGTTTCTTTTGTTTTTTTGCTTCCGCGTCTAGTTTTCTTCGTTTTAATCAGCCTATCTTTGTTGTCGTAATAGAGTTGAAGCATTTTATCCTTTAAAATGTTGTTTGCCTTTTCAAGCGTCTCTTCGTCGAGTTTTTGCCCATAAAATTCGGTAAATTCAAAAGGCTCGCCAATCACAAACTGCGTTTTGCGGAAAGCCTTATGCTGTTGCATCAAAAAGATAGGCACAACCGGGGTTTTTGTTTTAATTGCAATCATCGTTGTTCCGCTTTTGATTTCGCCCATAATTTGACTTTCATCTTTTAGCCTTGTGCCCTCTGGGAAGATAAACAACTTGCGGTTTTCTTTTAGCGTTTTCATACACTCTTTAATGGCGTTTACATCGGTGGAATCGCGGTCGATTGGAATAGCACCAAAATCCTTTAAAAGTGCGCCAAAAAACTTGTTTTTAAACAGTTCCTTCTTTGCCAAAATCTTTGGGTGTTCTTTGACGTGGAGAAGAAAACTTACAATATCAAAATTCGACCTATGGTTGCAGCAAAGAATCGCTTTCCCTTTTGGCATATTTTTTTTGCCGTAGATAAAGGTAGGGTGCGCAATCGAGCAAGGCAGCCAAATTAAGAATTTTGTTAAGCCATAAAACATATTGCCTCCCGCCTATTTAACAAAGTGGTATATTCCGCAAGCGATAACCTTTGGGCCTACGTGAGTTGCAACGCTGAGTGAAAGTGGGTCAACGTAGTCGAATCTAAGTTTAGGAAATTCTTTGATAAGTTCCTCTTTAAACACCTGAGCGGCTTCATCGTTTGTTGTGTGCGCAACAGAGATAGCAAGTTCGCCATTATCTTCAAGGTTTTTGAAACTCTTCTCAATATCTGCTTTCAACGCTTCAATCATCTTCATTTTGCCGTTTTTGATGTTTCTTGTAATTCCATACTTGTCGAGTTTTCCGCCCTTAATTTCAAGAATTGGTTTGATTCCCAAAATCGAACTGATTGCGGCGGCTGCTGGAGTTACACGTCCGCCACGTTTAAGATATTTTAATGTGTCAACAATGAGGTAGATAGACGATTTGTCGCCGTCCTTTTCAAGATATTCTTGAATTTCTTTTCCGCTATACCCTCTTGAAGCGAGAGTTATTGCGTCATAAGTTGCGCCCTTTTGCGAAATTGAAATACGTCTGTTATCAACAACAAACACCTTGCCTGCAAAGTTCGTTTCGGCATAGTTTTTTGCCGTTTCGCAAGACATACTAAGCGCGCTTGACATAGGAATATGCACAATTTGGTCGTATTTCTTCAAAAGGTCTGTCCAAAGTTCTGCCACCCCTTCTATGCTTGGCTGCGAAGTTGAAATTTTCACATCGCTTATCTGCTTTTCAAAGAACTCATCTTGCGTTAAATTTATGTCCTCATAATAGACTTCTTCGCCGATAATAAATGGCATAGGAACAACGTATATGTCTGTTCCTTCCACATCTTTTTGTTTAATACCGGCATTGCTGTCTGTTACCACTGCAATCTTTTTCATATTCACCTCAAAACTAGGAACTAGGAGTATAATAACAGAGTTAGTATACAATAATAAATTAAAAAAAACAAATAAAAATTATGATAAAAGTCGAAAAAATTGGCACAAATTAGAATAAAATTCACAAACTAATTTGGCAAAATCTCGATTTGGAGTTTTTTACACGCCTCCTCTTCCTGTTTGTTGTGCTGTTTTAAGGTCATTTTGCGCGTTAGGTCAAGCCCTCTAAAGTATGGAACAAAGACGTTGCTGTTTAGGTTGTTGTATGGCAGAACAAGCCTGTCCGGATTATAATCGTAGACGATTTTTCTGCACGTAGGGTCGACCAAAATCCACTTGCCGTCATAAAAGCACTCGCAAAAGGTGTGTCCTTTGTGTATCTGCACATCTTTGCCACTTAAAAAGTCCTTAAGGTAGTTATATTTCACCGTGTGAAGAAGAGTGGTAGGAATTTCAATCTGCCTTGCAAACGTGCAAAACAGCATAGCCCTGTCGGTGCAACCGGTTACAACCTTGCTCTCCCAAATTTCTTCCGCCGTTCTGTTAAACTTGTGCTTTTGAAGAAAGTTGGAATCGCTTGCCGTTGTTACGCAGTGATTTATCCAAGACATCAAACTGTCTATCTTTGTTACGCTTTCTCCAAGCGAAATCTTGCGGTTGTAATCGCACATCACTTTGTCAAGAACATAATCTTTGTCTAAAAAAGGTTTGGTAAGTTCCCCAGCCTGCAGAAAAGTTTTGGCATCAGCCCGCGTCAGTTTTTGCATATCCCCTCCATAGATTTATTATACCACAACTTGCCCTCTGCAGAAAACAAAAAAAGGCAAACGTTGTTGTGCTTTTTATTGTAAGGAAGATGCTTAGGCAAAAATAAAAAATACCAAATCGATTGGTATTTTCTAAGATTTGTATGGTCCAGGTGGTGGGACTTGAACCCACACGTCCTTGCGAACTCAGGATTTTAAGTCCTGTGCGTCTGCCATTCCGCCACACCT
>CANQIX010000047.1 GCA_947624105.1 uncultured Clostridia bacterium
GCTGACGCTGGGCGCTCTTAAAATACGCTATTACTCTCTGTCGGGGCACTCCTACTGCGATATGGTCTATGAGATTGGCGATTGTCTTTACTGTGGCGACCTTATACTAGGCGAGTATATCGGCAGATATGACCTCTATGGCGGTGATTTTGACAGGCTTATGGCATCGCTAAAAAAAATAAAGTCCATAAACTTCAACTCGCTCTGCTGTGGGCACGAAAATGCGCTTTCTAAGGCAGAAGCAGACAAAGTTATAGACTTTTACACTAAATAACAAAAAACCACTTTAAAGTGGCTTTTTTATTGTCTTTTTGTGCGTTTGTCTTCGCCGGCAAGGTTCAAACAGATGGACGTTTCTTTGTCGATTATCCTTGACGAGATGCGCTCGCCATATCTATCCAAAACTTCGTCGAGATCTAGGTTGCTGGTGATGACTGTGCAGAGTTTTTTCATTTTCCTCTCGTTTATCACCAAATACAAAAGTTCAACTGTGGAATTTTTGTAGATTATCTCCGTGCCTAAGTCGTCGATGAACAGCACTTCGCAGTCGAGATATTTGTCGAGGGTGCTTTCTTCGTAGTTGTAGCGGTAATCCTTGAAATCTTTACTCATTTCAAAGGCGGTTGTAAGTTTAACCATCTTGCCACGCGAAATAAGTTCGTTCGCCATCGCGCGTGTGAGGTATGTTTTGCCAACTCCAACTTTGCCGGAAATGAAAATTAGATTTTTCTTAAAATCGCTTAAGCACCACTTCTTCATTAGGGCATACACCGGTTTTAGCGTGCTGTCTGCACATTTTTCCGCCTCTTCAAAGTTGACTAAACTGCCAAAATTGCTCTCTTCATAAAGAATATGCGAAATCTCTTGCTTTAGGCACTTACACATCTGCCCGTTTACGTAGCCGGTGTCGTTACACAGCGTGCAACTATACTCTGGCTGAACAGATGCAAAATATTTGTCATACTGCGCTTTAAGTTTTTGCTCTTCGCTTCTGTCTACCTTTTCTCCATAGGCGATTTTGCGCGCGTTTTCAATCTTTTCTTCGGTGTATCTTCTTTGAATGTCCAAAAAGGTTGGATCTTTACTTAACTCCGCTCTTAAGGCGTCTAGTTTTTCGGTTGCAACCTTTCTTCGCTCTTCAATGCGGACGAGCGCTTTTTTTATTGTGTCTTGCTTCATTCTACACCTCAACTTCTTGAATCGTATCAAACAACGCGTTCATATCATCGCGAGAATATTCGCGCTGGTTCTTTAATTTTTTGCTTGGCTTCGTTACGCTGAGAGCAAGCCCCTTCGCCTCGTCAACTGTGGTTACGTGCTTTTCGTGATATGACGACAAAATGCTTGCAAGATATTGCATTGGCTGTTCTTTGCCCTGGGCGAGTGTGGTTGCATAAGAGATAACCTCTTGCGACATATTCCAAACCTCTGTCCAAAGGCGATACTTGTCGCGGTCGTATTGATTTACGTTACGCGTTAGCCCTAAACCGGTCAAAATTTCCTTTATCTTTTCGTCGGTTGCAAGCACGTTGCCAAAATATTCGCCCAAACTCTCTTTGCTGACAATTCCCATCTTGTGGAACTTTGCAAGTGCGCTGTCCATTCCGTCAAGCGTTCTTATATTCGTTTTAAAGCAGTAAGTTGCAATCTCGTTGAGCATATCGACAGAAAATCCCATATTTAACCACTTGTAGATGTAGTTATCGACAACGGGCCCAAGATTTTCATAGTAAAGCCCAAGATTTGAAGTTACGCTCTTTGCAATTTTGATGCATTCCTTCTTCTCTGCCTCATAGTTTTCGATTTCGGCAACCGACTTAAACTTCATAGAATAATAGCGCTTTACAAGTTCGTCGATATATTCAAATGAAGGGTGTTTAAGCGACTTTGCAATGTAAATTAACACCTCTTCGTCAAAACCGAGTTCTTGCCACGTTTTGTATAGTGTGCGCTCTGCAATTGTTGGAAGACGCTTCAACTTCATAGCCTTAAGCATCATTTCAAGTCCGCTTGACAAACTTTCAAACTGCAAAATCTGCTCTTCCACTTGTTTGCAGGTTGTAATTCCTCTGTTTGCCCAGTCTTTCGCTACGGTTGTTATATAACTATAACTAATTTTATCATCACTCTTAGAATCAACACAATATTTTATCGTCATCAAAAGCGCTTCTTTTTCGACGTGGTAATTTTCGATAATGTTGTAATATTCCTCATACTCCTTAGGAGTTATCATTCTGCCGGTCAAAATCTCTTGTGCTTGAACGTTGAATGTGCCATACTTTTTGACGTTATATTTCTTTATGCCGTTTAACACGTTTGTGATTGGCAGATATCTAACCTCTAGCGGAATGACCTCGATGACCTGCACAAGACCTTGCTCTTGCCAGTAATAGAAACAATTCACAACGTCCTCAGTTGTCATTTTAAGTTCGTTTGCAAAGTTTTCGATGTTGTTATCTTTTGATGCCGTGTCTTGACATTTATACAGCCCATACAGATACACCTTCACGCAGTTATCTGGCGCAAAAGGGAGATAGTTGTTGATAAACAAGTTGTCGATCGTTGTGGTTGTGTTTGCGATTGAATCTTGTGATAGTCTACAAAAAGCCATTTTTCGCTCCTTTACTGACAAATTTTATCATAATTTTTTCTTTTTTACAACCATTTGATTATATTTTAAAACTTTTGATAATACATATAAAATATGAAAAAATATGCGATTATTTTGTTTTTGTTAGTATTATTTTTCCCACTTTTTCTTACGGGGTGTGAAAGGGGAGAAGAAAAACTCTCGTGCTATACGCTAAATTGCGTCTATGACGACGGCGAACACACCCTAAGTTGCAAGCAGACATTAGACTATTACAACAACACTGACAACGTTTTAACGACGCTTGAATTTTTTCTCTACCCAAACAGTTTTCAAAAGTGCGCCGTGCCAACTTCAAGTGAAACTCTTGCATATCCAAATGGAATCGACTACGGAAAGATTGAAATAGAGAGCGTAAGTGCATCTAACACCGCTATGGAATTTAACATCAAAAATGATGCAATTCTTGTCGTTACCCTTTTGCAGGAACTTTTCCCGGCAGAAATGGTTGAAATTGACATCGAATATTGCGTTTATCTCGCAAACACAAACAATAGACTTGGCTACGGCAACAGCACCGTTAATTTTGGAAATTTCTACCCAATCGCTTGTGTATATGAAGACGGCTTTGTCGAAAATGACTTTTCAAAAAATGGCGATCCGTTTTACAGCGACATTTCAAACTATGATGTTTCAATCACTTTTGATGAGAAGTTCCAAATTGCGTCGAGTGGCGTTGTGAAGTATATAGAAACTGACTCGGGCAACAAAATTGCGCACATATCTGGACAAAAACTCCGTGATTTTTGCTTTGTTTTGTCGGAAAATTTTAAAGTTGAATCTGCGGAAGCGGGAGATATAACAGTCAACTATTATTATGTCAACGATGCCTATTACAAAGAAAATTTGCAACTTGCAGTGAAAGTTGTTGAAGAGTTTGAAGAGATGTTTGGAAAATACCCATACAAAACTTTGAATGTCGTGCAGTGCGATTTTTGTTTTGGTGGAATGGAATATCCAAATCTAATCTACATCGCAGACCACATCAACGACAATGCAACCTATCAATATGTCATTGTGCACGAGATAGCGCATCAGTGGTGGTATAGCCTTGTAGGGAACGATGAATATCGCGAGGCGTGGGTGGACGAGAGTTTGACGGAATATACTGTTATG
>CANQIX010000048.1 GCA_947624105.1 uncultured Clostridia bacterium
AACACAATTTATGTTAGCAAGCATATTTTACTATATTCCCTCTACCCTTGTCAACCTTTTTTTCAAAATATTTTTACCTTTTTTAACTTTTTTTGACATATCTCTCCAACACCCTCCCTCGTGTTTCAAGAATTTTCCTAATATTTCGCAATTATCGAGTAGTTTTATCGTTTGCAAAGGTCAAAAATTTTGTTATTTAGTTGACAAATCGCATATAATATGCTATCTTTTTAATATATTATTGGAGGAAAATATGGGATTATTTGGTCGTATCAGAAGAGATGAAAGAAATTTCACTGGCGGCGGAAAGGCTTACAGAATTGTAAATTCAGTTGGGCTTATTTTAATCTTCCTTGCTGCTGGCATCTTGGTATTTAACCTTACCGGTTTATTACCACTCAATTCTTACATCGTTGGATTTGTTGCTACAGTAGGTGTTATAGCATTTGGCTTGCTTTCTACTGGTGCGTGGATTAAAAAACTTGAAAATCACGAATATAAAAAGTTATCTATCACCTTTATATGTTTGCTCTCCGCAATGTGCTTACTGTGGATAATATGCATTTGGGTTGTTGTTATCGCTATGCACACTGAAATCAGTGAACAAACACTTTATGGCATTCTTAACTTTATTAAGTATACTTTCATTGCATCACTTCAATTCTTTGTTGCATCATTCATCGCAACATCGGTTACAAAATTTAAGAAGACAATGCTTGCTTTCCAGATTATCGCCTACATTGCATACGTATTCTTTGATGGATACATCACATTCGCAGCAATTTGCCTCAGCATAACTTCAGAAGGCACTGAATTCTTACCTATGATATCAATTCTATGGCAACAACCACTTATCACATTCTTTGTTTTGTCTTTGGTTTACGTTTTAATCGCAAATGCAGTTATGCAAAGAGCATTTGTTAGAAAGAGAATTGATGTTGACGAAAAACTCGACAGACTTGATAGGGCTCTTGACGAACAAACAAAGGAAGTTCCTGTTGAAGAAAAACTTGCTAAACTTAAAGACCTTAAAGATAAGGGCGTAATTACAGAAGAAGAATACAACAAGAAACGCGAAGATATCCTTAGCAAAATGTAAAATAAAAAACACCGTTTGGTGTTTTTTTATTTTGAAAATAGCGATGTAACTAAATCTTTATAAACCTCTTTCCTATCTTCCTCCAGATAAATCTTTGGAGGAAGTTTTTCTATATCATAACCATAGTGCTTATACACCGCAGTTACATCTAAAGTTACAAGTTCTTTAAACGCTATGCCAAGTTTTTTGCAGACAGCCTCAATCGCATCTGCACTCTCCCCCTCAAACTCAACATAGGTTGGTATCTTAGGCCAAAAGTCGATGTCAATTTCCACTCCATCAAGCATAAATCTTATGCGTCTGTTTTCTTGAACGCTTCTTGCTTTGTAGCCAAGTTTATTTAAAATTTCGTCTGTGGTATCAAAATCCGAAACAACAATTTCGCTCTCTTTTGTTCCGTCAATTTTGCTGGTTGCTATTTCCTTTATTGTCAGCGTTGTTTCCTTGCCATTTGTTCTAAGCCTAATCCAACTGTTTTCTTTTACCGGCGTAAAATCATAACAGTTTCTTACTTGCAACCAATCGCCCACAAATTCTGCAGAACACCTCTTAAGGCGTTTTAACATCTCCTCAACATTGCAGTCTAAAAGTCGTGCTTCCGTTTCTGTTTTCATTTCTACACCTCCACAACAAAACCATTTCTGCTCCAAATCCAGAATGGCGTATGTAAATCAATTGGCAAAAATTCGGTATCTTTCAAAAGTTCAAGCCATCTATCGCTCACAATTTCCCTCACATTTGACTTCAAACTCTCCTCTTTTGTTATCACACCAAGTTTCAAACTTGCTTGAATTACGTGAGTGTCCGGCGCAATCGTGAGATTTTCACGTCCGCAGAAATCAAATCCGGTGTATTGCGTCAGCACATAAAGCCAATAATTTAATATCTTTGTGCCAGAAAGATATGGAAAGTTTTGCTTATGCGCGGTTATATCTTCCTTTATCTTCGCAATATCAAACTCATTCTGTTTCAAAAAGGCTGTCAGCGAGCCATTTTCGACAATCGTTTGACAAAGTCTTCTCCAAATGATTGGTTGCTTGTTTTGTTGCACAGCAACCTTATACTTTGTTAAAAGTCGCCTTAATTCTTCCTCGCTCATACTCAAAACTTCTTTTGGAGAGAAAACTCTCTTAGCATCGGCATCGTTCCAAGTTTGAAGGGCAGATTGCCATAATTTATACGAATTTCTTTGGTAGTTTAGTGCCATAGGCAAGGTGAAATATATCAAATTTTCTTCGGATAGGTTGTCTAGTTTTGGATTGCTATCCTCCGGCATAACCTCCCCGCCAAGTTCACCCTTCTTATACATTGCAACAATCTTTCTCACCTTTTCAAGAATTTGTTTCGCATTCATAGCAAAATTATAGCATATATGCATTAAAAAAAGCAAATCACTGCTTAGCGATTTGCCTTAAAATATGGCGCAGAGAAAGAGATTCGAACTCTTGGTGCAATTTCTCGCACACAGCCTTTCCAGGGCTGCACCTTAAACCACTCGGACATCTCTGCATTGGTTTAATTAGAAACAATATCCAATTTGCCCTTTAAGTTTAGCACATAAAAAGAACAAAAGCAAGCATTTCGCTTGCTCCTTTTTAAAATTTTTTATCGATAATTCCTCCACCAAAGCACGTGCCGTCTTCGGTATAAAGCACAACAAACTGTCCTTCAGTGATTGCTTTTTGTCTCTCAAAAAAGTCAACTTTAATGTTCTTGTCGCCTAACACCGTAACTTTTACCTTTTGGTCAGGTTGACGATATCTAAACTTTGCGAAACATTCAAATTCCTTTTCCTCTGGAACTTTTGGAATGAAGTTGAAGTCGGTTGCGAACAATCCGTTTGAAAACAACTCTTCACACTCCCCTTGACTTACGTAGAGAATGTTGTTTTCTAAATCTTTTTTCAAAACAAACCATCTATCTCCGTTTCCGCCGTGCTTGCCGCCAATGTTAAGTCCCCTACGTTGCCCAATTGTGTAATACATAAGTCCTTCGTGCGTGCCAACAACTTCGCCGTCAAGAGTGCGAATTTCTCCGCTCTTTGCTGGAAGATATTGTTTTAAAAAGTTTCGAAAATTTCTCTCCCCAATAATATGTGGCTATTTTATTAAGATAATTTATTTTATCTCCTAAATAATATTCTTTATTCTCGTCAATCAACTTACAATATAATCCACTAGGTACTGTTGTTTTATCACCTGTTTCTTCTATAGTAGTATAATC
>CANQIX010000049.1 GCA_947624105.1 uncultured Clostridia bacterium
CCATATCCCTCATCGCTGACGATTGTGTCTACGTCGTTTGGATAACCCTTGGTGTATTTATGGAAATATACTCTTTCTCCGCGTTGTTCAAGTTTGTTTGCAAACTTTTGAGCACTTGTTTGCCCTTTGTATAGGGTGATAACAAAGGAAGATACTTCAAGTCCTAACGCTCTCATATTGTCAACAACTCTAAGAACTTCGTCGGCATAGTTAAGGCCTAAATCGGCTCTCATTCTGTTCTTTTCGATGTCGTTTGCGCTTATGCAGAAGATAATTTCTGTCATATCTTTCATTTTTTGAAGAAGTTTTATCTTAACATTTGGGTCGTAGCCAGGTAAAACTCTTGCAGCGTGCAAATCGTCAAAAATCTTTCCGCCAAATTCTATGTAAAGTTTGTTGTTGAACTTTTTGATTCTCTTTTTGATGTTCTCAGACTGCAATTTTAGATACAGTTCGTTGTCAAAGCAGATGTTGCTTTCAGGCTGTTTTGCCTTTGAACTTGATGTTTTTTTGTTTGTTTTTGTGCTTTTTTTTGAAGTTGTCATAAACCTCTCCTTAAATTAGACGAATAAGTCTTAATACCATGTTATTATATATTATTTTTTGCAAATCTCATAACGATTTTGTATTTTTTAGTCGTTAATGCGCAAAATTTTTTTATGACAATAAGAGATTCTCTGCTTCTTATAATCCCTGCAATAATAATTTTGATAATCGTCTTTCCAATAATGTTGGAGGTGAGAGTTTCTTATAATCCATTTGAAAATCGTGGGGCATTTGCAATCTTTTTCTATAAGTTTAAACTTTTGTATTACCGCTTTGAGCTGCATAGCAAATATATCACATTGAAAAACGACACGGAAACGAAGAAGGTCGATATTGAAATAAACAGTCCACAGTTTGAACTTATCGAGGAATTTGTTAAGCAGGCGGCAGATAAAATTCGTCTTAAGCACATTCTTGTTTACTATAACATTGGGATAGGCGACGCCTTTAGAACGGCTATGCTGTGTGGTTTTATCAATCAAATCTTTGGCTTTTTGTTCCTATATTTGAAGAGCAAAAAACCTACTGCCTCGCTTTGTATTTACGACACAATTTCTTACAATAATATCGTTTTTGAACTTGCTGCGCGTGGAAAAATATCGATTTCTTTGTTCGATTTAGTATATTCTTTTGTCTATTCATACATAATAACAAAAATTGCAAGGTAATACTATATGTTGTGTAATATGCTTGCATACTACACAAGCATAAGTGTGGTATGCAAAAGGAGAAGATATGAAGAAAGTTGAAGAATACAACTCTGTTGAAGAACTTATCTCTGGCTGCTTTGACAAAATTAAAACGATTGTCGATTCCTCTACTGTGATAGGGGAAAAGGTGGTTTGTGCAGATGGAACGGTTATCTTGCCGGTGTCTAAAGTTTCGATTGGATACGTTGTTGGTGGCGGAGAATACGCCGACCTTTCTGCAAGGCGCGTTGCAAACAAATATCCTCTAAGTGGTGGCAGTGCTGGTGGAATGAGTGTTACACCGGTGGGCTTTCTCATTGAAAAGGAAGGCGAGGTCAGTTTTGTGAATGTTGAGAATAAATCGCTCTATCAAACAGTTTTAAATATGTTCAACTCCATACTAAATGAAATGCAAAAAGACAAGGTGGAAAGTGATGAAAACAAATAGGCTGTTTTTGTTTGCAACTGCAATTGTTGCAGTTTTTTTGATTTTGGGAGCACAGTTTTTGGCTTTTCCGGTGGTTGCTAGGGCACAGTTATACACCTCTGCCGTCGGTGGCTGCGTGCTTGAGGCACATTCTGGGCGCGTGCTGTATGGCAAAAACATCGACAAAAGACTTGCTATGGCAAGCACAACAAAGATTATGACAGCAATTACGGCGATTTTGCATTGTAAAAACCTTGATGAGAAGTTTGAAATATCTCCAAAGGCGGTTGGTGTTGCTGGAACATCGCTATATCTAAGGGAGGGCGATGTCTATTCCACTCGCGATTTACTCTATGCGCTTATGCTTATATCTGGGAATGACGCCTCCGTTGCTATTGCGGAGCATATTGCCGGATCAGTCAGCGAGTTTGTTACGCTTATGAATCGGCTTGCGTGCGATTTGGAACTTTCTAACACGCATTTTGCAAACACTCACGGGCTTGACGCTGATGGGCATTACACGACGGCATACGACCTTGCAAAACTTACCGCTTTTGCCCTTGAAAACGATACGTTTAGGGAGATTGTGTCGACTAAAAATACAAAAATTTGTGATGGCAATGGAAATGTGAAATATCTTAAAAATAAGAACAAATTGTTGTTTAGCCTTGATGGGTGCATTGGGGTGAAAACGGGCTTTACAGACGATGCAGGGAGATGTCTTGTTTCGGCAGTTGAAAACGAGGGATTAAGGCTTGTGTGCGTTGTGCTAAACTGCGGGCCGATGTTTGAAGAGAGTGCGGAACTTCTTAGAACTTGCGCGGAGGAGTTTAAGATGGTGGAAATCACTTCGCTTTATGACTATGATGATGTTGTAAAGGTGAATGACGGGAGAGAGGAGTTTGTTAAAATTGCAACTAAGGGCAAATTTTTCTATCCTCTTACCGCCAAAGAGCAGGAGAATTTGAAGTTTGAATATAACATAAACGGCGAGGTTGATGCACCATTAAAAGCGGGCAGTGAGGTTGGAGAAATTAAAGTATTTTTGGACAATGACTTGCTATTTTGCGAAAAAGTATATACAATGAAAGATGTAAAGTCTAAGACCATATTTCAAAGGATAAAGGAGTTTGCAAATCTTTGGTAAGACTTTTCTAAAAGGAAAAGATATGCGACTTAATAAATTTTTGGCAACTTGTGGGGTTGCGTCAAGAAGAAAATGTGATGAAATCATAAAGAGCGGAGCAGTTATTGTGAACGACAGTGTGGTTGATAATCCTGCCACCGATGTCGACAGCAAGAGCGACGTTGTAAAATATAACGACCAAATCCTTAAACTGCCAGAGGAATTTGTTTACCTTAAGATGAACAAGCCTAAGGGCTATGC
>CANQIX010000050.1 GCA_947624105.1 uncultured Clostridia bacterium
ATAGACGATATAGTTGAATCTGCCCATTTTAGTGTAAAAGTTAGGGCCACCATAAAGCACAACCTGTTCGCCCTCACGGATAGAAGAAAAAATATCCTCGTTAAAACTTACACAAGGAAGAGTGCTTTCTTCGTCTTTAACAGAAAAGTATAAGGCGTTTTTTGCTCTAGACACGCCAAAAACTTCTCCAACTACATTTACAGAATGGAGAAGTTCTTCGTTGTTAAAGATGTCCCTAACAATATTATTAAATTTGGTAACGCTTATTGTATACATATCAGTTTTTATCTGCGATCGCTGAAATGACTCCGTTTAAAAACTTGTTACTTTTTGATGTCGAATATTTTTTCGAAATTTCAAGTGCCTCGTTTATGGCAACTGCCTTTGGAGTGTCTAAATACTTAATCTCACAAAGAGCAACATAAACAAGTGCTAGGTCAATTTTGTATACTCTGGAAAGTTCAAATTTTTGTAAGTTGGCACTTACTAATTCTTCAAGTTCAGCCTTATGTGCAAGATAAGTGTCAAAAATCTGTTTGCAAAACTCTTTATCTTGTTCTTTTTTTAATGCAGCAACAACTTCTACTGAAGTTTCTTCCACAGGTTCTTGAAAGAGTGTTTCAAAAACGAGTTTAAATGCGCACTCTCTTGCCTCATGTCGCATCTGTTATCTCCTTATCACATTCTACGTCCATTATGTGAACGTTTATTTTAAGTGGTTTTAATGCAACCATAGTTGCTAGTGAATTTTTGATGTTCTCTTGAACGCGATATGCGATATCGGGCACATTAAAGCCAGCATATATGTTGAGATAGACATCAACAGTGAGTGCGCCATTCTTTTCAAATTTAATGTCAACGCCATCATCATAGCGGTTAAAGACCTTTTTTATCCAAGGACGTTGACGATTTGTAACGCTTTCAACTCCGTTGATTTCTTTTGCGGCGAGGTTAATAATAGAAACTAAGATTTTTCTGTCGAGAGTAATCTTTCCGTTATTCTTATTTTTTTCTTCGTTTTTAGCAGTCATAAGAACCCCTTTTACAAGTTCTATTCTAGCATATATTTATTTATTTTGCAAACTATTATACGGGAATTACTACAACATTTTTCGCTAAAATGTCTAAACTGTCAGCAACGATAGCGGCGATTTTGTTTGCTTCTATGTCGTTCATCTCCTTTCCCTCTACGATGACGGTTGTCTTTTTCTGCCCGATTGAAATTACGCAGTCGGTGTATCCTAAGCCCCTAATAAGCCCTTCAACTTCCACTTCTTGAGTGATTCTGTTTGTAAGAGAAAGTTTTGCGTCCTCAGCATTTTTGATTGCCTCTTCGCTTGACGATTCGGATTCGATGATTGAATCATAATATAAAAGTTGTTGGTCGCGAGTGCTTGAACGGTCGCTTCTGTAAGAGTCAAAGTATGATGTTGTTGAAGCCGTTGTTGTGTTAGATGAAATGCTGTTGTTTAAAACGATGTTTAAGTAGCCAGTAACTCCAAGTAAAAGAACCATAACGGTTAAGATGATTATTTTTGTTCTCTTTTTCATAAAAACTCCTTTTAATTTTTTAGTGAAGAATGATTATCGATTCGCTGTCAACTTCAAGAATAGTTTGGATTGCACTTAGAATGTCCATTTTTATCGAAAAATTTTCGCTGCCGTCTGCTACTACAACCACCCCCTTTACCGTTGGATATACCTCTCTAACAATCACAGGTTCGTCATCAATCACAAGCACGGTGTCGCTGTCGATTGTTGTTGTCGTTGAATTTGATGTTGTCGTCTTTGTTTCACTGTCTGTTGCATATTCGTAACTAAATCCGCTTTCAAGCGTTATGATGACGGCAACTTGTCCAACGCCAGATATCTTTGATAATACATTACATAATTTATTCTCGAGGTAGTTTAGATATTCCTCTTCCTTAGAGTAGTTTGCTGTCGGATTTTCGGTGTTTGTGTCGCTGCTAGTTTTAAATATAGCAAAGTAGCCAACAAGCATCGCAGCGATAATAACTACTACAACTCCAATCTGCCAAAACTTGCTTTCTTTCACTTTTGTAAAGAAGTTTTTTAGTTTTTCCATAACCCCTCCTAACTGCTAAATTCTATTGGAATATTTAGATAGTCCAGAATGTCCGTTATCACCTCTTTCGCCTTTTCCTTAGTTGTGCCCTTTCCAAATGACGCACTTTCTATGTCGACATAGACGTCATATAGTTCAAGTTCCTCTGCAAAGACGTTTGCACTCAGCGACACCACAACTCCGCTGTATCCTTGTTCTGCTATGGCGCTGTTTAGATTTTCGGTGAGAGCGTTTAACTTGTTTGAATTAAGTTCATATAGATACTCCTCTTGATAGCCACCATCATAGGTGTAAAAATCGCTAAAATCCATATTTATGCCGACAAGTTTTGGAAGTGGAGCAATCACTACAAAAAGTGTTATAAACGAAAAGATTAGCCGGACATATTTGTTTATCTGTCCATCTGGAAGGACAAACTCGCATAAAACAGACAAAATTATCACGCCGGCAATGCTTAAAAGCCAAGAAGAAACCGCTTGCATATCCCCTCCTTAAAGCAGATTTGCGCTGCACATAATAAGCCCAGTCAAAACCATATACATAAACCCAACCGCCACAATAAGGGCAATTAAAAGCGACACGCAGTTTGACATTTGACTTACAAAAGTTGCCGTCTTTTTGTTGCCAATAGGCTGAGTTATTCCTGCCATAAGTTTTAATGCTAGCATAAACAAAATAAGTTCAATTAAAGGAGAAATAATTGTAGCAAGAAGTAATAAAAGCCCTGCTCCACCAACTGCATTTTTTATTAAATTT